>JAITIQ010000208.1 GCA_031279425.1 Accumulibacter sp.
TCCTCGGCGTCCCGCGCCCGCGCCTCGGCCTCCCGCGTCCGCGCCTCGGCCTCCTGCGCCCGCGCCTCGGCCTCCTGTATCCGCGCTTCGGCCTCCTGTCTCCGCGCCTCGGCCTCCCGCGTCCGCGCCTCGGTACTCTGCGCCCGCGCCTCGGCGCCCTGCGCGTCGGCGATCGCCTTGGTCTGGGCGTAACGGACGAAATCGTCGAATACATTCGGCGGCAGGCGCAGCCGTTCTCGCAGCTCACCATGTTCCCGCGCGACATAGAAACGATTCAGGCCGTCGGCGTAAGCGAAATCATAGGCCCGTGCAAGCAGCGCGGGTTCCCAGCGCTGGTAATTTTCCACACTGGAACCGGGTTCGGTCGCCTCGATCACCAGGACCCAGGGCCGAAAATCGGTGTGATCCATGCCCGCGATGACTTCCGCCTCGCAGCCTTCCACGTCGATCTTCAGGAAGTGAATCTCGCCGCGCACATGCTGCCTGCAAATTTCGGCCAGTGTCATGACCCGTACCCTGCGTGGCGTACCCTGATGGCCCGCGCTCCGATACCGGGCGACCACTTCCGGCGAGAGACTGGCCCAACCCGAGATATCGGGTTCCCACAGCTCCAGTTCGCCCGCCGCCGCGCCTGCCGCGCATGGCAGGTTGATGTCTTCCGGCCGGTCGCGCGCGAGCGCGGCGTGGCAGGAAGGCAGCGGCTCGACGTTGATGCCGCGCCAGCCCCGCTCGTAGAACGCCTTGGTGACGGAATCGATGACCGGATCATTGGCCCCGACGTCGATGTAAAACCCCTGCCCGACCGCGCCCAGGGCGCGCCAGAGCATGACATCCTCGAAATTCTGCGCGTAGGAAACAAAGCTCATGTTCGTTCGATGGAAATTTCCGGCTCGATCCAGGCGATGCCGGAAAAATGCGGTTTGTCGACGTTGATCACGTCGAAGGTCAACGCCAGGTCGCGCCATTCGTAATTACGATCGAGATGCGTATCCGAATCGACGAGGGCGGTCTGCACGGCATAGTTGCCGGGGCCGAGACAGGCGGCAAAGCGGATGTCGAAGCACAGATGGCAGCCGGCGGGCAGGCCGTGCAGAGCCTGTTGCGTGTGATACGTGTTGGTGCCATAGACGACCTGTCCGAGCCGATCCCGGATGCCATAGCCGAATACGAGCCGTTCGATCGGCGCATGGGTACGCACCGCGACCCGCAAGGTCAATGCCTGCCCGACCCGCGCCGTTTCGATGCGCCGTCCCGCCTCGTCGAGCAGGGCGATGTCGCTCACGGTCGCCTCCCCGGTGCCCGATACGGTGCGCGCCCGTCCATTTTCCAGCATTTCCTGGACGACATGCTGATTCTGACGATCGGCCAGGAGGGCGTTGTAATAATCCATCACCGCCTCCGGCGCGCCTTCCAGGGCGATCCTGCCGCCGTCGAGCAGCAGGGCGCGGTCACAGATGGACTGGATCGCCTGCCGATCGTGCGAGACGATCAACAGCGTCGTTCCCTCCCGGTTGAAGCTGCGGATGCGCTCGAAACTCTTGTGCTGGAAATAGGCGTCCCCCACTGAAAGCGCCTCGTCGATCACCAGCACGTCGGGCCGGCTCGCCGTCGCCACCGCGAAGGCGAGCCGCACCTGCATACCACTGGAATATACCCGCACCGGCTGGTCGATGGCTTCGCCGATTTCGGCGAAGGCTTCGATTTTCGGCATCAGGCGGGCGATTTCCTGCCGTTCCAGGCCGATGAGCTGCCCGGCCATGAAAGCGTTCTGGCGGCCGGTGAAATCCGGATGGAATCCCATGCCGAGTTCCAGCATGGCCGCGACCCGGCCCCTGAGCGCCACCTCTCCCGCGGTGGGGCAGGTAGTGCCGGTGATGAGTTTCAGCAAGGTACTCTTGCCCGCGCCGTTGATGCCGATGATGCCGACGGCCTCGCCCGGAAACACCTGAAAGTCGATGTCCCGCAACACCCATTTCAGCTCGTGCCGGGGCGGACTGCCCGGCAGCAGCCATTCCGCCAGCCGCCCCCAGCGCGAACGATAGTGACGATACGCCTTGCCCAGGCCGTAAACGGCAATGCTGCCCATCAGAGCTCGTCCGCCATGTCACCGGCGTGGCGGCGGAACAGGGCGAGGCCCAGAACGCAGAAGAGAAGCGCCAGAACCAGCACCGACGCGAGGGGGAGCAAGTCCATTTCCCCCCCCAGGAAAAGGCGCTGGTAAATGCCGGCCAGGACCGCCATGGGATTGAAGGCCATCAGTTGGGCGATGGATTCCGGCAGGATGCTGGCCGGATAAACGATGGGCGTGCACCAGAACCAGAAGGAAAGGGCGATGCCGGAGAACTGGCCCACGTCCCGGAAAAAAACGTTGAGCACGCCCAGGGTTACGCCCAGGCCGATGGACAGGAACGTCTGGACGGCGAGCGCCGGCAGCAGCGCCCACAGCCTTCCTCCGGGGAACTGGCCGACGATGAGCAGAAACCCGAGGAAAACGAGGAGCAGGATGCCGAAATTGATCAATGCGCTCAATACCACGATGAGCGGCAGACAAAGACGGGGGAAATTCAGTTTTTTGAGCAAGTTGGCGTTATCAAGAAAAACGTTCTGGGCGCGGGTGACGATCTCGGTGAACAAGCCCCAGGTGAGAAGACCCGCGCACAGATAGATGCTGTAGGCAAAACTGCCTTCCACCGCGGGCAGGCGCGCGCGCATGACCTGGGAAAAGATCACGGTATAGACCGTGACCATCGCCAGAGGATTGATGACGGTCCAGGCGACCCCCAGCAGGGAATTGCGGTACTTGGACTGAAATTCCCGCTGCACACTGCCCAGAATGAATCCGCGAAAAGCCCAAAGTGTACGAAGCGCGGCCATAGGTCAGCTGCCCCGAATGAAACGGACGATTCTATCGCGTTCAGGAGACAGGGGACAGGGCGCCGTCGTCGAGTCGCTGGCGGCGTCCCGCGGCGATAGTCATCTCCTCTACCAACAACACGTTGGAAGTGGTGACCATCCAGAACGGAAAGGAATACAAGTATCTGGGCGCGCATGAGCAGCGCGAAGCGACCGATTCGGCGAGCGTTGCG
>JAITIQ010000212.1 GCA_031279425.1 Accumulibacter sp.
CGCAACGCTCGCCGAATCGGTCGCTTCGCGCTGCTCATGCGCGCCCAGATACTTGTATTCCTTTCCGTTCTGGATGGTCACCACTTCCAACGTGTTGTTGGTAGAGGAGATGACTATCGACTGGCGTTCAACATGGCCTCCTGCTGGAGGAACCTGTTCAAGTCTTCCGGGATCGCCTCGCGGCGAGGTATGGATGTGATTGCGTTCCTATATGAATTTTCTTCGTTCTTCTGTACAATCGCCCCCCTTGCCGGCTTTCCTATATGAAAAATCACATTCTTTCCATCCAGTTGCGCCTTGCCGAAGACGAACGAGCGCGGCTTGTCGCCTTACAGCAGGCGTTCGCGGAGCTGTGCAACGCGCTGGTGCCGGTTGTGCGGCAAAACCGTTGCTGGAATCGGGTAGGGCTGCATCACCTCGCCTACCATGCCCTGCGCGCCCGCTTTCCCCGCATGGGTTCGCAGATGGTCTGCAATGCGATCTATTCCGTTTCGCGCGCTTATCGGGTGATTCCCAGAAAGCCGGATGCTCCCTTGCCGCTGCTTGAATTCCTGCCCAGCGCGCCGGTATTCTTCGACCGGCACACGGTCAGTCTCCGGGATCACTGCCTTTCCATCTACACCCTGGACGGCCGTATCCGTTTCGGATTTGCCATGCCTCCGGAGATCCTGCGCGTCTTTTCCAACGAGCGCCTGCGCGAAATCGTGCTTCGTCGCCAAGGCGAAACCTTTTCCCTTTTCTTTCACATGCAGGGAAGCGCCGATCCGGAAACCGGATCGGGCGATCTTCCCGAGTACCTCGTGCTGCTGCCCGACCGGACCGGAACGCGGGCGTCCGGCCGGGCAGAGCGTCTGGCCGAACACTTGGAAACCCCTCCCGCGCTTGAGTATCCCCTTCCGGAAAAGGTTTCCAAAACTGGAGTTAGTTTTTGATGAACAACGACGCCCTTCCGGAAGTCAGACAGGCGCTCCGGGAACAAAAACCCTTTTTCCAGCGCGCCATTGCCTTCAGCGTGGCGATCGGCGCCCTGATGCTGGCGCCTTCCTTCTATATGCTGGAAGTCTATGACCGGGTGGTCAACAGCCGGAGCGTGATGACGCTCGCCATGCTGACGCTCCTCCTGGCGCTGGCCTATTTCGTGCTGGAATTCCTGCAATGGGCGCGTACCGGAACTCTGCGCATGGCCGCCGAGAGTTTCGACGGAAAAATGGGCACGCGGGTCTATGACGCCGTTTTCCGCGCCAACCTCTCCGGCGCGCGCGCCACGGGCCTGCGCGGACTCCAGGATTTTGCCAACGTGCGGGATTTCATTTTCGGCGGCAGCGCGGCGGCGCTCATGGATATTCCCATGGCGCTGCTGCTCATCGGCGTCATTTTCTGGATCGATACGACGCTTGGCTGCTTCAGTCTGGTGAGCGCCTGTCTCCAGGGCGCGATCGCCGCCCTGAACAAACGCGCTTCCGGACCGCCCCTGGGCAAGGCCAACGAAGCCAACACACGGGCGCAGAACTTCGTCCAGGCCGCCCTCAAGAATGGCGAAGTCGTGCAGGCCATGGGCATGGCCGAGGGTCTGCGCCGGCATTGGCTCACGGCGCAGGAAGACATGCTCGGGAACCAGGCGCAGGCTTCCGACCGGGGAAGTCTCTACAGCACGCTGGCCAAATACGTGCAGATCGTCTCCGGTTCCCTGACGCTGGGCATCGGCAGCTGGCTCATCCTGTCCGGCGAGTTCGGCGGCAGTCCCGGCGTGATGCTGATGGCCTCGATCATCACCGGACGCGCGCTCGCGCCGCTGGTCCAGGTCATTACCGGCTGGCGCAACGTCGCCAACGCGCGCGCCGCGCTGGAGCGCCTGGAAGCCCTGCTCACCCGGATTCCCGCCCGTTCGCCCGGTCTTTCCCTGCCGCCGCCCAAGGGTTTGCTGCAAGCGGAACAGGCCTGCGCCGCCGCGCCGGGGAGCAATTTCCAGATCCTGCACAATCTTTCCTTTGCCGTTCCGCCCGGCAAGACCCTGGCCATCGTCGGCCCCTCGGCTTCCGGCAAAAGCAGTCTCGCCCATCTGCTCGTCGGCGTCTGGCCCTGCGCCTCCGGCAAGGTGCGCCTGGACGGCGTCGATATTTTCACCTGGGACAAGGAGGAGCTGGGGCCCTGCCTCGGCTACCTGCCGCAGGACGTCGCTCTTTTCGACGGCACCCTTGCCGAAAACATTGCCCGCTTCGGCGAAGTCGACCCGGCGCGGGTCGAGGAAGCGGCGCGCCGCGTCGGGCTGCACGAAATCATCCACACCATGCCGCAGGCTTACGACACGGAAGTGGGCGCGGAAGGCGTGACGCTGTCGGGCGGCATGCGCCAGCGTGTCGGGCTGGCCCGCGCCCTCTACGGCAACCCGAGGCTGGTGGTGCTCGACGAACCCAACGCCAACCTGGACGACGCCGGCGAAGTCGCGCTCGTCGCCGCCCTGAAACAGTTGCGCGCCGACGGCGTCACGGTGGCGCTCATCACGCACCGTACCAGCCTGCTGGAGGTCGCGGATCTGATGCTCGCCCTGTTCGATGGCGAGGCCAAACTTTACGGTCCGCGCAACGAGGTGCTCGCCGCCCTGCGGGGACAGCCCGCCCCGGCCCGTCCCCAGCCCGTACCCATTCCCCGCTGGGCCTGAAGGAGTCATTCCATGTCCTTTTTCTGCAAAACCCATCGCGGCGAACTGGATCGTTTCCTGTGGAGCTTCCGGCGCGAGATCGTCCATGTTTTCTGTTTCACGGCGCTCGTCAACGTGCTGATGCTCACCCCCACGCTGTACATGTTGCAGGTTTTCGACCGCGTGCTGGTCAGCCAGAGCATATTCACGCTTTTCGCCGTCACGTTGATGCTCTTTTTCTTTCTGGGCGTCATGAGTTTTTCCGAATGGGTGCGCGCCCGCCTGCTCGTGCGGCTCGGTGTGCGGATCGACATTCGCCTGAATCCGCGCGTGTTCAGCACCGCCTTCGCCTTGCAGAACGAAGGCAAGTACCAGGAGGCCGCCCAGCTCTTCAGCGATCTTTCCAGGGTTCGCCAGTTCCTGACCGGCCCCGGGATTCTCGCCATCCTGGACGCGCCGTGGTCGCCGGTTTACATTTTCGTGCTCTTTCTGCTGCATCCTTCCCTGGGTCTGCTGGCCATCGTTTTCTGCGTCGCGCTGGCCGTACTCGCCTGGATTTCCGGCCTGGTCATGAAAACCCCGCTGGAAGCCGCCGGAGACGCCGCGCGGAAGGAATCCGCCCATTTGTACGGGAAATTGCGTCACGCCCCCGTGGTGGAATCCATGGGCATGCAGGGCAACATGCGCAAGGCCTGGATGGCCCATCACCAGAACGCGCTGGCCAGGGGCCGCCATGGAATGGACGTGCAGACGCGCATGCAGTCCATCACCCGTTTCACGCGTTTCTTCCAGCAATCGCTGTGCCTGGGCGCCGGCGCCCTGCTGGTGATTTTCGGCAGGATTTCCCCCGGCGGAATGATTGCCGCCAACGCCCTGATGGGCCGCGCCACCCACCCGGTGGACGCCCTGATGAACCACTGGAAGAACATGCTTGCCGCCCGGCGCTCGTATTTCGCCCTGGAAACCGCGCTGAGAGCGCATCCGCACCAGCAGGCCTTTCAGTCCGGCGGTAGCGCGGCGCCCGGCGCGACGCTCGTCCTCGAGCATGTCGGCGCCTTGGCGGAACATCGTCAGGCGCCGATTCTGGAAGACCTTTCCTTTACGCTGCCCGCGGGCGCCGCCCTGGGCGTCATGGGGCCTTCCGGCTCCGGAAAATCCACCCTGGCGCGGGTCATGCTCGGCATCTGGCCGCGGGTGGAAGGCGAGGCGCTTTATGACGGCGTTTCCCTGCGCGCGCTGGACCGTGTCACCCTCGGCGCCGAACTCGGCTATCTGCCGCAGGACGTCGAGCTTTTGAATGGCACCATCGCCGAAAACATCGCCCGCTTCGGGGAGGTCGATGCCGGCAAGGTCATTGCCGCCAGTCAGGCCGCCGGGGTGCACGAGATGATCCTGCATTTTCCCAAAGGCTACGATACCGAAATCGGCGACGGAGGGCAGGCGATTTCCGGCGGCCAGCGCCAGCGCATCGGACTGGCGCGCGCCCTCTACGGCAATCCCCGTCTGATCGTGCTGGACGAACCCAATGCCAATCTGGACGACGCGGGCGACCGCGCGCTGCTACAGGCTGTCGTGGCCCTGAAGGCGCGCGGCGCCACCCTGGTCCTGATTACGCATCGCCCGCAGATCGTCGCGGCAATGGATCTCGTGCTGACGCTCTCGGACGGCAAGATCACCCAATTCGGCAAACCCCGGCTGGTGGATACGCCGCCCGTATCCGTTGCCAGGCCCTATTCTCCGCCCGTTCCGGTCTGATTATCGAGGAATTGATTCATGTCGTTTCGCACACCGTTTGGCAAAAGGATTCACGCGCTGATTGATTTTCTGAGACCGAGTCTGCTGGGAGACTCGGAAACCGCGCAGAACGGCGCCTTGCCCACCGACACCCGTTCTCCGGCGCGTCTGGGTTTCTGGGTGCTGGGCGTGGGCTTCGGCGGTTTCTTGCTGTGGGCGGCCTTCGCCCCCCTGGACGAAGGCGTGCCGACCGCCGGCATGGTCGCCATCGACACCAAGCGCAAGGCCGTGCAACATCTTTCCGGCGGCATCATCCAGGCCGTATATGTCAAGGAGGGGCAGTTCGTCCGCGCGGGCGACCCGCTTCTCGAGATCGACTCCGCCGCGGCCCAGGCCAATTTCGAGAGCGCCCGCCTCAAGTACTACACCCTGCGGGCCATGGAAGACCGCCTGGTCGCCGAGCAGGGCGGGCGGAAGAACATCTCCTTCCATTCCGACCTGATTGCCGCCCGCAAGGCGGACCTCCTGGTCGACGACATGCTGCGCAATCAGGAAGGTCTTTTCCTGTCGCGGCGCATGTCGCTGGAAGCCGAGCTGGACGCCATGAGGGAATCCATGCGCGGCCATACGGCCTCCAGGGTCGGCTATCAGGGCCTTCTCGAACAGCGCCGCGCGCAGCTCGCGCTGCTGAAGGAAGAGTCCGAGGGTCTGCGCGGGCTGGTCGCCGAAGGCTACGCGCCCAAGAACGACCTGCTGACGCTGGAGCGCACCAAGGCGGAAACCCTGGGTTCCATTGCCGATCTGCAAGGCAACATCGAACGGGCGAACAGCGCCGTGACCGAGACACGCCTGCGCATCATCCAGCGCCAGCAGGATTTCAGAAAGGAAGTCGACGCCCAGCTCGCGGAAGTCCGCAGCCAGGCGCAGGCCGATCAGGAGCGTTTCGAGGCCTTGCGCGCCGATCTCGCCCGCACCGTGCTGCGCGCCCCGGCCGACGGCCAGGTGGTCGGGCTGGCGGCCCAGACCGTGGGCGGGGTCATCGCGCCCGGGCAGAAGGTCATGGACATCGTCCCGCAAAACGAAACCCTGCTTCTGGAAACCCAGGTGCCGCCGCATCTCATCGACCGCGTGCAGCCCGGGCGCGAGACCGACGTGCGCTTCTCGGCCTTCGCCCACAGCCCGCAGCTCGTGGTGCCGGGCCGGGTGGAATCCATCTCCGCCGACCTCCTCACCAATGAACACACCGGCCTGAGCTACTACCTCGCGCGGGTTTCCGTCACCGAGGAAGGCATGAAAATCCTGGGCAACCGGCAGATGCAGGCGGGCATGCCGGCGGAAGTCATCATCATCACCGGAGAGCGCTCGATGCTGATCTATCTGTTGCGCCCGCTCCTGAAACGCATCGCCGTTTCCATGAAGGAAGAATGACGTCATGTTCTCGAACCCCTGCCGCTGGACATTCTGCGCGTTCCTTGCCGCATCGGCCGCGCCCGCGGACGCGGATGACCTGCTCGGCCTGTACCGCGAGGCGATCGTCGCGGACGCCACTTTCCTTTCCGCGCGGGCGGACACGGCGGCGCAGCGCGAAACCCTGCCGCAGGCGCGCGCGCAACTGTTGCCCAACCTCTCGTTTTCCGGCACGAGAGGCAAGAACACCACGGAACAGACCTCGGAAAGCCTGCTCGGGCCGGTCACCAGCGAACGGGACTATGACAGTCACAATTACGTGCTCTCCCTGCGGCAGCCCCTGTTCCGGCCCTACAACTTTGCCGCCTACCAGCAGGCGCGCGCCCGGGTGGACAGCGCCGACGCCTCGCTGGCCTGGGCCGCGCAGGACGTCGCCGTGCGCGTGGGCAGCGCCTATTTCGACGCCCTGCTCGCCCGCTCGGAACTGGACGTCAACCAGGCGCAGCAGGACGCCTACGCGGCGCAGCTCGCCTACGCGGAAAAAAACTTCGCCGCCGGATACGGCACCCGCACGGACATCGACGAAGCCCGCTCGCGTCTCGACCTCGCCCAGGCGCAGGCCCTGGAACTCAAGCACCGCCTCGAATACCTCCAGGACGCCCTGAGCGCCCTGGTCGACCGGCCCCTGACGCCGCTCGCCCGCCTCGACCCGATCCGTCTGGAACTGGTGAATCCCGATCCCGACCGCCTGGAGGACTGGGCCCAGGAAGCGGAAACCGTCAATCCACAGTTGCAGACGCTGCGCGCCCGGGTCGAGGCGGCGGAGCAGGAAGTCTGGAAAGCGCGTTCCGGCCATCTGCCCACCCTGGACCTGGTCGCGCAGCGCTCGAGGAGCGAGAGCGAAAGCAACACCAGCATCGGCGTCAAATACGACACCAGGATGGTGGGCATCCAGCTCAACATCCCCCTCTATTCCGGCGGCCATGTAAATTCCACCGTGCGCCAGGCCCTGTCGGAACTGGAAAGGCAAAGACAGCAGCTGGAGGCCGCCCGGCGCGACATCCGGCTGGAAATCCGCAAGGAATTCGACACCGCCACCCAGGGCGTGCAATGGGTCAGGGCATACGAGCAGGCCGTCCGTTCCGCCGAGCAGACCCTCTTTTCCACAAAAAAGGGTTTCCAGGCCGGCAAGCGCAACACCCTCGACATCCTGAACGCCGAACAGAGCCTCGCCGCCGCCCACCGCGACCTGAACCGCAGCCGTTATCAATACCTCCTGGCGCGCCTGCGCCTGCTCTCCCTGGTCGGTCGTCTCGACGACGCCGAAATGACCCGTTTCAACGCCTGCCTGACGCCCGATGACCGGGACGGGAAGGCAGTCGAAATCGACCGGTTTCGATCCACGCCCGTAACCGGGCAACCACGACGTCCGGAAGAGCCCGCGCCTCTCCCGGACGAGCTCATCTCCCTGAAGGGGGAGGTTTCCAACCGGAGTGGTTCTGATGAATCTGACACCTGAAGACGTCGTATCGGCCTATAAACTGTTTCTCGACCGCGCGCCGGAAAGCGAAGAAGCGGTCATGTATTGGGCCAGGCATACCAGTGAGGAATTGCGCAACGGTTTTCTGGCATCGGAGGAATATTGTCGGAAGACGGGGTCGCGCACCATCGTTCCCTCGTTGTCCGGATACGAGGCGCCGGTTCATGCGCAGGTCGATGAGCTGACGCCGGACGAGAGCAGGGCCCTGTTCGGAGAGATCAAGACGCAGTGGACGAAACTGGGCGAAGTCGATCCCTTGTGGGCCGTATTGTCGACCGATGAATTTCGCGCGCGGGACGATCCGGAAAAAATCATCGAATTCTATGCCGGCGGCAAAAGCGACCTGGAGCTGATCGACAAGACCCTTTCCAGAAACGGCATCGCGCTGCCGGAAAACGCCACGGTAGTCGAATACGGCTGCGGGCTGGGGCGCGTCACCTGGCATTTGGCGGGAAGATTCTCTCATGTCGTTGGAATCGACATTTCCGGAAGCATGATTGCCGCCGCCGACGCGTACATGCGGCAGCATCGGATCGGAAACGTTTCCTTCCAGTTGCTGAGGGAGATCGAGGATATCGACGAACTCCCCTCCTGCGACCTGTTTTTCTCGCTGCTCGTCCTGCAGCACAACCCGCCCCCTCTCATTGGCCGGATCATCCGGAGCGCCGTCAGGAGCCTGCGGCCGGGAGGCGTTGCCCTGTTCCAGGTGCCGACCTACTGCGAAGACTACCGGTTCACGGTCGACGAGTACCTTTCCGGGAAAAGGACGAGAGGCGCGTCCGAGGCGGCGTTCGAGATGCACATCATTCCACAGCGGGATTTGTTCAGAATCATCCATGACGCGGGCGGTCTGCTGGTGGAGATTTACGAAAACACCAAAGCCGGCGACAGCGGCGGCTGGATGTCGAATACATTGCTGATACGAAGGCTCTGATTGCGCCGTCACCGGGAATACTGCCAGCCCAGCATGAACTGTCTGCCGCGATAGCTGAACAGGCCGATGTTTTCCCGGTTGTTCAGGTCGCGGAACTCCAGGATCAGGCTGTGCCGGGCGTCCAGGGAACGGATGAGGGCGGCGCGCCAGAGCGTGGTGTGCTGGTCGCGCCGGACGTTGGTGTCGATCAGGCCGGAGAAATAGATTCTTCGGCCCCGCCAGTTCTGGCGCGCCCAGGAAAATTCCCCGACGAAGCGTTCGCCCAGCCCCTGCCGCCAGGTCAGGCCGGCGCTCCAGCCCTGCTTGTCGCCGCCGGGACGCGCCGTATCCCCGAAGTCGCGGAGCGTGCCGAGGCTGCCCGTGAGCCGGGTTTTCCCGTTCCGGAAATTGAGGACGAATTGATGTTTCGAGACGTTCGCGTCGAAATTCTCCAGCGTGGGATAGCGCACCCGGCTCACGTCGCTGACGAAACTATAGCGCCAGCCGGCCGGTAGGACGGGCCAGGGCGGCGAGATCTGCGCGTAGACGCCGGCCTGTTTCTGATACAGACGGCTGCCCAGCCGCGTGGCGCCCAGCGTGGCGCCCAGGCGGGCTTCCCAGGACCCCGGGCGCAAGGTCTGCTCCACGGCCGCGATTCCGGAAGTCAGATCGTAGCGGGAGAGATGGTCGTGCCAGCGGGCCTGAAGACGGGCGTACAGCGTCACGCCGCGGCGGACGAAAAACGAGGTGCTCTCCAGGCCCATCTGCGTGAAATCGTCGCCGCGCGGAAAGAATTCCGGCATCAGGGGGAGGCCGCCGAGGGAAAAGGGATGGGTGGCGCCCTGATTGACGTTGCCGTCGTGCCCGCGGACCAGCTCGAAGCGGTGGCTGGAAAGGCGTTCGCGCATCTGTCGCTGACAGCCCCGCGCCCGGATCTGCCGGATCAGCTCCCGGATGGCCGGTGGCGGATCGAAACGCTCCAGGATGTGCCGGAACAGGGTTTCCGCCTCCTCGGACATCCCCAGCCCGCATTGCGTGATGGCGAGATCCAGCCAGGCCCCCGCGTGTTCCTTCTGCTGGGTGATGACCGACTGGAAGGCGGCGCGCGCCTCGTCGAAACGTCCTTCGCTCAACAGGCGCAGGGCGTTCTGATAGGCGCTGTCGTCTTCCGCCGCCGCCGGGGCGCAAAGGGAGCAGCCCGTCCACAGACAGAAGACGACGCGCCGCGCGAGGTGTCTGAAATTCACGAAAATGGGAAAGGATACCGGACGAAACGAAAACAAAGTCTGTAAAAAATGATTTAGATTTTACATTTGGATTCTATAATAAGGCGGATGCCCTTTGACCTCGGGTTTGCCGCGGCGTTCGGAAGAAGCGGGCACGAAGCGGAAGCGGGCACGAAGCGGAAGCGGCATTTCATTACGGCCGGCTCGCGGTCATGGCAAGCCGGGAACGGGGGAGGGAACGATGAAACGGGCGCGCTGGAACGGGAAGGCATGGACGCGGGGATGCTTCGGCATCGTCCTGGCTTGCTGGCTGGGCCTGGCGGCGGGCGCGGACGCCGGCAGGATCGTGCTGGTGGTGGGGGAGGCCCGCATGGATGGCCGGGCCGTCGGGGAAGGCGAAACGGTGCCCGAAGGGGCCGAGCTTTCGACCGGGGCGGACGGGTATCTGTACCTGAAGACCGTGGACAACGGCTTCCTGATCCTGCGTCCGGGCAGCGTGGCCACGGTCGTGGCCTACCGTGTGGATGAGAGCGATCCGAAGAACAGCCGCTTCAAGTTCTCCCTGCGCCAGGGCGTGGCCCGCAGCATTTCGGGAGAAGCGGTCGACAAGGCCAAGGAGAATTTCCGTTTCAACACGCCGGTCGCCGCCATTGGCGTGCGCGGCACGGACTTCAGCATCTACGCCGACGCGCGGGAAACCCGGCTGGTCGTCTTCTCCGGCGGCGTCATCGTTTCCGGATTCGACGCCAGTTGTCATCCGGGCGGAGACGGCCCGTGCGAAGGCGAGGGCAGCAAGGAATTCTTTGCCGGCATGCCGGGCGTGCTGCAAATCCAGAAAGAGGAAAACATGCCCCGGATCGTCAAGGACAAGAGTCTGTCGCCCGATTTCGTGACGCCGCCCCGGCTGGACGAACCGGCGGTTTCAGACGGCGGCCAGGCGGAAGGACCCTCCGGGGCTTCCGAAGCCCTTTCCACCGCTCGGGACGCCGCCGGCGCGGACGCCCCGACCCAGGACTCCGCCGGCCAGCAGACCGCCGGCGCGGATACCCCGACCCAGGACTCCGCCGGCCAGCAGACGACCGCCGGCGCGGACGCCTCGCCGACTCGTGACGTTCCCGCCGCGCCTTCCTCGAAGCCGGATTCCACCGCTCAGGACATCGCCGGCGCGGACCCCTTGAAGCAGATCACCGTCGATCAGGAAGTCGTCGACCTGGACCCCTTGAAACAGAGCCAGTTGCAGCCCGTCATCTGGGGGCGCTGGCAGGCGATTTCCGAGGATCTGCCCGCCACGGTGGATATCGTCGAGATAGAGGAAGACAGGGAATACTACGTGATGATCTCCAACGATCACTACCTCGTCTGGCGAAACAAGGAAAACGCCGTCATGACGCCCGCCAGCGGCGGACTGCGTTTCTCCCTGGCGGACAGCCAGGCCCACGTGGAAGGCGCTTTCGGCCAGGTGGCGGCCAGCGTGACCGGAGGCAGTCTCGGTTTCGACTTCGACCGCGCGCTCTTTTCCACCGAGCTCGATCTGAGCACCCAGGGGCAGGACTACCACCTGTACGCCCACGGCGGCGTATCGTCGAACGGGGTCTTCCAGAGCCATTCGGCCATGACGGGCAACATGGAGGCGACGGGATTCCTTTCCGAAACCCAGGGGGAAATGAGCGCCAGCTACATTTTCCAATCCACGCTCCCCGAAGGCGCGAAGGCCAGCGGAGTCACCTTCTGGGACAGGCCCGTGGCGCCCTGATCCGTCCCCGGATCCGTTCCAGATAGTCGGCCCAGGCCTGCATCATCTTCCGGCGCTCCTTCAGGAAGCGGGTCCGGTTGTAGGCCGCGCCCAGGACATCCGGCACGCGGTGCGAGAGCTGGTGCTCGATCCATTCCGGCGCCTGCGCCAGTTCCTCCGCCAGCAGGGTGCGCGCCATGGCCCGGAAGCCGTGGCCGGTCATTTCCTTGCGGGTGTCGTATCCCAGGGCGCGCAGCGCGCGATTGACGGCGTTGTTGCCCATGGGCCGGTCGCCGTGGCGGGCGGCGGGAAAGACATAGACGCCGTGTCCGGTGTGCGCGCGCAGGGCGTGCAGGATGCCCACGGCCTGGCGGGCGAGCGGCACCAGGTGTTCCGTCTTGACCTTGTGCACGAAATAGCGCCACTCGCCCCTTTCGAGATCGATTTCCGACCATTTCATGGAGCGCAGTTCGCCGGGACGGGCAAAGAGCAGCGGCGCGAGTTTCAGGGCGGCGGTCAGCGGCGGCGGCCCCTCGTAAACCTCGACGCGGCGCAGCAGTTCCCCGACCGAGCGCGGATCGGTGAGCGCCGCGAAATGTCCGCCCTGTCGGGGAGGCAGCGCGCCGCGCAGGTCCGGGCACGGATCGCGCGTGGCGTGCCCGGTGGCCACGGCGTAGCGCATGACCTGTGAAATGCTGCTCTTGACCCGATAGGCCGTGTCGACCGCGCCGCGCGCCTCGATGCGGCGCAGCACCGAGAGGGTCATCGGCGCGGTGATCTCGGCGGCGGGGGTATGGCCGATCCACGGCAGCACGTCCCTTTCCAGGCGGGCGATGACCTTTCTGGAATGGGATTCGGCCTTGTCGGCCTTCCAGCGCTCGAACCATTCGCGCGCGACGCACGCGAAATGGTGGGCCTGATGGGCGCGCGCCGCCGCTTTCCGCGCCTTTTTGAGCGCGCCGGGATCGGCGCCGGAGCGCAGGAGCTTGCGCGCCTCGCGGCGTTGCGCGCGGGCTTCCCCCAGGCCCACCTCGGGATGGACGCCGAAGGAAAGCGTCTTGCGCCTGCCGTGAAAGCGGTAATCCATGCGCCACAGCTTTCCGCCGGCGGGCCGCACCAGGAGATACAGCCCGTTTCCATCCGCCATCTTGAACGACTTGGCGGCGGGCTTCGCGGTGCGGATCGCGGCGACGGTCAGGGCCATGGATTCTCCGGGGAAAGGCGGGGATCGGGGGAGACATGCCACGGGCGGCGCCGGAACCCCGGGAATACGAATACCGTCAAGTATACCCACAGCCATCGTCGCGCGCGAACGGAAAGATTCTTTCGCGCCGGAAATGGAGCGTCCGTATTCCGCCCGCGAAAAACACGAATACCGTCAGGTATACCCACAGCTTCTGTTGCCGGCCTGCGCGGAAAGCCCCGCCGTTCCGGGCGGGGATGGATGGCGCGGGGTCTGCGGGACGCCATTGCGGCGGTCGATTCGGATGGGAAGAAAACGCCGAAGCGGCTCCGACCCTCGCGGCCCGCGGGGGGGAGAGGAACGGTTGTGATTCAACTGTGGCTGCTCTTGATTCCCCTCGCCCCCGCAGGGGGAGAGTGGACGGGCGTCCCGTTCCTTCGTTCTTCGATCAGCGGCGCTCTCGCGCCGGGGGGAACGACGCCCTCTCCCGCCCCTGCGGGGCACCCTCCCCCGCCGGGCGGGGGAGGGGAATCCGGCGGCTGGGCGGGGGAAATTCGGTAAATGTGATATTTGTCACATTATGGGCGGGATGAATCCGAGAGGATGGCGCACGCTGAAAGGCGGGGGTTTTTTCATTATCATCCTTCGAAGGAGATACACATGGCATTAGTTAAACTGGACATCCAGAAAGTCTACATCGCTCTCTTCAAGCGTCCCGCTGACGCGGAGGGGCTGAATTACTGGGGCACGCAATATCCGGGCGATAGCATCGCGGAGTTGATCGCGCAGGCTTCCACCGAACCGGAATACACGAGCGAATACGAGGGTCTGAGCACTGGAGAGTTCATCGACAAGATCTACCAGAATCTGTTCGCCCGAGTTCCCGATCTCGATGGGAGGGCCTACTGGATCAACCAGGTGGAAACCCAAGGCCTGAGCCGCGATGGTGCCGCTTACTATATCCTGGAAGGCGCGACGACCTTGGACAAGGATATTATCGATAACAAGGCCGAGGCGGCCGATTATTTCACTACGCTGCTGAATACCGAGGAGAAGGTAGACGCTTACGCCAATGCGGGGGCGAACAACGCCGGCAACCTGGCCAAGGAATGGCTTGCCGCGATCGGCTCCGATAAAACGACGCTGGAAGCGGCCAAGAACGAGGGCATCGACCTGGTGCAGCAGCTCGTGGACGCCGCCGAAGAGGGCGGTAGCGTCACGCCGCCTCCCGTCGACGACGGCGAGATCTGGGTCGGCACGGGCGCTCGTCCGGAGTTCAACGGCACCGACGGAAACAACACGTTCTACGCGGGCCTGAGTGGTCTCACGGATGACACGGTGGTGGATGGCAAGGGCGGGACTGACACCCTGACCATCAACCTCGATAGCGACAAAGCCATCGCGCCGACCGTCAAAAATGTCGAAACCATCATCACGCGCGTGCAACGCGTTACGGCGACGGCAGGAAACGGTGACAACAACATCGTAAACACGGCCACCATCGACGCCGACCGTTTCTCCGGCGTCACCCGTTGGGAGAACAATCACAGCCGCGCCGACCTGAAGATCGAGGACGTTCGCATCGATGAAAACCGGCTCACCAGTGAGGTCACCATCGCCTTCAAGGAGAGCGACCCCGGCCACGTCGATTACGCCCTCTACTTCGACCAATCCTCGCTGCGCAATGTGACGACCGATACCGACACCCTGAAGGTTGCGATTCTCGACAACTATCCTGGCAATTCACCTTTGCAGAACAATACCTATAACGGCCTGCGTTTCAACTTCGACGGCCAGTTCGTGACGCTCAACTTCGATACGGTCAAAGGTACGTCGACGCCTG
>JAITIQ010000045.1 GCA_031279425.1 Accumulibacter sp.
CCTCTCCCGCCCCTGCCGGGGCACCCTCCCCCGCCAGGCGGGGGAGGGGAAGGCAGGCGGCGGCGCGAAGGAAAGCCGGGTCTCTCTTTGTCTTGCGGCTTCGCTGGTGGGAATGGCACTCTCTCTCCCGCCGGGCGGAGGAGAGCGTCGTTCCTGGACTGATTCATGATCTTTGACTGGAGGCTGCCAGTCGATAGGCGGCCTGCTTTCGCACGAACGTTTGCCTTCCCCCGCCGGGCGGGGAAAGGGAAGGCAGGCGGCGGCGCGCAGCGCCGGAGAGAGGACTCGTCGGGGATCGCGCTTTCCTCCCCTTCGGGATCACTGGGATTCCTTGCTAATCAAGCAAACCCTTGAGGACGGTCATGGTTCTCGCGGTCGCTCCGCGGTGCTCTGCGGAGAATCGCGCCGCCGCGGCGCGCATCGCCGACAGCGCGGCCCGGTCTGTCAGCAGCGTCCGCGCCGTCCTGGCGGCGTCGCCGGCATCCTCGACGCGCCGCGCCGCGCCGCAGGCCAGCGCGTCCTCGGTGGCCTGGGCAAAATTGAAGGTATGCGGCCCAACCAGCACCGGGCAGCCGCAGGCAGCGGCCTCGATCAGATTCTGTCCGCCGAAGGGCAGCAGCGTTCCGCCGATCAGGGCCAGGTCGGCGAGCGCAAACCAGGCTGGCATTTCGCCCATGCTGTCCCCCAGCCAGACGCGCGTTTCCGGCACGGGCATCCGCTGCGCGGCGCGCCGGACGAAAGGCAGTCGGCGTTCCTCGAGCAGCGCGGCCACTTCGTCAAACCGCTGTGGATGGCGGGGAACCAGCAGCAGCAGGATGTCGGGCGAATCGAGCCGGACGAAGGCGTCGAGAATGAGCGCTTCCTCCCCTTCGCGCGTGCTGGCGGCCAGCCAGACCGGGCGCCCGCCGAGCGAGCGCCGCCAGTCGCCGCCCTGCCGCAGCTTTTCCGGAGCGGGCATCACGTCGAATTTGAGGCTGCCGGTGACGCGCACGCCCCGCGCGCCGAGGCTTTCCAGCCGCGCGGCGTCGGCCGGGGTCTGCGCCACCACGACGAGTTTGCCGACAGCGGGCCCGATCAGCGGCAGGAAGCGCCGATAGGCGCGCTGCGATCCGGCCGACAGGCGGGCGTTGACGAGCAGCATCGGAACGCCGCGCCGACGGGCGGCGGCGATCAGGTTCGGCCAGATTTCCGTCTCCATCAGCATTCCGATGCGCGGGCGGAAGTGTTCGAGGAAGCGCCCGACGGCGCCGGGCAGGTCGTAGGGCAGATAGGCTTGCCTCAGACGTGGCCCGTATCGGCCGATGAATTCGGCGCCGACCGCGCGGCCGGTCGGCGTCATGTGCGTGATGAGCAGCGAATGATCCGGGTATTCGGCGAGCAAAGCCTGGATCAGAGGTTCGGCGGCGCGCGTCTCGCCGACCGAGACGGCGTGCAGCCAGAGCAGGGGCGCGGACGGCCGCCCACCATAGAAACCGTAGCGTTCGCCCAGATGGCACAGATATTCCGGCTGCCTGCGCGCCCGCCAGGCCAAGCGAATCCAGACGAGCGGCTGGGCAAGCCGGAACAGCAGGGAGTAGAGGAAGCGGATCATCGGCTCGACAAGTGCCTGGTCCCGGCCGCGACGCCTCATCTCATGCGAAGCCGGGCGGGTTCAAGCCCCGGTCGACGGCGGCGAGCACTTCGTGCGCGGCGGGAGCGCGGCCCGGACCGCCGAGATTGCGGAAATTCCGCGCGCCCAGGACGCCGGTGCGAGCCGGGTCGGTCGCCACGTGGATGGCGATGACCGGAACGCCGAGCGCCGCGGCCAGATGGACGAGGCCGGTGTCGACGCCGACGGCCAGTCCGGCATGGCCGATCAGCGCGGCGAGTTCGGACAGCGGCAGCGCCGGCGCGACGACGGCTCCGTCGACCGCGGCGGCGATGCGTTCGGCGCGCCGGCGCTCGCCGACGCTGCCCCACGGCAATACGGGCATAAGGCCGAGTCCGTGAAGATGCCGGGCGACGGCGATCCAGCGTTCCTCGTGCCAGAGTTTTTCGTCGCGGCTGGTCGCCGTGAGCAGGACGGCATAAGGGCCGTCCGGCAGCCACGGGAAGGCCGGATCGGGCGGCGCGATGCCGTAATCGAGCGGCAGATCGACCGGATAGTCGAAGGCCGCCGCCGAGAGCCAGCGGTTGCGCTCGACGGCGTGCACGTTGGGCGGAATGACGAAGGTCCTGTCGTAGAACCAGGAGGCCAGCGGCTCGCGCGCCGCTTCGGCGGCATAGCCGTAACACCTTCCCCTGGCGAGACAGGCGATCAATCCGCTCTTGACCAATCCCTGCGTGTCGAGCACGACGTCATACGCCTCTCCGCCGAGACGCCGCCGCGCCGCGCCGATCTCACGCCAGGTGGCGGCGCTCGCCAGCGCCTTGCGCCAGCGGCGCAGCGCCACCGGGATGATTTCTCCGACCCCCGGATGCAGGCGCGGAATGTCGGCGAACGCCTCCTCGACGCACCAGTCGATGGCGGCATCGGGAAACTGGCGTTTGAGGTCGCTGGCGACCGGCAGGTTGTGGATGACATCGCCCAGGGACGAGGTCTTGACCAACAGGATGCGCATGAGCGGGGAAAACGGGCGCTCTCGAAAGAGCGCATTATCCTATAAACCTGAAAACCGCAGTGGACGCAGAGAACACAGAGGATGAGGACACGGAGAAAACCAGAAAAATTCATTTCACCCGATGGGGGAATGCCCGATTTTCTCTGCGCCCGAAACCAGACCGGTCAGCGTCAGCGCGATGCTTCCCTTTGCGTGTACCTTTCCCTCCGGTCCTCCGGTTCATGGCGAATCCGCGTTACAGGGAATCCACGCGGTTCAATAGCTGGAATCGGAGCAAATGGAATTCAGTGTTGCATGGATTGCCCGGAGCGAAATACATCTCCCCACGATTCAGATCCATGATGATGCTGAAGATCGTCCCCAGCCGCTTGGCTGCCGGCTCCAACTCGTCTTCGTGGCGGCAGATGCTGTCCGGATAGCTGGTGTGATCGGCCAGCATGGCCTTCAAATCGGAAAACGTGGCTTTGCGGTTCAACGAACGGATCATGGTCCGCATCCGTCCAAGACGTTGAAAGGAATCCGGCAAGATGACGCGGCTCGTATCCTTTATGTTCATCAACCGGGGCGTGATGAAGTGGTTGGTATGGGCCAGCCAGCCCTCTTCCGCGTACAGGGCGTCGAAAGTTCCCGGGCCGACTTCCAGGCTGATGCCTTCGCCCCTCGCGCTGCCCAGCATGTAGTGCGCGCAGCAGGACAGATTCATCTTCGTGGTCGCGCCGATGGCATCCGACAGGGTGACGCTGTCCAGAATTCCACGCAAGGCGATATGCAGCGGCAGAACCTTCCCCTCAACCCTTTCGTCGGACGAGAGCGCGTTCAGAGCCACGCCGATACCGGCGCTGTTGAAACCGATTTTTCCGATGATGCCGGCTTCCGTCACCATGGTGATGTTCGGCTTCTTTTGCTGTTCGATATGCAGGATGATGCAGCCGGCCTTTTCGGTCATTTTCCAGTCCCAGTTCTGACCGACGACGGTGCTTCCGCTTTCCGTCATGCAGGGCGCAAGCACGAACGAGGTGCATCCGCCGGAATTGGCGCCACCGACCTGTCCGCCCTGCAATACGATTTCACTGCGAACGTTGAGCGCCAGTATCTCGTCGACATCGTAACCGGAACCCTCCGCGATTCCGCGGATTTCCTCCATGTAATCCGCGTCGTATTCGTCGATGGTGTCGATGAACGTCCCGGCGTACCGGCAGGCGTCCTCCCACTCGATCCCGGAGTAATCCCGGAACATCGCCTTGTACGTGTCGATGCTGACGCCGATTTCCCTCTTTGCGCCCTTGCCGTGGGCCAGCCCGATTTCGCGGGGAGTGCCGGAAGCAACGATGCTTGGAAACAAATGTTTGTGCATTGCTCATCTCCTTTGAACCACAAATCAAATTCATGGAACGATTGCGGACAAAAAACCTCCCGAAGTTCGGGGCGCGTCACTGGAAAGCGAGAAAAAACGCCGGTTGCCGGAAGCCGGAAAAGACATGACGGCCCGGATTCCGGCTTTCGGCTTCCCCGGCACGACGATGAAATCCGCAGCATGGCGCCGATCGTCACGCGCCATTTGCCAGCCTTGCCGGAAAGCGGACGCACTCTTTATTTCCAGCCATAGTCCGACGGCATTTTTTCCACGCCGCGGACATCCGGCAGCGCCATGATGCGCTCGTCCGTCTCGTCGTTGACGTAGCGCTGGCAAATGTCTTCACAAGAAGCGAACCAGACGCCGTCGAACGACATCATGAATTGAATCAGCCGCTCGAGGAACATCAGCAGGTGCCCGTTTCCCATGACTTGCGGATGCATGGCCGTGCCATAGAATCCGTGGTGCACGTGCTTGTAGCAATACAGGAACTCGTCACTCCAGCGGCGGAACATCGCGTCGGTGTCCTGCAGGCCCGTTTGCCCCGCGCCCGTGTAGGCCATCGGCGGGAAATCATCGAGGAACCAGCTGACCGGCGCTTCCAGCACTTTGCTTCCCGGTCCCGCCACATTGGGCTTTTCCCAACGCACTTGCCAGCGCTGCGGACGGTAGATTTCAAAATCCCTTCCCATGAGGCTGCTATCGTAAAGAAAACCTTGCTCCTCGATCAGGTCAAGGGTGCAGTCGCTGTAATCCCAATAAGGTGAGCGGTATCCCGTCGGACGGATACCCAGAATATTCTTGTAGACCTTGAACGTCAAATCCTGAAGGCGCTTTTCAGTATCACGATTGATCAGTGTGGGATTTTCATGATAATAGCCATGATGCGCAATTTCATGGCCTTCATTCAAGGCGCGCTTGATGACATCAGGAAAGGTTTCAAGAGTATGACCCGGAGTGAAAAAAGTGGTTTTGACGCCATATTTCTTGAACAGGTCCAGCAGACGCGGTACGCCGACTACCGCGCCGAATTCACCGCGCGACATGAAAGACGGGCTGGGGCGGTTGAAACCGCCGAGCCATAGTGACTGAGCGTCAACGTCGACGCCAAGGTTTACGGCGATTTTTTTGCCCGCCGGCAGATTCAGTTTACCCATGACTATTCCTCCATCAGGTGCAGGAAAAGAAAAAAGCAAGAGCTGTCCACTCGGATAAAGTGGAAACGAGATACCTTCATGTATCCATTGGCGTTCTCCCTATTTGTATTCTGTTTTGCTCCGGTTGCCCGGGTGACGCGGCGCCGTTTTCTCAAGCGCTGTCTCAGCCTATGGCATTTTTCATTGACACGGAAGTACAAATTTCATACAGTGACGTAAGGCATGCCTTACCATGTGGGCAACCTGAGGGGGCCGAAGCATGTACTCAAGACAATTGATATGCTTCATGACCGTGGCGGACACCGGCAGTTTTTCCGCCGCTGCGGAAAAACTTTGCACGTCGCGTCCGGCATTGATACAGCAGGTAAATCTGCTTGAAAGCCGCATGAGATTCAAATTGTTCCTGCGAAGTCCCAAAGGCGTATCGCTTACCGGCGCCGGGCGACGTTTCTATGATGGAGCGAAGCAAATCATCAAGATCGCGGAAGACGTCAAGCGCCAGTGCATAGCCGAAAGCGAATCTTTTTTCAATGTCATCCGCATCGGAACTTTGCCAAATTTCACCCCGGTCGTCTTGCCGGCCATATGCCGGGAATTCTCCGCCCGGTTCCCCGGCGTCTGTATCCAGTTCGAGGAATATCCGCTGGAAAATTATTTCAAGAGTTTCGTCGATGGCCTGTTTGACATCACGACGGAATACATGTGCGGGTATTTCTTTGACCATCCGGGCTATCAGTTCGTCAAACTGTTGCAGGATAGGCACTGTTGCGGGGTGCCTCCCTCCTGCGCGCTGGCAAGGAAGAAGCGGATTTCATTCAAGGATTTGCGCGGCCAGAAACTCATTTTATACGCTAAAGGCATAACCCGTGCTGATGACGATCTCCGCGAATATTTAAGCAGGAATGAGCCGGAGGTCGAGCTGATAGACATCAAGGCCTACGACAGCTCCTTGCCCGTAAAATGCGAACTGGAAGGCTGCATGCTGATTTATTACTCCATGTACCAGAAAAGCTTCCCAACATTGGTAAGCAGGCCGGTCGAGTGGAATTTCCCCATTGATATCGGCTTGGGCTGCAAAACGAAAATGTACGAAAATTCCGCGGTATCTTCTTTTATCGGGCTCGCAAAAGAAATGTATCCGTCCGTCGACAGGATGGCCTGTTTTTACGGGGATGGACGGAAGCACGGCAGATAGCTCCCGTCGACAAACCAGGTCGTGCGTAATTCCGATTTTCCGTGGCTCTGTCCGGATTTTTCTGCCACGCTCTTTGCTTGCTCGCTTGATTTTCCGCAACCTGCCCAGGCAACGCGCGGTTTTACCGCGTGATCGCCCAGTTCGCATCGACATCTTGAAGCGAACGGTCATCGAGTCCTCGGTGGCGATGCCTGGTTTTCTTCTTTGCTCTTCTCAACCCGCGCGGGGCTTCGCACCGCCTGGGCCGGACGTGTGTCTTCGCACTCTTGTTCCCAGGCGATTCACCATGACCATTACCACTTCTTCCAAGGTATCCTCTCGGGAGAAATCCTATTTCGACCTGCTCATCGAGAAAAATCTGGATGAGCAACGAACCTCGGATATTTTAGGTACGGGAAACCGAACAAGGGGAAGCAGGGCCTCTCATGAACCACTTTCAACTTTCGGGGCTTTCCCCTGCGGGCGGGCACGCCGTTCTACCGGGCGCCGGCCGAAGGTGTATAATTTCTTTTTTCATCTCATCGACCTTTTTCAATGCGTTTCGATGAACTCGGGCTCGTCCCCGAGCTGTTGCACGCCGTTTCCGACCAGGGCTATACGACTCCGACCCCGATCCAGGAACAGGCCATTCCGATCGTTCTCTCAGGCAAGGATTTGATGGGCGGCGCCCAGACGGGAACCGGCAAGACGGCCGCCTTCGCCCTGCCCCTCCTGCAACGCATCCTTCCCTTTGCCAACACCAGCTCCTCGCCGGCGCGCCACCCGGTGCGCATCCTGATGCTGGCGCCGACGCGGGAGCTGGCGATCCAGGTATTCGAATCGGTCAGGGAATACGGCAAATACCTGCCGTTCCGCAGCCTGTGCGCCTACGGCGGCGTCGACATCAAGCCGCAGATCGAGGAAATCCGTCTGGGCGTCGAGGTATTGGTCGCCACACCCGGGCGTCTGCTGGATCTCGTCGAACAGAAATGCCTCCACTTCGGCCAGGTGCAGGCGCTCGTGCTCGACGAGGCCGACCGTATGCTGGACATGGGCTTCATCCCCGACGTCACGCGCATCATCAACCTGCTGCCCAGGGAGCGGCAAAGCCTGCTGTTCTCGGCCACCTTCTCCGAAGAAATCAGGAAGCTGGCCGACGCCATGCTGCGCTCGCCGGTGCTCGTCGAGGTGGCGCGGCGCAACATGGCTTCCGAGACGGTCACGCATCGCGTGCACCCCGTCGCCGCCGAAGCCAAGCGCGCGCTGCTGGCGGGGCTTCTGAAATCGGCGGAGTTCGACCAGGTCCTGGTGTTTACCCGCACCAAGATCGAAACCCATCGCCTGGCGCGGGAACTCCAGCGCGCCGGAATCGCCGCCGATTCGATCCATGGCAACAAAAGCCAGCAGGACCGGATCAAGGCGCTCGAAGCCTTCAAGAACGGCACGACGAAGGTGCTCGTGGCCACCGACGTGGCGGCGCGCGGCCTGGACATCGAGGAATTGCCGCACGTGATCAATTTCGAGATTCCGCATACGCCGGAAGACTACGTGCACCGCATCGGACGCACTGGCCGCGCCGGCAAGACGGGCACCGCGATCTCGCTGGTCTCGGCCAGGGAGGTGCCCTATCTCGTGGATATCGAAAAGCTGATCAAGATACGGATCGAGCAGCTGATCGTGCCCGGTTTCGAGCCGGAGGACGACTACGAATACCCGCCGAGCGGAAAGAAGAAATCCCGCCGCCGCGCCTCGTCCGCGGAAACTCCTTCCGCCCGACCGCAGCGCGAGCGTCCGGCAAAACGGGGGCAAACCAGTGGAAAGATCGGCGGACGCTCGAACCACGCCGCGCCCGACGGATTCGATTTTTCCAAGCCCTACGAGCCGAGCGCGACCGCGTCTCTCGAAGCCGGCCAGGGCGTGAAACACGGGGAACGCCCGCGCCCGCCTCAGCGGATCGTGGCCGCGCTGCTGGGCGGCCCGGGCCGAAAACAGACTTGACGCGAATCGTCCGCGTCCGTCCCCTTCCCTCTTTCCCTTCCCATGTCCTTCACCGCGCTTTATCGCTCTTCCGACTTGCGCCGGATCGAGGCGGCCGCCGCCGATCAGAAGCTGATGCAGCGGGCGGGCCGGGCGGCCGCGGACGTCGCGGCCCGAATCCGCGCCGACCGCGACGCCCCCGCGCTGATTCTCGCCGGTCCAGGCAATAACGGCGGCGATGCCTTCGAGCTCGCCCGTTTGCTGCGCGAACGCTTTCTCACGGTACATGTGGTTTTCGCCGGTGACGTGGGCCGTCTGCCGACCGACGCCGGAGAGGCCTATCGGCGTTTTCTGGAGGCCGGCGGCGCGAGCTGTCCGACGATTCCAGCCGATGCGCGCTGGTCGCTGATCGTCGACGGCCTGTTCGGCATCGGCCTTTCCCGCGGAATCACCGGAACCTGCGCGGCGCTGATCGACGAAGCCAACGTCCTCGCCGCACGCGACCGCTGCCCGCTGCTGGCGCTCGACTGCCCCAGCGGCCTCGACGCCGATACCGGCGCGCTGCGGGGAAATACCATCCGCGCCAGCCACACGGTGACCTTCATCGCCGCCAAGCCGGGTCTATTCACCGCCGACGGCCCGGATCACTGCGGCGAGATCACCGTCGCCGCGCTCGGCCTCGACGCGCGGACCTTCGGCGGCTCGCCCGGCAGCATCGTCACGCGGGACCGGTTCGCCGACCGTCTCCGACCAAGATTGCGCAACACGCACAAGGGCAGTTTTGGCAACGCCGGCATCCTGGGAGGCGCCGCGGGCATGGTCGGCGCCGCGCTGCTCTGCGCGCGCGCCACGCTGCGGCTGGGTAGCGGGCGCGTCCATGTCGGCCTGATCGACGAGGATGCCCCCGCGTTCGACCTCCAGCAGCCCGAACTGATGATCCGCCGCCCGGACCGGCTGCCGATCGCGGAACTGAACGCGCTGGCCTGCGGTCCGGGCATGGGAGACGAGCTTGGGGCGCTCGCCCGGATCCGGCATGTCTGCGATCTGGACGTTCCGCTCGTGCTCGACGCCGACGCGCTGAACCGGGTGGCGGAAAATCCCGGATTGCGCCAGCGCCTGAAGACCCGGCGCGCGCCGACGCTGCTCACGCCGCACCCGGCGGAGGCGGGCCGGCTGCTCGGCGTCTCCACGCGCGAGGTGCAGGACGACCGCATTGCCGCGGCCTGCGGGCTGGCCGGGGAATTCGGCGCCCACGTCGCGCTGAAGGGCTGCGGCACGGTCATCGCCGAACCCGATGGCGCGTGGTCGATCAACACCACCGGCAATCCCGGCCTCGCCACCGCGGGCAGCGGCGACGTCCTGACCGGCATCGTCACCGCCCTGCTGGCGCAGGGATGGCCGCCCGCGCAGGCGCTGCCGGCCGCCGTCCATCTGCACGGCTCGGCCGCCGATCGTCTGGCGGCGCGAGGAATCGGCCCGATCGGCCTGGCCGCCGGAGAGTTGATCGACAGCGCGCGCGAGTGTCTCAATGAATGGAGCCGCGCCGAGTAATTCCGACTCTCGACAAAGACAGCGGGAATCCGGATGGCCGCGGCGCGCATCGCCAGCGATGATGGCGCGAGACCAGGCAAGGCCAGGCAATCCCGCCGGCTTCGTTCCGTTCGGATACCCGGCGCTCGCTCCCGGGTTCCCATGCGATCGCCCTGCCCCGGAACGAATGAAGTTCGCTGCTCATCCGGAAATGAGTAGAATCAGACCACTTTTCTTGTTCTCAGAAAGGAGACCGAAATGAACGAAGTCCTGGACGTGATCGCCAAGCGCTACAGTTGCCGCGGCTTCGGCAGCCGGCCGGTGAGCCGGGCCGATCTGGAAACCATCACCAAGGCGGGGGTGCAGGCGCCCAGTTCGCGCGGCAACGCTCCCTGGTATCTCGCCGTGGTGACTCATCGCGGATTGATCGACGAGATCCGCGACAGTGCCTTCGCGGTCATCAAGCGGCGCGACCTGGAGGGCCATCAGCGCATCCTCGACCGGGGCGGCGACCTGTTCTACAACGCCCAGGCCCTGATCGTGGTGGCGACCAAGCCGACCCATGACCTGACTCCGGCCGAATTCGACGCCGGCCTGCTGACCGAGAACATCTGCCTCGCCGCGCATTCGATCGGGCTGGGCACCTGCATTTGCGGTTTCGCCACCCACGCCTTCCACGTGTTTGCTTCGCCGGACGGCGAGCGTTTCTCCAGGCGGCTGGAAATCCCCTACGGCTACCAGATGACCGTGGGCATCCTGGTCGGCCATCCCGTCCAGACCAAGGAGCCGCACCCGGCCGATACTTCGGTCATTCGCTTCTTCGAATGAGATCTTCAGCGCGTTTTCGATGCAGGTGAACGGCCATGGCGCCAAGCCTGGAACGAATTCCTCCTGGTGACGAGCCGCCAGACCAGCCGGCAGGCGCGAAAGCCCGTCGGCGCTTCGCAGAAATCGCGCGCCATTACAGCGCGGATGCCGGACTTTGCGCGCAACTGGCGGAAGAACTTCTGGAATGTTACGGGGAAGCGGGCCGCCATTACCATACCGTCGCCCATCTGGAATACATGCTCGAACAGCTCGAGCCCGTCGCCGGAAGGCTGGCAGACCCGGACGCCGTCCTGTTCGCGCTTCTTTACCACGATGCCGTCTACGTTCCAGGGCGTGGCGACAACGAGGCATCGAGCGCCGATCTCGCCGCTGCGCACCTCGTCCACCTTGCTTTCCCGCCCGGGCGCATCGCCAGGGTGCGGCACATGATCCTTGCCACGCGGGAACACGCCGCCTGCGCGGACACCGACACGAATTATCTGCTGGATGCCGACCTTGCCGCCCTGGGACAGGTTCGTTCCACTTATCTGCGCATGGTGGCCGCAATCCGAAAGGAATATGCGCGCTACGATGAAGCCACTTGGCGGCAAGGGCGCGCCAGGATGCTGGCGCATTTTCTCGACCGGCAGCCGATCTACATGACCGAATATTTCCGCGCGCGTCATGAGCAGAGCGCGCGGGAGAATCTGGCGTATGAACTTGCACTGCTGGGAGGCACGGCGCGGAAAGCGGATTGAATCGGCGGCTCTCGTGGCAAAAAGGGCGCTCATGGCAAAAGGGTCAGAGCCCAATGGCACTACGTTAAGCCCGATGCCAAGCGGAGTTGTTTTTTTTCCGCAGGAGTTTCTGATGGACGGCGCGGGGTTTGGTGAGCAAGGGTCTGGGCTTGGGCCGTCGCTTGACGGCGCGGGGTTCGACGCGGCCGGGCCGGAGGGGC
>JAITIQ010000049.1 GCA_031279425.1 Accumulibacter sp.
CCCGTAGGGGCGGGAGAGGGCGTCCTTCCCTCCGGCGCGAGAGCTCCGCCGACCCAAAAAGGGACGAAGGAACGGGACGCCCGCCCACTCTCCACCGCAGAAAAATCAGCGACGCTTCGAGCCGGAGGCTTGGCTCCCCTCTCCCGGCCTTCGGCCACCCTCTCCCCCCTGCGGGGGGCGAGGGGAACCGGAAGTTTCGTCATGGCGAGGGCCAGAGGCCCGCGGCAATTCAGGCGGCCTTTCCGCTTGCCTCGGCGTTTCGGGAGGCGGAACCGTCGCAGGGATTGCCGCGTCGCTGCGCGCCTCGCAATGACGAGTGCCAAGTGTTGCGCTCATGAACGCCAAAAACGAATCCTTTCCGGACGGCGTGCTGCGCCTGATCACCGCGGGCTCGGTAGACGACGGCAAGTCCACCCTCATCGGTCGTCTGCTCTACGACAGCAAGGGAATCTTCGCCGACCAGCTCCAGGCGATCGCGCGCGCGAGATACAGGCGCGTGGCGGGCGACGGCATCGATTTCTCCTTGCTGACCGACGGCCTGGAAGCCGAACGCGAACAGGGCATCACCATCGACGTGGCCTACCGCTACTTCTCGACGCCGCGGCGCAAGTTCATCATCGCCGACGCGCCGGGGCACGAGCAATACACCCGCAACATGGTCACCGGCGCTTCCACGGCGAACGCCGCCATCCTTCTCATCGACGCCTCGCGCGCCGCCTTCGGCCAACTGCTGCCGCAGACCAAGCGGCACAGCGCCATCGCCCGGCTGCTCGGCATCCGCCACATCGTGGTGGCGGTGAACAAGATGGACCTCGTGGACTGGCAGCGCGAGGCGTTCGAGAGCATTCGTTCGGCCTACGGCGACCTGGCCCGGCGCCTGGGAATCGCCGGCTTTCATATCCTGCCGCTGTCGGCCCTGCACGGGGACAATGTGGTGACGGCTTCCGCGCGCGCGCCCTGGTATACGGAGCCGCCCCTGCTCGCCTTGCTGGAAAGCCTGCCCGTGGCCGACGACCGCCGCGACGCGCCGCTGCGCCTGCCGGTGCAGTGGGTGTTGCGCCACGGCGGCGAGCGGCTCGACGGCTTCCGCGGCTATGCCGGCCGGGTGGCCAGCGGGACCTTGCGAGTCGGTGAAGCGCTCGTCGTGCAGCCTTCCGGGATCGAGGCCAGAGTGGCCGGCCTCAGCGTTTCCGGCCGCGAGGCCGAGGTAGCCGTGGCGGGCGACGCGGTGACCGTGACGCTGGATCGTGAGCTGGATGTCTCGCGCGGAGACCTTCTGTCGCATCCCGATTCGCCGGCGCGGACCGGCCGCCGCTTCGAGGCCGAACTGTGCTGGCTGGATGCCTCGCCGCTCAATCCGGCGCGCCGCTATCTCGTCAAGCACGGCCCGCGCGTCACTTCCGCCAGGATTCTGGCCATCCACGCCCGGCGCGACATCCACGAATTGCGCGAGCTTCCCGGCGAAGGCGGAACGCTTTCCATGAACGATATCGGCCGCGTTTCGCTGATCACGCGCGAAGCGCTGGCGGCGGACCGCTACGAGGATCTGCCGGCCAACGGCGCCTTCATCCTGATCGACGAGACCAGCCACCAGACTGCGGCGGCCGGAATGCTGCGCTAGCGCGTTTTTTTGTCAAGCGAGAGCATCACCGCCTCGGTGAGGAACTGCCGCTGGATGTCGCGCTAGCGCGCGCCGACCGCCATGCGGATGCCGATCTCGCGCGTGCGCTCCTTCACCGCCATCAGCATGATGTTCATCACGCCGATGCCGCCGACGATCAGAGAGATGCCGGCGATCAGCGCGAGCAGCAGGCTTTGCTGTTCCCCCGCCTCGTTTTCCGCCCGCGCCCTGGCCGGATCGTTGGCTGGGCCCGGCAAAACAGGAAGGCGAAATTTACCGGCCCGCCGTCTGATCGAGTTTCTGCTCGATCTGGGCCAGCGGCACGGCGCCGGGGATGCGCGTCCCATCCGTGAAGAACAGCGTGGGCGTTCCGGAAATCTTCAGCTGCTGGCCGATTTCGACCGCCTTCTTCACGGCGGTGGTGTCGCAATCGCCCTTGCCTTCGGGCGCCCTGCCTTCCACCATCCAGTCGGTCCACGCCTTCACGCGGTTGGACGAGCACCAGATGCGATTGGATTTGTCGAGGGAATCCTGCGAGAGGATGGGCATGAGGAAGGTGTAGATGGTCACGTTGCCGAGCTTCACCATGTCCTTGGTCAGCTTCTTGCAAAAGCCGCAGTTGGGGTCCTCGAAGGTGGCGAAGACGCGCTTTCCGTCGCCCTGCACCCGCTTGATGGCGTATTCGAGAGGCAGTATCGAGAAATCGATCGCCGAGAGCTTCTGTATGCGCTCGGCAGTCACGTTTTTCATCGTCTCGCCGTCGATCAGCGAACCGGCGAAGATCACCGAGATCTTGTCGTCGGTGTAGAAAATGTTGCCGTCGGCGTAAACTTCGTAGAGTCCGAGATAATCGGTTTTCGTGACGCTGGTAACCTTGCCGCCAAGCTTGGCTTCGATCTCCCTTTTCACGTCGGTTTCGTCGGCCTGCGCCGGAAAAGCCAGGACGAGAGCCAGCGCCAGCGAAAAAAATATCCTCGACATGTTTCCAATCTCCATAAAAAGGGAATTCCGGTTGCCAGGCAACCCGCATTGCCCCGTATCCTCGAAAGCGGTAGTGTCTCACGAAAAAGTGGCGGCGAATGTGCCTTACTTCCCGCATCACGAGGTTTTCCCGCGGACATGCGCGCCGACGGTCCGCGCCGAATTCAGGTTCTGGATCAGGGCGAGGGTGGCGTGAGCCACGAGGCCTATTTTCCGGCGGTGATCCTCGCCGAGCATGATTCGCCGATCGACGCGCTGATCGGCTTGCGCCTTGCGCGGGACGAAGCGATGGATGTGGTGGCGGCGGCCTGCGCGGCGGGTTCCGCGCGGTGCGTACTGGCGCGGGTCGACGGTGGGCGGCAGGTGGCCGCCGTTCTTCTTGCCAATGGGCGCTGGGCCGCGTGCCATGCCTTCACCGAACCACCCTGCGCAAGCCCGCGCGAAGCCGAGCGGCGGCTCGAGAAGCTGCTCAGGGGCGGCCGGCGGGGGATCGTCGGCACGCTGCCGAAGGGCGTTTTTCCGGATGAACCCGGCTCTGGGCCGCTATAATCGCGGCTTGCCTTTGTCCCCGCCGGGCCACGGGCAGACCGCAACGAACATGTCCGACCTCCTTTCTTCCCTCAATCCCGAACAACGGGCCGCCGTCACCCTGCCGCCGCAGCACGCGCTGATCCTGGCCGGCGCCGGCAGCGGCAAGACGCGGGTGCTGACCACGCGCATCGCCTGGCTCGTCTCGACCGGGCAGACCGCTCCGCACGGCATCCTGGCGGTGACCTTCACCAACAAGGCGGCCAGGGAAATGCGCGCGCGCCTGTCGGCGATGCTGCCGGCGGACCTGGGCAACCCGGCTCGCGGCATGTGGATCGGCACCTTCCATGGACTGTGCAATCGCCTGCTGCGCGCGCACCACCGCGAAGCCGGCCTGCCGGCGACCTTCCAGATCCTCGATTCGGCCGATCAGATCTCAGCGATCAAACGCCTCCTGAAAAACCTCGGCGTCGATGAGGAGCGCTTCCCGCCGCGCGAGCTGGCCGGCTTCGTCAACGCGCACAAGGAACAGGGCATCCGCGCCGGCGAAGCCGAGGCCTACGACGACTACACGCGCCGCCGCGCCGAGTTGTACGCCGAATACGACGCGCAGTGCCAGCGCGAGGGCGTGGCCGACTTCGCGGAACTGCTGCTGCGCGCCCATGAGCTGCTCTGCCGCAACGAACCCCTGCGCCGCCATTACCAGGAGCGTTTCCGGCATATCCTGGTCGACGAGTTTCAGGATACCAATCGCCTGCAATACCAGTGGCTGAAGCTGCTCGCCGGCCGCGGCGGCGGGCAGTTCCCGGAACACGGCGCGTGCATTTTCGCGGTGGGCGACGACGATCAGAGCATTTATGCCTTCCGCGGCGCCGAGATCGGCAACCTGCGCAATTTCGAGCGCGAATTCGAGGTGGCCAACGTCATCCGGCTGGAGCAAAACTACCGTTCGCACGGCAACATCCTCGACGCGGCCAACGCCCTGATCCGCAACAATCGCGGCCGGCTCGGCAAGAACCTGTGGACCGAGGCGGGAGCCGGCGAGCCGATCCGCGTATTTGAAGGGTTTTCGGACGACGACGAGGCGCGCTTCGTCGTCGATGAGGCGCGCGAACTGATCCGCGCCGGTGTTTCGCGCCGGCAACTGGCTCTGCTCTACCGGTCGAACGCCCAGTCGCGCATCCTCGAATACCATCTGCTCAAGGCGGGAATGCCCTACCGCGTCTATGGCGGCCTGCGTTTCTTCGACCGGCAGGAAGTCCGCCACGCGCTTGCCTACCTGCGCCTCATCGCCAATCCGGATGACGACACCGCCTTCCTGCGCGTGGTCAATTTTCCGGCGCGCGGCATCGGCGGCCGCAGTATCGAGGCCTTGCAGGAAGCCGCGCATCGCGTCCATTCGAGCCTGTACAACGCGGCCGCCGGACTGTCCGGCAGGGCCGCGGCGGTGGTCGGCAACTTCGTCCGCCTGATCGAAACCCTGCGCCGTGAAACGGCGGGCCTGCCATTGCCCGAAGTCATCGGGCAGCTGATCGAGAAAAGCGGTCTGCGGGCGCATTATCTGGCCGAGAAAGAGGGCGGCGATAGACTGGAGAACCTCGACGAACTCATCAACGCGGCAACCAGCTTCTCAAGCGACGAAGGCATGGCGCCGAACGATCCGGGCGCCGATCCGCTGGCCTCGTTTCTCGCCCACGCCTCGCTCGAAGCCGGCGAACACCAGGCCGGCGAGAGCGAGGACGCGGTGCAGTTGATGACCGTGCACGCGGCGAAGGGCCTGGAATTCGACGCCGTGTTCATCACCGGCCTGGAGCAGGGACTGTTCCCGCACGAAAATTCGGCGGCAGACAAACAGGGGCTGGAAGAGGAACGGCGGTTGATGTACGTGGCGATGACGCGCGCGCGTGAGCGCCTCTATCTTTCGCACGCGCAAACCCGCCTGTTGCATGGACAGACGCGCTACTCCCTGCCCTCGTTGTTTCTCGAAGAACTGCCCGGCGAACTGCTGCGCCCGGTCGGCGGCCGGGCGGCCCGCGCGGCTGAAGCGCCGTTCGCCTCGCAAGACCCCGCCGGGCAGGAATGCGCGGAACGCGCCGGCGGTCTGCGCATCGGCCAAAACGTCCGGCACGCCAGATTCGGCCTGGGCGTCATCGTCGCCGCCGAAGGACAGGGCGGCGACACGCGCGTGCAGGTCAATTTCGGCGCGCAGGGAATGAAATGGCTGGCGCTGGAATATGCCAAGCTGACGGCGGCGTGATTTCCGCCCGCGGGAAACGACGAATCCGGATTCGTTCAGAACGCCATGCACACGGTGTAGGACTTGGCGTCGTCGGCCGCCGTCACGTTGTCGGCATTGTCCACTTTCACGGCGCCGTCGGTGATGGCGCGCACGCTGCCGGTCTGGGTGTTTCCGTCGTCGATGGTGGTGTCGATCTGCCGCGCATGGCGCCCCTGGATGCCCTGCGAGCACACATAGAAGCTCGCCGGATAAGGGGCCGTCGAAAGCGACGACGAGCCAAGGATGGCTTCTCCCGTGATCCCGATCCGTCCGCCTTCGGCGTTGCGCGGAAGGTAGTCGTCCGAATCGACGTCGGGAGTTCCGGTGGCGAGTCCGGCCAGACGGACGTGCTGCCAGAAGAGGAAGCTCTCGTCCGTCGTGATGGTGGAATTCCAATTGCCGTTGATGCGCGCGTTGCCCTGAGCTTCATCCGGCGTCGTGGCTCTGGTGCCGCCGTTGAGGTGCGTGGCGGCGGACCGGTCGTCTCCCGGCAGGGCGCGGAAGCGGTCCTGATAGGCATGGACGAAGGAGGAAATCGAGCGAAAATCATTGATCAGGCTCTTTACCTTGGCGCTGTTGACCAGCTCCTGCCCCTTCAGGACGCCGCCCAGCAGCAGGCCGATGATGACGAGTACGATGGCGATTTCGACCAGCGTGAAGCCGGGTTGCATCTTTTTCAGCGGACTCATGTGCTTTCCTGTGAGCTTGGCCTGGCGAAGATTGGTTTTGGAAGCATTTATCGTGCCGGGTATCGAGCGGGAATTCTTGCGGGACTTTTGTCCAAGAACATGACGGATTGGCGACGTTTTCCGGGAAAATCCCTATCTTGTGTCGATTTTCGGACACTTTGGAGGTTCGAGTAGAACCGTTGGCGCTCCGGCGCTGCCCAACCGGGTTTCCGGGACAACCCGGCACTTCTCAGATCGATACCACGCGATTCTTGCCGCTCGTCTTGGCGCCGTAGGCCGCTTCGTCCGCGCGCTTGATGACGGTCGCTTCCGTATCGTCCGGGCGGACCTGGCTTACTCCGGCGCTGAAGGTGATCAGCAGTTTCTCGTTGTTGGCCAGGAAGTAGCGCCGGGTCAGTTCGCGCTGCACGCGAACCAGCGCCTTGGCCGCGTTCTCGACGGAGGTATCCGGCAGCAGGATGATGAATTCCTCGCCGCCGAAACGCGCCAGCGTATCCTGCGGGCGCAGGGTCTCGCGGATCACCGAGACCAGATGGATCAGCGCGGCGTCGCCCGCGTCGTGGCCGAGCGAATCGTTCAGCTTCTTGAAATTGTCGATATCGAGCAGCGCGACGGACAGCGGAGAGCGCCGCTGGCGCGAGCGGACCAGCTCCTTTTCGAAGATTTCGTCCAGCCCGCGCCGGTTGAGCGCGCCGGTCAACTGGTCGTGGCGCACCATCTGGCTCGCCTTGTCGAGCTCGTCCTGCAACTGGCTGATGCGCTGTTCCGCCTCCACGACGCGCTGATTCGTCTGCCGCAGATCGTCGCGCGAACGCTGGGCGTTGAACTGGATGAGGCGCGTCTCGCGGATGACTTCGCCGAGCACGTCCTCGAGCTGGGTGATGTCGTCGACCCGGCTGATCTTTTCGGCATAACCTTCGATCTTGTCGTGGTAGTCCGAAGTCGAGTCGGTGAATTCGGCCAGGTGATCCACGAAGACGGCCAGCAGCTGCTTCATCACCTGTTTGGCTTCCATCAGGCCGTGTTTCAAGTGGCTTTGCTTGAAAATGACCTCCTTCAAGCGCTGCTCGGCATCGTTCAGCGCGCGCAGGCTCATCGGTTCGGCGACGGCTCCGCGCACGACCTCGATCTGCCCGGCGAGCCAGCGATCGTCGATGACCAGTTCGCCGATGTTGTCGATCATCAGGCACAGCAGCCTGAGCAGCCCGGCGCGCAGTTCATGGCGGTCTTCGACGACGAATTCGAGCGAGAAGGCGAAGCGCCTGATGTCGGCGAGCAGCGCGGACATGGCCTTCAGCGTCGTCGCCGCGCGCGCTCTCGCCGCGAAACCCTTGGCCTGCGCGGCCGCTTCGGGCTCGTCTTCGAGCGATGCGGCGACGATGTTTTCCAGCGCGAAAACGAAGGCTTCGCGCAATTCGGAAAGCAGTTCACTGGCCCGGCTCAGGGGCGCGCTCGATACCGCGGGCGCGGAAGCGGACACGGCCGGCTCGGGCACCTTTTCCACGAGTTCGATGTCCTCGTCGGCCGGCTGGTTCGCCGCCCAGGATCGAGTCAGGTTCTGCAGGCGGGAGAAAAGGATCTCGTTCCTGCCGCTCACCGAGAGCACGCGATCGAGCGCCTCGCGCTTTTTCGCCCGCGTCAGTCCGCTCTGATTCGCCTCCCACTGCTGCAGGAAGTCGGCAAGCAATTCCCGCCAGGCAAGATTCGTTTCGCCGCCGTGTTCGCGGATGAAATGGATGAGCGGCTGGCGATAAGCTTCCCGGTCCCGGTTCCTGAGCGCCTGGTCGAGCTGGCGCGCCAGTCCCTGTTGCGCCGGAGTGTCCTTCGGCAACTGAGAGAGCAGCGAGCGAATTTCGCGTTCGAGCAAATCCTCCGCCGGTTTTTCGCTGACGCCGGCGATCTCGTCGTAGATCGCGCGGTAGTTGTCCGGCGACGGCGCCATGCGCCTGGCCATCATTTGTTTCAGCGTTTCCCGCGCGATATCCGCAGGATTGGTAAATGTCGCCATGATTCCACAAGCCGCGGGGAATGTACCCGAAGAGATTCAGAAAATGCGACGGACCGGTTCGGCTATAATCCGCCGTCGGCCCGAGGTTTCGCCCCCGTAGCATGAAGGTCGTGCAGTTGATTTGTAATCATCAGGCGTTGGTTCGATTCCGACCGGGGGCAGAGACGATATCCGTCCAACGCCGCCCGATGCCGCGTGGAAAACCCGGCGGCGACGGGTTCCGGGCTTTCTCTCGTCCAAGGCTCCAAGACCCCAAGGCAAGGCGATCGATTCGTCGGCGCCGCGGATCGCAATGCAACAGACTGGCGAAGCATATCATGCCCGTCCTCGGGAGCCATCGCATCGGGACTTTGGCTGCGGCCGAAAAGGATATGGCGATCGCTCCTCTCCCTTCCAGGGGGAGAGAAAATTTGCCCTCGTTTTTGCCGGCGGGACGCCCGCGCTCCATTCCGGGTTTCTCCCGGCATGGCTCCGCTGCCGGACGGCGGGAAGGCCCATCAGCGTTTCCCCAGGGCGAATGCGTCGCGAGTGACTTTCCGCGCGCCGCGCCGCTGGTACCGGTTGACCGCCCGGTTATGCTCTTCGAGCGTGCTGGAAAACTGGCTGCTCCCGTCGCCCCGCGCCACGAAATACAGCACCGGGCTCGGCGCGGGATGCAGCGTGGCCTTGAGCGAAGCCAGCCCGGGCATGGCGATCGGGGTCGGCGGCAAGCCGGCGCGCACATAGGTGTTATAGGGAGTGTCGGCGGTCAGATCGCTCTTGCGCAGATTGCCGCCGAAACCCGCGCCGAGGCCGTAGATGACCGTCGGGTCGGATTGCAGGAGCATGCCTCGCTCGAGCCGGTTGCGGAATACGGCGGCGACCAGGGGCCGGTCCGCGTCGCGCCCTGTCTCTTTCTCCACGATCGACGCCAGGATCAGCGCCTGATAGGGATCGGACAGGGGCAGCCGTTCCTCCCGCCGCTCCCATTCGCGCTCCAGATGCTTCGTCATGGCGCGATGCGCCTGCCTCAGTACCTCGAAGTCGCTGCTCCGCCTGGCGAAGCGGTAGGTGTCCGGGAAAAACCACCCTTCCGGCGCGGTCCGGTCCGGGTGCTCGATACCGAGCCGGCGCATGATTGCCGCATCGGGCGAATTCCTGCTGTCGTGCCTGAGATCGGGATGCGCGTCGAGACGCTCGCGCATTTGGCGGAAGGTCCAGCCCTCGACGAAGGTGATTTCACTCAGGCTGACCTCACCGCGTTCGAGCAGGCCGAGCAGATCGAGCAGGGTCGTCCCGCGGGCGATCTCGTAGCTGCCGGCCTGAAGCGATCCGTCGATCTTCCGCAGCCTGGCCAGCGCCACCAGCAGCCAGGGCTCGAAATCGACTCCGGCGGCGGCAATGTCCCTGGCCAGCGCGCGCATGCCGCTCCCGGGCGCCACGTGGAACTCGACGCGCTCCCCGGCCAGCGGCAAGGGCGTCGAGACGCGCCAGTAGAACCAGCCGCCACCGGCCAGGGCCAGCAAGGCGCCGGTCAGCCCGATCGCCAGCATCGTTTTCAACAGTCGGATCATCGGCAGGGCCGGCAAAGGTGGTCGGGAGCCATATAATAGCCGAGTCCTCAACGGCTCGATCCCTCCGGCCAGGAAACCCATGAACACCGACCCCACCGATCCCGTCGCCCAAAGTTCCGGGGGCGCGACCATCGTCGCGCCGCTGACGCATTTTGGCCTGATCGGGTTTTCCGGCGCCGACGCCCGGAGCTATCTGCACAAGCAACTGACGAGCGATGTCGATCACCTGGCGGCGGAGCAGGCGCAGTATTCGGCATGGTGTTCGCCCCAGGGCCGGATGCTGGCGAGTTTCCTGCTTTTCCGCCGCGAGGCGGATTATCTGGCGTTGCTGTCGAACGAGCTCGTGGAATTCATCGAACAACGCCTGCGGATTTACGTGCTGCGCGCGCAAGTGAAGATCGCCGACCGCTCCGCCGATCATCGCATCATCGGCCTCTCCGGGCCGCGGGCCGCCGCCGTGCTGCGGGACGCCGGACTGGATGCGCCGGCCACCGTGATGACCACGGCGGCCGAAGGCTCGGTCATTCGCCTGGACGAGACGCGCTATCTCGTCGTCGCCGGCGCCGAAGCGGCTCCCCGAATCTGGCGGCGGCTGTCCGCCGGCGCCGTTCCGGCGGACGCTGCGGCCTGGCAATGGCTGGATGTCGCGGCGGGGATCCCCTGGATCTGCGCGGCGACCCGGGAAGCCTTCGTGCCGCAGATGGTGAGTTTCGAGCGGATCGGCGGGCTCAGTTTCAGCAAGGGCTGCTATCCCGGACAGGAAATCGTGGCGCGCGCCAGGTATCTGGGCAAAGTCAAGCGCCATCTCTACCGGACTCGCGCCGACGAGCCGCTCCAGGCCGGCATGCCGATCTTCTCGGGAACGCCGGAGCCGTGTGGACAGATCGCCAACGCCGCCGCCGCGCCTGGCGGGGGATACGACGCGCTCGCGGTGATCCTCGAGGACGCGGCCGACCAGGGCGGATTGCGGGCGGCCCTGGCCGAAGACGGCATCGCGCTGGCCGACCCGGTTCCGGTCGGCGAGTGATTCCATGTCGCAGCGGCGGCGCGACGAAAGGGACCGCTCCCGCAAGGAAACCGCCATGACCCGCATGAACCGGAACGCTCCGCTGCGCGCCCAGGGCTGCCTCATGGGCCAGCTTGCCGGGGATTCCCTGGGGAGTCTGGTGGAGTTCAAGACGCCGGAGGAAATCCGCCGCCTGTACCCGGAAGGCGTGCGCGATCTGGCTGACGGCGGGGTCTGGAACACCCTGGCCGGACAGCCGACGGACGATTCGGAGATGGCGCTGGCGCTGGCCCGCTCGCTGGCCGAGCGGGGCCGCTACGACCGGAAGGCGGTGCAGGCCGCCTACCTCGACTGGTTCGGCTCCAATACCTTCGGCTGCGGAAGAACCGTGACCCAGGCTCTGAGAGACGGATTCCGGAATCCGGAGAGCCAGGCCAACGGCGCCCTGATGCGCGTCAGCCCCCTGGGCATCTTCGGGGCGAACGACGACGTTTCCCCGGAGGAGCTTGCCGCCTGGGCGGATCAGGACGCCGCCCTGACCCACGTCCATCCCGTCTGCCGGCAGGCCAACATCCTGTTCGTCGAAGCCCTGGCCCGGGCGATTCGTCATGGCGCGGCGCCGGACGAAATCCATGGGGCGATGCTCTCGCGGGCCGGCGAGCTCCGCGTCGAGCGATCGCTGGCGGAGGCCCTGCGGGACGCCGCCCATGCGCCGCCGCCGGATTACCTGGAACATCGGGGCTGGGTGATCGTCGCCTTCCACAACGCCGTCTGGCAGCTCCTGCACGCACCGAATCCGGAAGAAGGCATCATCGACACCGTGATGCGCGGCGGCGACACGGACACCAACGCGGCCATCGCCGGCGCATTGCTGGGCGCGGTGTACGGCTATTCCGCCTTGCCGGCGCGCTGGAGCAAGGTCATTCTCGACTGCCGCCCGGACGCGGGAATCGCGGGCGCGGCGCATCCCCGGCCGCGCCGCTTCTGGCCGACGGATGCCCGGGACCTGGCGGCGCGCCTCGTTCTTTCGCAGGAGATCCTGGAATGCCTGTGGGTCGGCCTGACGCCCCTGGCCGAAGACAAGCCGTTTTCGGTTCGATATTTCGACATCGAACGATGTCCCGAAAGATACCGGCGGACGCTGTTCGAACTCGATCTCGTCGAGCGGGACGCCGAGTTCGACGTGTATTTTCCGACCACCGTCGGCAAACTGGCCCTGGAGCACTGGCCGCGGCCACGACGCGACGAAGACCTGCGCATCGGGCCGCTGCTGCCCGGGCGATAGCGGCGCTTCGCGGCTTGTCCAGGCCAGGCGCTTCAGCCTTGCCAAGCCACAGGGTTCTCCGAACGGTGGACTTCCTGAAAACCGTCGGCAAAATCAGAAAAAGCAGCGCACGACGTGCTTCGATCCTGCTTGGCGCGGCCCTGGGCACTCGACGCGGCAGCGTTTTACCGCGCGCGGGCAGCGCGGATGGAAATGGCAGCCCGAGGGCGGTCTGGCCGGCGACGGCGCCTCTCCGGCCAACCGGATGGGCGCGCGGGAATCGGTCGGGCGCGGACTGGGAACCGCCGAGAGCAGGGCCTCGGTGTAGGGGTGCCGCGGCGAGCGCAGCACGGCGTCGGCCGAGCCGTGCTCGACGACGCGGCCCAGGTACATCACCGCTACCTCATGCGCCAGATATTCGACCACGCCGAAGTTGTGGGTGATGAACAGGTAGGCCAGCCCGAGTTCGTCCTGCAGACTCCGGAGCAGGTTGAGGATTTGCGCCTGCACCGAGACGTCGAGCGCCGAGGTCGGTTCGTCGCAGACGATGAGCTCCGGCTGGACCGCCAGCGCGCGGGCGATGGCGACGCGCTGACGCTGCCCGCCCGAGAATTCGTGGGGATAGCGCTGCGCCGCCTCCGGGTCGAGGCCGACCTGCCGGAGCAGCGCGGCGACCGCCTCGGACCGGCCGGCCGCCGGCCGCGTGCCGAGCGCGTCCATGCCCTCGGCGATGATCTCGCCGATGGCATGGCGCGGATCGAGCGAGGCGAACGGGTCCTGGAAAATCATCTGCATGCGCCGGCGCAGGGGTCTCAAGGCGTGGCGCGGCAGGCCGGCCAGATCCCTGCCGTCGAGGCGCACGCGGCCACCGCTCCAAGGGATCAGTCGCAGGATGGCCTTGCCCGCCGTCGTCTTGCCGCAGCCCGATTCGCCGACCAGCGCCAGCGTGCGCCCGCGCGCGAGGGCGAGCGAGACGCCGTCGACGGCCTTCACGTGGCCGGCGACGCGCTGGAGAATGCCGCGCCGGATCGGAAAATGCACGCGCAAGTCCTCCACTTCGAGGAGGCGGGTACGAGCGTCCGGCCTGGATTCCCCTCTCGCCGAGCCTTCGCGCTCCCGGCGAGAATCGGCGCCTCGCGTGGCGGGCGCCGGGTGCTCGGACGTTTCCCCGGCCCGATGGCAGCGCACGCGATGCTCATCCCCCAGTTCGGTCCATTCCGGCGCGGCGGCTCGACACCGCGGCAGGGCGAGCGGACAGCGCGCGGCGAAACGGCAGCCCGCGGGCATGGCCGAGAGCGGCGGCACCTGTCCGGGAATCGTTTCCAGGCGCGCGTCGCGACCCCTCCTGTCCGGCAGCGCGGCAAACAGTTTCTGTGTGTAAGGGTGGCGCGGCGCGTCGAAGAATGCTTCGCGCGGCGCTTCCTCGACGATTTCCCCGGCGTACATCACGCCGATGCGATGCGCCATGCGGGCGACGACGGCAAGATCGTGCGTGATCAGCAGCATACCCATGCCGCGTCCGCTTTGCAGTTCGCTCAGAAGGTCGAGGATCTGTGCCTGGATGGTCACGTCGAGCGCCGTCGTCGGCTCGTCGGCGATCAGCAGGCGCGGCTGGCCGGCCAGGGCCACGGCCACCATCACCCGCTGCTTCATGCCGCCGGAAAGCTGGAACGGATATTCGGAGAGACGCCGCCCGGGATCGGCGATGCCCACCGCCCGGAGCAGTTCCACCGCCAGCGTCTCGACGGCGCCGCCGCGCAGCCCCCGATGCCTCTCCAATACTTCGCCGATCTGCCGGCCGACCGTGAGCACCGGGTTGAGGCTGGTCGCCGGCTCCTGGAAAATCATCGCCATGCCGCCGCCACGCACGGCGCGCATCTCGGCTTCCGTGAGCTGGAGAAGGTCGCCGCCGGCAAAATGCACCTCACCGCCGAGAATGCGCCCCGCGGCCGGCAGCAGGCGCAGCAGCGAGAGCGCGGTGGCCGACTTGCCGCAGCCCGACTCGCCGAGCAGAACCAGCGTCTAGCCGGCGGATACCTCGAAGGAAACGCCGTCGACCGCCGCCAGCACGCGCCGCCCGGCCACAAAACCGGCGCGCAGGCCGCGCACGGAAAGCAGGGGTTCGTTCATCCCGGGATTCGTGGTTCGTTGTGAAGCCTCGGATTATCACAGGTTTCGGAAAGCGGCGAGGGCAACGAACACACGCCGTTCCGACGCGGACGGCAAAGGCGATCGGCCGTTGGCAAGGATATTCGGCGTTGCCGGATGGAATGCGCGCGCGCCAATGCTTCATCGCAGGTCGCCACGAACCCTCCTTCACGTCCAATGGCAACCCGCCCGGCGACAGGCACTTGAGGAATCCTGTCACTACCATGATAATTTCAAAGTTTCACCGAGACCACAGCCGCCATGCCAAGAACCGCAAGCGCGATCGCAGGAACGACCGCCGGCGCGATGCTGACCGCTTTCCTCGTCGCGGGATGCGTTCCGGCGACCTTGAGCGGCGGTCCGTCCTCCGGACACATCGTGGCCGGGGATGCCGCGGCTCCGGCGCGTGAATCATCCGCGCCGGCCATTCCCGCGCCGGTCACGCTGGTGCCGCTGCCGCCGCCCAGGGCCGCCGGCAGGACCGAAACCTACAGCGTCGTGGTCAACCACGTCGGCGTGCAGGATCTGCTGTTCGCCCTGGCCCGCGACGCGAAGCTCAATGTGGATATCCATTCCGGCATTTCCGGCAGCGTCACGCTGAACGCCATCGACCAGACGCTGCCCCAGTTGCTGAACCGCATCGCCAAGCAGGTCGATCTGCGTTTCGAACTCGACGGCCCGAACCTCGTGGTCATGCCCGATTCGCCTTATCTGCGCTACTACCACGTCGACTACGTCAATCTGGCGCGCGAAGTCACCGGCACGGTGTGGACGAACATGCAGATATCGACCAGCGCCCTGGAGACCAGCGCGGGATCGCGGAGCGGCAACGTGTCGCGCATCCAGATCGAGAACAAGTCGAAAAACGGCTTCTGGGAATCGCTGGAGAAAAACCTGAAGGATTTGCTGCTCGAAACCGACAAGATTTTCCCGGAAGGCTCCTCTGAAACGACCATCGAGCAAGGCCATGGAACGTTGCGCGCCGACAGCGCGCAGGCCGGCGGCGCGGCCAACGCCAACAGCGAGACCTTCGGGGCGTCCGGCGAAAGCGCGCGGACCCGGGCGAACGCCCCGAACCAGGCCCCCGCGCGCAGCGGCGGCGAGACCGTGGTGAAACGGATGACTTTCCGGGAATCCGCCTCGGTGATCGTCAACCCGGAAACCGGGGTCATCGCCGTGCGCGCCACCTCGCGCCAGCATGAAAAAGTGCAGGAGTTCATCGACCGCGTGATGCGCGGCGCGCGCCGCCAGGTGATGATCGAGGCGACGATCATCGAGGTCGATCTGTCCGACAGTTACCAACAGGGCATCGAATGGTCGAAACTGGCCGAGCGCACCGGCTTTTCGCTGACTCCGGCGACGAACACCCAAAGCGCCGGAGCGAACGTATCGCCATTCAACCTGACGTACAGGAACGCTTCCCGCGGACTCGACGCGATCGTCGAGCTGCTGCGCGGATTCGGCACGACGAAGGTGCTCTCCAGCCCGAAACTCACGGTGCTCAACAACCAGACGGCGACCCTGAAGGTGTCGGAGGATTTCGTCTATTTCAAGGTTGATCAGAGCATCGCCGCCGGAAACAGCAATACCAACGCGGTGACGAGCACGACCACCACGCCGCAGTCGGTGTCGATCGGCTTCTTCATGAACCTGACGGCCCAGATCGGAGGCGACGACGTGGTCACGCTCAACGTCCGGCCCTCGATCTCCAGCATTGCCGCGCTCAAGCAGGACCCCAATCCGGCGCTCACGGTGGTCAACGAGGTTCCCCAGATTCGCACGCGCGAGATCGAATCGATGATGCGCGTGAAGAGCGGCGACATCGCCGTGCTCGGCGGCTTGATGGAAGACCGCCTGGAAAACCGGAGCGGCCGCTTCCCCGGTGTCGGCGACATCCCGTTCTTCGGCGAAATATTCACCACGCGCAACGACGCCTCGCGCAAGAGTGAGCTGGTCATCGTCCTGCGTCCGACGGTGATCCGGGACGCTTCGATCCAAGGGGACTTCGGCCGCCTGGCGAATTCGCTTCCCGGCAGGGATTTTTTCGCTACCGACCGGGTCTATGAGCCTTTCTCGGGGCCCGAACTGCCGCCGGAGCCGCTCCGATGAGCCTGTTGATGGACGCCATCGAGCGGGCCGAGGAAGCCAGGCGCCGGGAGGCCGGCGGCGAAACGGAGGGGGCGTCGCCGTTTACGCCGTCCGCGCCGGGTTCCGACCCCCGGTCCGATCTCGAGTGGCGTCTCGAGGAGATCGGCGTCGAGCCGTTCTCCGCGAAGGAGCGGCAAGCGCCGTCAATGGCCGTTCCATCTCCTGCGACCGACGACGCGGATCGTCCGGTTTTCGCCGTCCAACGGAGGCCAGCCGCCGGGAATGCCCTGTGGTGGATCGTCGGCGCCGGGCTTCTGGCGGCGCTCGGCATCGGAGCCTGGTTCTGGTGGCAGTTGCAGCCGTTCCCGCCGGGTTTCGACAGGCTCGCGGCGGCGCCCGCATCGGCGGCATCCGCCGCGCCGCCCGCGCCGCCCGATGTTCACGTCCCGTCCCCGCCCTCGCCGCCGTCTTCGGACGATGGTGTCGCGCTCCCTTCCGCGGGCGCTGCCGTGGCCCTGGCGCCCGAAGCCGCGCCGCCGCCGTCTTCCCCTTCTCCCATCTCTCCCGTCCGGGCCGGGAAAACCGTTCCGGCGGCGCTTCCCACCGTTCCCGCCGTCCCCCCGGAGTCCCACGCGAGCGCGCCGCGCCGGGGGCAGCCCGGAGTCGATCCCGAGTTTCGTCCGACCCGCGCCGCGCCGCGCGTTTCCGCCACGCTGAAGAGCGCGTATGAATCCCTGCGGGCAGGCCGATACCAGGAAGCGCAGCGCGATTATGAGCGGGCGCTCGAAGCCGACGGGAAAAGCGTCGACGCGCTGCTCGGCCTGGCCACGCTCGCCGCGTTCCAGGGCCGGGCCGACCGGGCGCATGACTACTATGCGCGCGCGCTCGAAGCCGATCCTGCCGACGCCACCGCCCAGGCCGGCGTGCTCGGCACGCGCGGGCGGCAGGACGCGCAGGCCGACGAAAGCCTGCTCAAGACCGCGCTCGCCGGGCGGCCCGGTTCGGCGGCGCTGCACTTCGCGCTGGGCAACCTGTACGCCCGGCAGCAACGCTGGAGCGAAGCCCAGGAAGCGTATTTCCAGGCGTATGCCGCCGAGCCCGACCACCCGGACATCCTTTTCAATCTCGCGGTCAGTCTGGATCATCTGCGCCAGGACAGGCTGGCCGCGCAGTATTACCGCATGGCGCTCGCCGCCGGCGAGACCCGGGCGGCGGCCTTCGACCGCAATCAGGTGACGAGCCGGCTCGAGGCGCTGCAACCCTGAGCGGCAAAGCAGCATGAGCGACCCGCAGCCCAGGCAACTCGGACAAATCCTGATCGCCAGGGGCATCCTCAGCGAGGACCAGTTGCGCATCGCCCTGTTCGAGCAGAGCCGAACGAACCTGCCCATCGGCAAGCTGCTCGTCTTCCTGGGATTCGTCAGCGAGGCGACGCTGCGCGACGCGTTGTCGGAGAGTCTCGGCAAGCAGAGCATCGATCTGTCCTGCGCCATCATCGATTCCGAGGCGCTCTCGAAGGTGCCGCGCGAACTGGCCAAGCGCCATCGCCTGCTGCCCATCGACTACGACCCGGATCGCCGGCGCCTGACCATCGCCATCGCCGACGTGGCCGACATCGTCGCCCTCGACCGCATCCGCGCTCTGGCCGGCAACGCCATCGAAATCGACACCCTGCTGGCCGGAGAGACCGAAATCGACCATGCCATCGACCAGGCCTACGGCTACGAATTGTCGATCGACGGCATCCTGCACGAGATCGAGACCGGCGAAATCGATTTCCGCGGCCTGCAATCGACTTCCAACGAGTACCACCAGCCGGTCGTCCGCCTGATCGACTCGATCCTCACCGACGCCGTCAAGCGCGAGGCGTCCGATATTCATTTCGAGCCGGAAAGCGGCTTCTTGCGTATCCGCTACCGCATCGACGGCATGTTGCGCCAGATCCGTTCCCTCCACCAGTCCTACTGGCCGGCGATGGCCGTGCGCATCAAGGTGATGAGCGGCATGAACATCGCCGAGACGCGCGCGCCGCAGGACGGGCGCATCACGCTCAACATCCGCGGCCGGCAGATCGATTTTCGGGTCTCGGCGCAACCGACCCTCCATGGCGAGAACGTCGTGCTGCGCATCCTCGACCGGCACAAGGGCCTGGTGCCGCTCGACGGACTGGGGCTCACCGAACAACAGCTCGCCCTGCTCAAGCGGATGATCGCCCGCCCGGAAGGCATCCTCCTGTTCACCGGGCCGACCGGCAGCGGCAAGACGACGACGCTCTACTCGATCCTCAATCACATCAATTCCGAGGGCGTAAACATCATGACCCTCGAAGACCCGGTCGAATATCCGATGACCATGGTGCGGCAGACCTCGGTGGCCGAATCGGTCAAGCTCGACTTCGCGGGCGGCGTCCGCTCGATGATGCGCCAGGACCCGGACGTCATTCTGGTCGGCGAAATCCGCGACGCCGAGACGGCGGAAATGGCGTTCCGCGCGGCGATGACCGGGCACCAGGTCTATTCGACGCTGCACACCAACTCGGCGATCGGCGTCATGCCGCGCCTGCTCGACATCGGCGTGCTTCCGGACATCATGGCCGGCAACCTCATCGGGGTCGTCGCCCAGCGCCTCGTGCGCCGCCTGTGTCCGCATTGCAAGACGCCCTACCAGGCCGGGGACCGGGAAGCGCGGCTATCGGGCACGCCCGCCGGCGCCCCGCGCCCCGTGCTGTTCCGTTCCCGCGGCTGCGAACGCTGTGACCACCAGGGGTACCGCGGACGCCTGGCGATCATGGAAATCCTGCGCATGAACGGCGATCTCGACGAACTGATCGCCCGCCGCGGCACCGCGCGCGAACTGAAGTCCGCGGCCATGCAGGCCGGTTTCGTCACGCTGGCGGACGACGGCCTGCGCCGCGTCCTCGACGGATCGACTTCGCTGGAGGAACTCTCGCGCGTGATCGACCTGACCGACAGGATGTAGCGCCATGCCGCTCTTCCATTACCGGGCGATCGATTCCGACGGGCGCGCCGTGGCCGGGCAGATCGACGCCGCCAATCTCTTCGATCTCGAAATGCGTTTAAAGCGCATGGATCTCGACCTGATCGACGGCGCTCCGGTCCGGGTCGGCGGACTGTTCGGCGCGAGGAAGATCCCGCGGCGCGAACTCATCCATCTCTGCTTCCATCTGGAGCAGCTCACGCGCGCGGGGGTGCCGATCCTGGAAGGTCTCGCCGATCTGCGCGACAGCCTGGAGAATCCGCGTTTCCGCGAAATCATCGCCAGCCTGATCGAAGGAATCGGGGGCGGGCAGACGCTGTCGCAGGCCATGGAAGCCCATCCGCGCGTCTTCGACACGGTGTTCGTCAGCCTGATCCGCGCCGGCGAAGCCAGCGGCCGCCTGCCCGAAATATTGCGCAACCTGACCGACTCGCTGAAATGGGAAGACGAACTCGCCTCGCAGACCATGAGACTGACCCTGTACCCGGCGATCGTCGGCCTCATCGTCCTGATTGCCGCGGTCTTCCTGATGGTCAGGCTGGTGCCGCAGTTGAAGCAGTTCGTCAAGATCATGGGCCAGGCGCTGCCGCTCCAGACTCGGGCGCTGTTTTTCGTCTCCGACCTCTTCGTCGACTACTGGTATCTGGCGCTCCTCGCTCCGCTCGTCCTGGCCACCGGGATGCGGCTGCTCATCGGGGTCCATCCGGCGGCGCGCCTGGCGTTCGACGGCGCAAAGCTGCGCCTGCCGGTCGTCGGCGACATCCTGCGCAAGATCATCCTTTCGCGCTTCGCCGGCACTTTTGCCCTGCTGTATGCGTCGGGAATTCCGATCCTGGAGGCTGTGCGCGAGACGCAGCGCGTCGTCGGCAACCTCGTCGTGCGCGGCGGGCTCGAAGAGGTCGAGCGACTGATCGGCGAAGGCCAGAACCTGACCTCGGCCTTCCTGCGCACCGGATTCTTTCCGCCGCTGGTGATCCGCATGCTGCGCGTCGGGGAAAATACCGGCGAGCTCTCCCAGGCGCTGGCCAACGTCAACTACTTCTACAGCCGCGACGTCAGGGAATCGGTCGAAAAAGCGCAGCAGCTCATCGAACCGCTGCTGACCCTGCTGCTCGGCGGCCTGCTCGGATGGATCATGCTTTCCGTGCTGGGGCCGATCTATGATGTGATCAGTCAGGTCAGGATCTGAATCGATGACGAAACAGGGCTTCGTAGACTTTGCAGAGTCTTCTCAAGAAATGACATGAGACCCCGGCGCCTGCTCTACCTTTGCGCGCAACAGATGGCCGCCTGGCACTGGCGGAAGGGCGCGCTCGTCCGCGAGGCGGCGTTTCCGCCGACGGAGGCCGGTTTCCGGCAGTTCGCGCACTATCTCGCGCAAAACCCGAAAAGCACTTTTTCGCTGCTGGTCAACGTCGCCGACGAGTCTTTCCATATCGAAACCATTCCCTACCTGCGCGGCGCGGACCGCCAGACGGTCATCCGCCGCAGGCTCGCGCAGACCTTTTTCAACACGCCTTTTTCCGCGGCGCTCTCGCTGGGGCACGAAAAGAGTCGCCGCAGGGACGAACGCCTGCTTCTCGCCAATCTCGCCAATCCCGCTTTTTTCCGGCCCTGGCTGGACGGCATCCAGGCGATGGACGCGACGCTGTCCGGTATTTTTTCCCTGCCGCTCATCGTCCCGGAACTCTTCCGCATCCTGCGTTTTCCGCCGGAACCCTGCCTGCTGCTCAGTATCCAGGATCAAAGCATCCGCCAGAGTTTTCTCGACCGGGGCGAGCTCCATTTTTCCCGCCTGACCCCCTTGCAGCAGGGCAACATCGCCGGCCTCGCCCAGGCGTTTTCCACGGAATCGGCCAGGCTCCAGCAATACCTGTCCAGCCAGCGCCTGATCGGACGCGGCCAGACCCTCACGGCGCACATCCTGGCGCACCCCGGCGCGTTTCCGTCCATCCGGGAGCATTGCGCCGACACTCCGGCAATCCGTTTCAATCTTCTCGACATCACCGAATGCGCGAAACGCGCGGGTCTTGCCAGCGTGCCGCAGGATACGCGCGCCGAGACGCTTTTCCTGCATCTTCTGGCCGCCCGCCCGCCGGCCACCCAGTTTGCCGGCGAAGATCTGCGCCACGGCTTCCGGATCCAGCGGATTCGTTCGGTTCTTCGCTGCGCCGGGCTCGCGGTGCTCGCCGCCGGCCTGGCGCTGGCCGGAAAATACGAATACGACGCCCGCCGGATTGCGCAGAACGCCGTGGCGCTGCAGGCCGAGGCGGCACGGGCCCGGCGGCACTACGACGAGGTCGTCGAGACCTTCCCGCAACTGCCCATCGACAACGAGACGCTGAAAAGAGTGATCGAACGCTACCTTGCCGAGGAACGCCGCAGTGCGACACCGACCGCCTTCTACCGGCAAATCAGCCGCGCGCTGGAAGCCGAGCCTGCGGTCGAGATCGACCGCCTGGACTGGGAAGCGGGCGGCTTCGCCGGTGAAGGCGGCAACCCGTCCGCCCTGCCGGAAAACAGCGAATCGATCGTCATGCGGGGAAGGCTGCGACTCGAAGCGCGCGCCTCGGCCCGCCAGGTGCTCGTCGCTTTCGACCGTTTCGTCGATGCCTTGCGCGCCGGCGGGCTGCGGGTGGAAATCCTGGGGCAACCGCTTGACGTCGCTTCCGGCTCGTCGTTGAGGAGTGGCGACACGGAACGGGAGGCACAGGAAAGGGAAAAGCCGCGCGATTTCGGTCTGCGCCTCCGGAGGATCGCGCCATGAAGCTCGACCGGCGCGATCTGTCCGGTTCGTGGGGCAGCCTGCTGATCCTGCTGCTGCTGATCGCGCTCGGCGTCGCCGCCGTCGTCCATTCCCGCGAGCGCCTCCTCGCCGCGCGGACGGCACTCTCCGCGGCGCGGATGCAGCGCAACGAAATCGTCGAAAAACTCGGCCGGGTGCACGGCGAAGAAAATGAAATCCGGCGCGGGGCCGAAGTCTTCAAGCGCCTCGCGGCGCGGGGCATGATCGGAAAAGAGCAGCGCCTGACCTGGATTGAACTGCTGAAGGAACTGCGCGACCGGCTCCGCCTGATCCAGATTCACTACGAATTCTCCCCGCAGCGCGCGCTGGATACGACCGGGGCCGAGGCCGGGAGCGTCGGACTGTACGCCAGCAGCATGAAACTCGAGGCGAAGCTGCTGCACGAGGAGGACCTGACCCGGCTGCTGGACGAACTGCGCAGACTCGCCCCGGCGCTGATCCAGGTCAGGCGTTGCGACGTCGAGCGCCTGCCCCGGGCGAATGCGGACCCGGACGCGGACCCGGACCTGGGATCGCTGCGGGCGGACTGCCTGATCGACTGGATCACCCTGCGTGAAGCCGACCAGAGCGAGGAGGATGTTCCATGAACCTGAAAACCGCGGTGGACACGAAGAACGCAGAGGAAAACCGGAGAAATTTTCTCTGCGTCCTCTGTGCCCTCAGCGCCTCTGCGCTGAAAGCGTTTCCAGCCGCCGTTGGCGGGATGAATCCGTCGCGGCGCCGATGGCGGCACCTGTCCTGCGCGTTCCTGCTCGCCGCCTCCCTCCCGGCGCCGGCCACGGCGCAGGAACTCGGGCGTCTGTTCTTCACTCCGGAACTCCGGGGGGCGCTCGATCGCCGGCGCGAGCTCAAGCTTTCGGAACAACAGGAGATCGAGGAAGATCCGGGGCTGACCATCGACGGCGTGGTGACGCGCAGCGACGGCCAGCGCACGATATGGATCAACGGCATCGCCCGGGACGGCGATTCCGCCGTCCCCGTCACTCCTCTTGGCGCCCACCCCGGCAGAATCGTCGTGCGCACCGAAGACGGTTCGGCCGCCCCAGCCGGCGTCGGCGATACGGTCAATCGGAGCACGGGAGAGACGATCGATCTGCTGGGCGGCGGGCGGGTTCGCATCGGGAGCGCGCCGCGTCGATGAACGGCGAGCGAGCCATCGGCCCGGACGAAAACCGGGGAGCCGCGCTGCTCGTCCTGCTGCTGGCGATCGTGCTCGGGATCAGCAGTGCGCTGCTCGCCTCGCTCGCCGCCGGGGACCCTGAAATCGAGCGGCGGAACAGAACGCTGGAGGTCCTGGCGCAGGCCAAGCAGGCGCTCATTGCCTGGTCGGTCGTGCAGGGAGATGTATGGCCGGCCACGCAAATCAAGGACGGGGTCGAGGCGCCCACCTACCGCCGTCCGGGAACGCTGCCCTGTCCCGACACCAACTTTTTCGGCAGTTCCGGTTCGGGCAATGCCTCGGGCAGCTGTTCGACGGCCGGTGGAACGTCGATCGGGCGCCTGCCCTGGAAGTCCCTGGACATGGAAAATCTGCGCGATGCCCACGGAGAGCCGCTGTGGTACGCCGTCAGCGACCATTTCCGCCACGCAAGCCAGAACAGCGCCGCGATCAACAGCGATACCAAAGGAACGCTCCTGCTCTATGCCGCCGATGGAAGCACTCTGGCGACGCCGCCCGGCGAGGAACTCGCCGCCGTCATTTTCGCGCCCGGCCCTCCCCTGCCCGGACAGGACAGGACGAGCTCGTCGGACGTCGTATCCGGATACCTGGAAGCCTTCGACGGGAAGAACAATGCCAGCGCTGCCGGACCGTTCGTCATGGGGCCGGTCAGGGATGCGAACGGCGATTTCGTCACCAACGATCTGGTGATCGGCGTCACCGCGCGGGAACTCATCGCGGTCGTGGAGAAGCGCGCCTTGAAGGAGGCGCAGATAGCCCTGAAGCAGTTTGCCGTACTTCCCAGCCCGGCTCCCCACGATGCTCCAGGCTGCGCTTTCCCGGTGACGAACGTAAAGTCCGTCCTTCCGTGCGAAGCCGATGGCGCGATTTGCGCCGGCAGACTGCCGGAAGACCTGCTCTCTCCCCACGTTGCCCCATGGTTTGTCCAAAACGGCTGGGGACGCGTCATGATCTATGCCATCAGCAACGCAAGTTGCACGACCTCCCTCAAGGTCACGGAAAGCCCGAAGAACTACGTGCTCTTCGCTCCCGGCACGGCGCGCCAGGGGCAAAGCCGGCCGTCGAGCCTGCTGTCGGATTATCTGGAAAATCCGGGCAATGCCGACGGCTGGTCGGGTGATTTCGATTTCGTCGTTCCGGAATGGGGCGGCAACGATCAACTTCGGACAGATCCATGAACCCGAATTATTCCGATTCACGATAAAGATGGCAAAAAGCTGGATCGCTCCTGCGCGAATTTCGTTCACTGCCGCTCGCCTTCCCCTCCCCAGCATCAGAGGACAGAGGACAGAAAAGTCAGCGGCGCTGCGCGTCGGAGGGAACGACACCCTCCCCCGCCCAGCGGGGGAGCGGAATCCATCGGAAGAATCCGGCGCAGCCGCAAACTGACTGTCCTCTGTCCTCCGGATTGCAGTCGGACCACCACCTGTCGCCTTGCGCCCCTGCATCGAAGCCGATGGCCTGTACAAACTTCTACTTCTGCCATCATCATTTCCATTCCTTCGATTTGAGATAATTGAAGGTTCTTTGAACGGTTACCCATGTCTTGGCACACTTGTTATCTATGTCTCCGGTCTGTACACCACAAAATTACTCGTTGGAACCGCTTTCAACGCAGAGATGCGGAGAAAATCCATTTTTGGTTTTCTCCGCATCTCTGCGCTAAGAGGTTTTCGTGGTTTGAAAAGAGGTTTCGGGATGAAGGGAATTTCGCGGTATTCGTACGGTTTCACGCTGACGGAACTGACCATTGTCCTGGTCATCGTCGCGCTGCTGATCGGAGGAATGACACTGCCGCTCTCGGCACAGCTCGATCAGCGCCATTACGATGAAACGCGGCGGCAATTGAACGAGACGCGCGAAGCGCTGATCGGCTTCGCCCTGGTCAACGGTCGTCTTCCGCGGCCGGCCACGTCGCTCACCGATGGCCTGGAAAACCCAGCCAACTGCGGCGGCAGCGACGACGCCTGTACCGGTTTCGTCCCATGGAGCACGCTGGGAGTGAAAAAAACCGATGCGTGGGGCAAGATGATCCGCTACAGCGTAACCCCGGCCTATGCGGACGCCAGCTTCACGCTGGCTTCGATCGCCAACAAAAAGATACAGACGCGGGACGACGCGGGAGTCGCAAGCTACCTCGTCGGTTCCGCCAGCGCGTGCACCGCCAGCTATCCCTGCGCCCCCGCCGTCCTCCTCTCCTTCGGGAAAAACAACTGGGGCACCACGCCCGAAGGTGTGGCGATCGCCGACGACTCGGCGACCAACGCCGACGAGGACGCCAACGCCAGCGCGACGGCCCGGTTCTTCGCCCGCGACCCGTCGAACGCCCCCGAGTACGGCGGGGAATTCGACGACCTCGTCGTCTGGATATCGCCCTATATCCTCTTCAACCGCATGATCGCCGTCGGCAGGCTTCCCTGAAAAAACATGCCGTGCCGTCGTGGTTGGAGTGCGGCGGCAGGGCCTTGCGCGGGAACCAGCCGGCTGCCTCGATCTCGGCGCACAAAAAAACGGGACCGCGAAGGTCCCGGCAAGGAAACGCAAGACGGGCGATCAGCCGTTGGCGGGCGGAGTGAACGCGGTCACCGGCGGCAGGGGCTGATCGAACTTGTCGATCTGAACCAGCGCCGAATGCGCCGTCGAAGCCTGACCGAGCTTCGAAGTCGGCACGTCCTGGGTCACCTGGTTGACCGAGCCGTACTTGCACAGCGCGCCGGGCTTGCCGGGCTGATCGGGATCGTACCACCCGCCCTCGGCCAGGCGGACGACGCCGGGCAGCAGATCTTCCACGACCACGGCGCCGGCGAGGAGCTGGCCCCGGTCGTTGAAGACGCGCACCACGTCGCCGTTCTTGATGCCGCGCTGGGCGGCGTCGGCCGCGTTGATCTCGATCGGTTCGCGCCCCTGCACGGTATAGGCGTCCCGGGCCGTCGAGTCGTTCATCTGGGAATGGATGCGGTACTTGGGATGCTGGCTGATCATGGCGAGCGGCCACTTGGCGGCCAGTTCTCCGCCCAGCCACTCCCTCGGCGCGATCCACACCGGATGGCCGACGACCCCCTCGTAGCCGAAACCGGCGATCGTGGTCGAGAAGATTTCGATCTTGCCCGATGGCGTGCCCAGCGGTTCCATATTGGGGTCCTCGCGGAAACTGGCGAAGCGAACCCATTTCCTGGCCTTGTCGGAGACCGGGAACTCGACGTAGTCGCCGCTTTTCCAGAAGTCTTCGAATGCGGGAATGTCGATGCCTTTTTTCTTGGCGTCCGCCACGGCGGCCTCGTAGAAACTCTTGATCAGCGTTATCTGGTCCTGGCGACCGAACTCGATCCCGTAGCCCAGCCGCTCGGCGAGATCCGCGGCGATGTCATAGTCGTTGCGGGACTCGAATTGCGGTTCCACCACCTTGTGCATCGGGATGATGAACTGGCGGGAATAGTCACCGCAATTGTCGATGTCGTCGCGTTCGAAGGGCGTGGTTGCCGGCAGCACGATGTCGGCGAAGCGCGCGGTGGAAGTCCACCACGGTTCCTGGATGACCACGACCTCGGGCTTGCGCCACGCCTGGATCAGGCGGTTGCGGTCCTGATGATGGCTGAACGGGTTGCCGCCGCCCCACAGGATCATGCGGATGTCGGGATAGGTGAGTTTCCTGCCGTTGAAGTCGAATTCCTTGCCCGGATTGAGCAGCATGTCGGCAATGCGGGCCGCGGGAATGCGCGGCGGCATGTTGGCCGGCGGCTTGCCGGCGGTGAGCGCCAGCAGCCCGCCGGCGGTCGCGGCCGGCGCGCACGAGCTGCTGTAATGGTAGCCGTAGGAGAGGCCGCCGCCCGGCAGGCCAATCTGACCCAGCATCGAGGCCAGCACAGCCGCCATCCAGTAAGTCTGCTCGCCGTTCTCGCAACGCTGGATCGACCAGCCGGCCATGATGAAAGTGCGTTTCGCGGCCATCCGGCGGGCGAGATCCCGGATTTTGTCGGCGGGAATCCTGGCGATGTTCGCCGCCCAGTCGGCGTCCTTGGGCTGGCCGTCGCTCTGTCCGGTCAGGTAGGGCACGAATTTCTCGAAACCCACGGTGTATTCCTTGAGAAACTTCTCATCGTGCAGTTTCTCGGTATACAGGGTGTGCGCGATGCCCAGCATGATCGCCGTGTCGGACTGCGGACGCGGCGCGACCCATTCCGCATTGAGGTAGGTGGCGGTCTCGGTCTTGCGCGGATCGATCACTACCACCGGCGTACCCCTGGCCTTGAGCGCATCGAAGCATTGAAAACCTTGATGATCCGGCGGAGCAAAGCCGATGTTCAGAGTGACCAGTGGATCGGCGCCCCAGACCACCACCAGTTCGGCGGCCTCCACCATGCCGGGCCAAGCCGATTGAGGCGAATACACTTCCAGCCCGCCGACCACGCGCGGCAGGATGGCCTGCGCGGCGCCGGTGCTGTAGTCGCCCACCGGGGCGGTATAGCCCCCGTGCAGGTTCATCAGCTTGGTCAGCGCGGCGCGCGGATTGTGCAGGCGGGCGGAACTCCGCCATCCCATGTCGCCCACGTAGAAGCTGGCCGGCCCGAACTCGGCCTTGACGCGCTTCAGTTCGCGGACCACCAGATCCAGCGCCTGATCCCACGACACGCGCACGAATTCGCCGCTGCCGCGTTCGCTGGTGTCGCTCTTCGGCCCCTTCTCGAGGAAGCCCTTGCGCACCATCGGATACTTGATCCGGCTGGGCGCATAGACCAGCGACGGCGTCCCGTCGACCATCTGCGGCACCGGATGGGGGTCCTTCTCGAACGGCAGCGCCTTGACGAAGCGGCCGTTTTCGACTATCGCGCGCATGACGCCCCAGTGCGCCGCGGTCAGCACGCCCCTGGATGCGGCCGCTCCCTGGGCGGTCTGTGCCGCCGCCTGCGCGGCCACTGCCTGTCCGGGAATCAGCGCGCCGGGACCGGCCATTACGGCGCCAATACCCGTGGCGAGCGTTCCTTCCAAAAACGCGCGCCGGGAGATTCCGGCACACGACCGTACCGCCTTGCCATCTTTACGCATGATCAGACCTCCTGAATTAGATTTTCTGAACATAGAATCTTCCCTCTTTCATCTCTGCACGGGCTGTTGGAATTTTGGGAAATTTCGCCTCGCGGCAAGAATTATTCGCTTTTTCTCCTGGGTTGGGAAGCTGGACATGCGGGCGGCCAGCGGCCTGGCATCGCTCCTCGGCATCCTCCAGATCTTCCTCCTCCGCAATGGTCAGATACCCGGATTGGAACATCAGGGCCTCGGTGGAAATATTTCCCGCCTTGAAGGCGGAAATCAGACGGGAAGAGGCTTCCATTGTGCAGGAGCGCGGGCATGTCGACCAGGAAAATCGGCGTGCCGGTCTCGAACCAGAAGGAGTGGAATTCGCGCTCCTGAAAACCAACAACAGATCGAAGGGGTTGTAGACCGCTTCGCCGCGCCAGTTGTAGCCGGAGGGCTTGAAAACCCTCCCTGCGCGCCTGACCAACGATCAGAGAGGCAACGATACGCCGGGAAGCAATGTAATCGCAAGATTATCGTTTCTGGGGCAATTGGGAATTACCTTTCCCCGCCAGCAAGAGCCCCATCGGCCGGTCGTGGAAGAGCGCCGCGTCCATCGTCCTGAGTTGTGGATCGACCTTGAGCGGGAAGGCGGCGAGCGAGAGCACGTCGCGTTCGAGATCGACGCCCGGCGCGATCTCGCGCACGATCAGCCCGTCTTC
>JAITIQ010000165.1 GCA_031279425.1 Accumulibacter sp.
GGATGGCCCGTGGAAAACGCTGCGCGTTTCCCACCGCCCACCCACAGGCCGGCGGTTGCCCACAAGCTCCACAGCCTGTCATCATTATTTATGTTCATGGGGGGAAGATACAAGGGGAACGCTTCCCAACCCGTCATTGCTTGGGTCGCGCGACGTGGCAATCCCTGCGGCGGTTCAATCTTCCGAAGCGCCACGGCAACTTGCCAAGCCGCATGGGTTACCGCGGAGCTTCGCCCCTCGCAATGACCATGGATTTGATTCTGGTGTTTTCCAAATTACTGACCGCTGAGTAAGACACAGAGAAAAACAAAAAAGATTTCTTTCCGCCGCCTTCGCTGTAGTCGAACTGAGGAATTCAGGTTCAATCTCGCGTCGCCCGGGTCGTCCGCAAAGGCGTCACGTCGCGGATCGGGGGCGCCCCGAACATGCGCCGATACTCGCGATTGAATTGCGAGGCGCTTTCGTAGCCCACGCGCACCGCCGCGGTGACGGCATCCACGTTCTCCGCCAGCAGAATGCGGCGGGCCTCGTGCAATCGCAGATGCTTCTGATACCGCAAGGGACTCATCGCGGTCATGGCCCGGAAATGATGATGCAGTGTGGATACGCCCATGCCGGCCAGTTCCGCCAGATCTTCCACTCTGAGCGGCCGCGTGTAGTTCTCTCGCAGCCAGGCAATCGCCCTGGCTGTCCTCTGGCTTTGCGTGCCCAGCAGGACCGTCTCGCGGAAGCGCGCGCCGGCGGGGCTCGTGAGAATGCGATAGATGATTTCCCGCTGGATCAAGGCGCCCAGGTGGACAAGATCCCCAGGCTTGTCGAGCAGATCGACCAGCCGCTTGACGGCGTCGAAAAGCTCGATGGTGGCAGGGCCCGTTGCCATGGCGGTTCCGCCCACGGGCATATTCGCGCCATGCGTATTCATGTCGGCGATCATTTGCCGGGCGGCTTGCAGCTCCAGGCGCATGAGCAAGGAGATATAGGGCGCCTCGGGGCTGGCCTCCAATACCTCGGTCACCGTCGGCAGGTTGACCGCCGTCAGCAGGAAGCGGGACTCGTCGTAGATGTAGGTGGTTCCGCCCAACTGAACGCGCTTCCTCCCCCGCAGGATCATTGAGATGCAGGGGTCGTACAGATAGGACGCGGGTGGCGTGGGCGCTCTGACTTTCGCAAAGCTCAGGCCGGGCAGGGATGGCACGCGCTCCTCTCCGTCTCCGACGAAGGCCGCGACCCGCTGCGCAAGGCCGGCGCGGATTGGCTCGGTCTCCTGGCGGCGACGGCGATCCGTTTGGTCCGGTTCAAGAATCATGGCGATATCCAACCGCATCAGATCCAAATCAAGGGCAGTATGCCCGATTTTGGCCGGCGGCCTGGCAAGGATCGGCTCACGCGTCGACGCGCTTCCCGGCGACGGGCGCAATTCTGCCTGGGGATCTCCGCTCGGTCCGCGCCAGCGCCCAGGCGACATGTTCCCGCACCAGGGCGGACGGATGATCGCCGCGGGCGAGCAGCGCCTCCCTGCCGCCTGTCGGATTGGCGTTGCCCAGGGCGACGGCGAGGTTTCTCAGCCAGCGCTCGTGTCCGATGCGGCGAATCGGACTGCCCACGAGTCGGCGTTCGAATTCTCCGGCATCCCAGGCGAACAGGTCGACGAGTCTGGCCCGGTCCAGTTCGCTGCGCGCGGCGAAAGCGGGGTCGCCGGTCCGGGCGAAGCGGTTCCACGGGCAGCACAGCTGGCAATCGTCGCAGCCGTAGATGCGGTTGCCGATCAAGGGGCGCAGGGAAAGAGGAATGGACCCGCGCAGTTCGATGGTCAGATAGGAAATGCAACGGCGCGCATCGACTTCATAGGGGGCGACGATGGCGGAGGTCGGGCAGGACTCGATACAGCGGGAACAGCTGCCGCAGTGTTCCCTGGCCGGCTGGTCGGCAGGCAGGTCCAGCGAGGTGTAGATCTCTCCGAGAAAGTGCCAGGAACCTTCCCGCGACAGGGTGAGTGTGTGCTTGCCCCGCCAGGAGATTCCCGCCTGCACGGCAAACTCGGTTTCCAGGACCGGAGCCGAATCGGAAAACACCCGGCAGATGAATGGCAGGCGCCTTTCCGAGAGTTCCGTCTCGATGCGCCCCGCCAGCTTTTGCAGACGCCGGCGAACTTCCCGATGATAATCGCGGCCGAGCGCGTAGCGCGAAATGCGGGCCCATCCGCCATCGCTCGGCATTTGCTCACTTTTCGCCGTATTTGCCGCATTCGGCCAATACGGCAGGCGGGCCGAGATGACCGATACCGTTCCGGGCAGGAGCGCGGCGGGCGCTGCGCGCAGTCCGCGATGCCCGGCCATATAATCCATCTCGCCGTGGCGGCCGAGCTCGAGCCAGCGTTCGAGACGCGCGGCGGCCCTGGAAACGTCGGCGCGGGCGATGCCGAGCGAGGAAAAGCCCAGTTCCTTTCCCCATTGCTTGATTTTGCCGGCCAGCGCCGTTTTGTCGGCGTCCGTGAAAAGCGCGGCGCTCGTCGTGGAGTATCGGGTGTGCATGTTTCGTATCTTAGTCCGCCTGCCGGGTCGCTGAATCGGGAACTCGCCGACGAGTCGGCGACCCGGATGTTGGGGCGAGTCCTCGCTCCGGCGCTGGGTGCCGGAATGGTCGTCTGGCTCGACGGCGACCTCGGCGCGGGCAAGACCACGCTGGTGCGCGCCCTGCTCCGCGCCCTGGGTCACGCGGGCCCGGTGAAAAGTCCGACCTACACACTGGTTGAAGTTTATGTAGTTTCGAGTTTATACTTGTATCACTTTGATTTTTATCGCTTCACGGATCCGAGAGAGTTCCTCGATGCCGGGCTGGACGAATACTTCCGCGACGACTCCGTCTGTCTGGTCGAATGGCCGGGCAAGGCGGCGGGTTTCGTTCCGCCCGCCGATCTCGAGGTTCGCCTGCGCTTTCCGGACGGCGCATCCTCCTCCGGGCGGATCGCCGATCTCCTGGCTCGTTCCGAGCGGGGATGCCAATGTCTGAGCATCCTCGACCGCCCAATTTCCCGAGGCGCCGCCTGATCCAGTTCGCCGGCGCGTCGCTGCTGCTGTGGGTGGCGCCCGGGCAAGCGGCCACAAACCGGCAAACCGGCGTGCGCGCGGTGCGGGTGTGGCCGTCGGCCGATTACACGCGAGTCACGATCGAGCTCGAGGCGCCGCTCAAGTTTTCCCATTTCACGGTCAAGGACCCCGATCGTCTGGTGGTCGATCTCGAAGGCCTCGAATTTTCCGATGTTCTCGAAAGCCTGTCGGACAAGATCAGCTCGGATGATCCGAACATCAGACTCCTGCGCGCCGGACGTTTCAAACCCGACACCGTGCGGCTGGTGATGGAGTTGAAGAACGAGGTGCGTCCGCAGGTCTTCGAACTGCCACCGGTGGGAAATTACGGCCACCGGCTGGTGCTCGACGTGTATCCGCTCTCGCCGCCGGATCCCTTGATGCTGCTGCTGGAGAAGAACGACCGGATCGATCCCGCGAAGCCCGCCGAGGCGGCCAATGTCGCCCGGGCAAAGGGAAAGCGTCCCGAACAGACGGTCGATCGGCTGGTGACCATCACCCTGGACCCAGGGCACGGCGGCGAGGATCCGGGCGCGCGCGGGCGCGGCGGCACTTACGAAAAGAACGTCACGCTGGCCATCGCCAAGCGGCTCAAGGCAAAAATCGATCGCCAGCCGAACATGCGCGCCGTGCTCACGCGCGACACCGATTTCTTCGTGCCCCTGCGGATGCGGGTGCAGAAGGCGCGCCGCATCCGCTCCGATCTTTTCGTTTCCATCCATGCCGACGCCTTCGTGCGTCCGGACGCCAACGGATCCTCCGTCTTCGTTCTTTCCGAGACGGGCGCGTCGAGTTCCGCCGCGCGCTATCTCGCGCAAAAGGAAAACCAGGCGGACCTGATCGGCGGGGTCAACATCGACGTCAAGGACCCGATCCTGGCGCGCACGCTCCTCGATCTTTCCCAGACGGCGACGATCAACGACAGCCTCAAGCTGGGCAAGGAGATCCTGCGGGAACTTGCCGGCATCAACCGGCTGCACAAGGCAAGCGTCGAGCAGGCCGGATTCGCCGTATTGAAAGCGCCGGACATTCCCTCGATCCTGATCGAAACGGCATTCATCTCCAACCCGAAAGAGGAAAAGCGCCTGAACGACGAGGCGTATCAGAACAAAATGGCCGAAGCCATCTTGGCGGGGATTCGCCGCTACTTCGCGAAGAATCCGCCACTGGCCAAGTCGAAACTGGCCCGGCTGGATTGAAAACGGTCGAAGCGCCACGGATACGGCGGGAACGGCTGGATCAGGCGCCGCATCTCGATTGCTCGGCGGGCCTGCCGGTATAATCCCGGCATTTTCATCCTGTCCGTGGGCCGCCATGTTGCGCAAGAAACTTCCCACCGGCATCCAGACCTTCGCCAAAATCCGCGAAGCGGATTACCACTATGTCGATAAAACACCTTTGCCCTGAAGCTGATCGAGGAAGGCATGGCTTGTTTTCTTTTCCGTCCGCGCCGTTTCGGCAAGAGCCTGTTCCTCGATACGCAAGAACGAGCTCGACCGCTTCGAGGGCCATTACGCCAGCGTGTTCTATGCTTCCTTCGCCGCCCAGGGGCTGGACATCGTTCCGGAAGACGTGAGCAATCAGAGCAAGCTGGACATGGCGATCCGATTCAATGGGCAGATTGATCTCTTCGAGTTCAAGGTGGTGGAAGAGAAAGCCGAAGGGCGGGCACTGCAACGGATCAAGGAGAAGGGATACGCCGACCAATGCCGCTCGCTCGCTCGACCCATTCACCCGATCGGAGTGGAATTCAGCAGGAAAGCGCGCAAGGTGGCGGGGTTCGCGGTGGAGAGTCCGGAATGAACGATACGAATCATAAGCAAGGCATATCCGGACTCCAGGGAAACGCCCTGGAGCATCCGCATCACGACTATTTCGTCACCGTTTCTCCGAACGACATCGACATGAACGATCACGCCAATAACGTCGTCTACCTGCGTTGGGTGCAGGAAGCCGCCACGGCTCACTGGGAACGCGCGGTGCCGCCGGAGCTGGCGGCAGCGCACGCCTGGGTGGTGACGCGCCACGAGATCGATTACAGGCACGTTGCCAGACTCGGAGACGCGCTGCGCGTGCGCACCTGGGTGGAATCGATGTCGGCGCTCACCAGCGAACGGCTCTGCGAGATCCGGCGCGATGACGATGACCAACTCATCGCCAGGGTGCGGACGCTCTGGTGTACCGTCAATCCGGCGACGGGACGTCCGCGCCGCATGAATCCGGAAATTCCCGGCTACTTCGGGCTGAAGTAGCTTCCCGCCGCTGCGGGCGTCATCGCAGACCGGGCACCTCGAAGGACGGACTGGTCTGACTCCTTTGCCCGGCGCGTGACGCGGCATACTGGACAAACCGGAAACTTGTGCCATACTAGCCAAGGCCCATGGCCGGTCGATGGCCGATTGGCCATTGGCATCATATAAAACATACAAAAAAGGAAGGAAAAGTGGACGTCGGCGTTTTCCTGATCCTGAACCGGGGCGCTTCGCTGGTGGAGAATCTCCGGCTGGCGAAAGAGGCGGGCTTCGATTGCGCCGACCTTACCTACACCCACTCCGGCGCGGCGATGATGGAGCGTTCGGGGCTGATCCCCTCGGTCAGCCTCGACGCCAACCCCTTCGACATCAGACGCCTCTTCGACGCGCACGGTTTCCGCATCCTGTCGGTCTGCGCGCACGCGCCCTTGCTGGAGCCTTCCAGCCCGGCCCGCTTCGGCACGCCGGAAATCATGAAGGCGGTGCGCTTCGCCGCGGCGATCGGCGTGCGCGAGGTGGTCACCACCGAGTTCTACGCCCAATCGGAATGGTCGCGGCGGCTTTCCCACGAGCAGCGGGTCACCATCGTGGCGGAGAAGCTCTACGAGCCTTGCCGGCTCGCCGGCGACTGCGGCGTGAGGATCTGCCTCGAACCGCACGGCCCGGTCACTTGCAGCGTCGAGGGCCTGAAGGACATCATGGACATGCTGGGCAATCCGGAATCCCTGGGCATCAACCTGGATACGGGCAACGCCTGGCTCGGCGGCGCCGATCCGGTCGAGATGGCGAGGGTTTTCAAGGATCGGATTCATCACATCCACTGGAAGGATCTGGGCGCGGAGTTCATCGAGAAGCGCGGCAGCCTGTACGGTTCCGGCTTTTCGGACATCGAGCTGGGCAGCGGCGTCATCGACATCGCGGGCGTCATCGAGGTGCTGCGCGACAGTCCGCTGATCCAGGGCTCCACCCTGGAAATCAGCGGCGCGCCCGAACTGCTGCGGGCGAGCGCCGCCTACGTGAAGAAACACTGGAATGGAGTCGCCGCATGACGAGCGCCAAGGACGTGAAAGTCGCGGGATGCCGCCTTTTTTTCTGCCCGATCGAAACCCGGGTGCCCCTGAAATTCGGTCCCGAGCTGACGACGGCGGTGGTCTGCGCGCGCGCGGAAATGACCGTCGCCGCAAACGGTGGAAATGGCGGACGGGCGGCTTCCGGCTGGGGCGAGACGCCGCTTTCCATCGCCTGGGTGTGGCCCGCTTCCCTCGGCTACGAATATCGCTTGGCCCGGCTCAGGGATTTCTGCGTCCGTCTGGCGCAGGCGTGGAATGCCTGCGCGTACCAGGGGCATCCGATGGAAATCGGCCGGTGCTTCATCGAGCACGAGCTGAAGGCGCTGTGGGAGGAATCCAACCGGCTGTGCTCCCCGGAGCAGGCCATGCCGTGGCTGGCGGCGCTGGTGTGCGACTCGCTCTTCGACATCGCGCTCCACGACGCCTACGGCATGTTGCACGCGGTCGGCGCCTGGGACATCCATACCGGCGAGTACATGAACCACGATCTTTCCTGGTATTACGGGGAGGAATTCCGCAAGGTTTTCCGGGGCAGATATCCCGCCGATTATCTGGTTCCCGCAGAAGAGCGGAAAAACACCATCGTCGTCTGGCATCTGGTGGGCGCCAGGGATGTGGTCAATGACGATGAGCTGACCGGCGAGGAGCCCGACGACGGCTACCCGGTGAAGCTTAAGGACTGGATCGCGCGCGACGGATTGAAATGCCTCAAGGTGAAGCTCACCGGAATCGACGCCGATTGGGACTGCGCGCGGCTCCTGTCGGTCGGCGCCATCGCGCTGGAGACGGGCGTCGAATGGCTGAGCACGGATTTCAACTGCACGGTCGAGGACCCCGCCTACGTCTGCGCCATCCTGGACCGGCTGATGAGGGACGCGCCGGCGATCTACAAGCTCATCCTCTACGTCGAGCAGCCCTTTCCCTACGACATCGAGGCGTATCCGATCGACGTGCGCGGGGTGAGCGCCAGGAAGCCGCTGTTCATGGACGAGAGCGCGCATGACTGGAGTTTCGTGCGCATGGGGCGGAACCTGGGCTGGACCGGCGTCGCGCTGAAGACCTGCAAGACCGTCACCGGCGCGATCCTTTCGCTCGTCTGGGCGAAGCAATATTCGCTGACCCTGATGGTGCAGGATCTCACCAATCCCATGTTCGCCCAGATTCCCCACGTCGGGCTGGCCGCCCATGCCGGCACGATCATGGGGGTGGAGTCGAACGCCATGCAGTTCTATCCGGAAGCCTCGCGTGACGAGGCGCGCATCCATCCCGGCCTGTACACGCGGCGCGGCGGAACGCTCGATCTCTCGACGCTGGGGAAGCATGGTTTCGG
>JAITIQ010000204.1 GCA_031279425.1 Accumulibacter sp.
TCGCCGATGCCGCCGACGACGGCGGCGATGAACGCTTTCCACCCGGTCATCGCGCCCATGTAGGGCTCCAGCACCGGGTAGGACATGGCGAACAGCAGGCCGCCCAGGCCCGCGACCGCTGAACCGAGCACGAAAGTGAAGACGATGACGCGCTCGAGCGGAATGCCCATCAGCGGCAGGGCGAAGCGGTCCCAGGAGACGGCGCGCATGGCCATGCCGATGCGCGTTTTCGTGACGATGAAATGCAGGGCGAGGAAGACCAGCACCGCCGCGACGATGACCAGCACCTTGAGATCGGTCACGGCGACACCGCCGAAGTGGTAGACCTTCTTGTCGAGGAGCACGGGCAGCGTCCGGCGGCTGGCGCCCAGGAGCGCCAGATTGCCGTTTTCCAGGATCAGCCCGCACATCAGCGCCGTGATGACCACGTAGAGCCGATGCGCCCCTCTGCGCATCAGGGGCCGGTAGGCGACCCGCTCCAGCGTGACGCCCACCAGCGAGGTCAGCAGCATGGTCAGCGGGACGGTCAGCACCAGCGTCAGTTCGCGCGAGAAACCGAACAGGCCCTCCGGCGCGAGCAAGCCTGTGGAAATGAAGAAGGCCAGATACGCCCCGACCATGAAGACGTCGCCGTGGGCGAAGTTGATCAGCCGCAAAACGCCATACACCAGCGTGTAGCCCAAGGCGATCAGGGCGTAGAAGCTGCCCCATTGCAGTGCATTGACGCACTGTTGCAGGAAGAATTCCATACCGCTTTCTATCCCTTCTTTTTCTTGTGTTTCCCTTCCCCGCCGCCGCATGAGGGAGAGAGAACCGGCGGCGGGGAAACAGCCCATTCTACATCACGGACAGACCGATTCCTTGAAGGTGAATTCTCCCTGCGAGTCGATGGCCACGATCACCGCGCACTTGATCGGATCGCCCTGCTCGTCGAAGCGCATGTCGCCGGTAATGCCCTTGAACTCCTTGACCGACGCCAGGTTGTCGCGGATCGCTTTGCGCATCTTGCGCGTGTTGCCGTCCAGCGCGCCGGCCTTCTGGATCGCTTCGGTGATCAGGGCCACCGCGTCCCAGGTCAGCGCCGCCACGTCGTCCGGCACGTAGCCGTACTTCTTGTCGTACTTGTCGATGAATTCCTTGGTCGCGCCCTGCGCGCCGGCGGCGGCGTAGTGGGTGGAGAAAAACTGTCCCTTGCAGGGTTCCCCGCACAGCTTCATCAATTCGGCCGAGCCCCAGGCGTCGGAACCCATGAACGGCCCCTGGTAGCCCAGGTCGCGCGCCTGCGGCACGATCAGGGCGGCGAAGCTGTAGTTTTCCGGCAGAAAGATGAAATCCGGCTTGGCGGCGATGATCTTGGTCAATTGCGCCGAAAAATCCTGGTCTTTCGGGCCATGCGACTCGAACGAGGCCACCGAGCCCGCGCCATGGCGCTTCTCCCAGGCTTCCTTGAAGTTGTCCGCCAGACCCTTGGAATAGTCGTTGGAAATCTCGAAAAGGACGGCCGTTTTCCTTGCGCCGAACTGTTTGGTGGCGAAATCCGCCGCGACGGGCGCCTGGAAGGGATCGAGGAAGGCGGCCCGGAACACCCACGGGCGATCCCGCGTGGCTTCGGGATTGGTCGACCACGGCGTGATCATCGGCGTTTCGTTGTCGTTGGCCACCGCGCCGGCAGGCACCGCCTGGCGCGAGGACTGCGGCCCGATGATGGCCAGCACCTCGTCGCGGTCGATCAACTTGAGCGTGACATTGACGGCGGTTTCGGGCTTGGACTCGTTGTCCTCGAAAATGAACTCCAGCGGATATTTCTTGCCGCCGACTTCCAGTCCGCCACGGGCGTTGACTTCTTCCCGGAAAATCTCCGCGGCATATTTGGTGGATTCCCCGACCTTGGGAATTTCGCCCGTCAGGGGAATGGGAAAGCCGATCTTGATCGTTTCCGCGGCCATCGCGCCCGCCGACACGAAAAGCGCAAGCACGGAGATCAGCAGGGATGTACGCACTTCTTTCAGCATGGGGAGTCCTTTCTTTTTTCGACATCGGGATGGATGGGCTTCATGGCGATTTCGCCTGCGCCGTGGCAGAATGAGCAAAATCCATACCATTGGTTCGAATGCGCGATGCAAACGGCGTCATGAATAACAAATATATCAATATTATCAATCTATTATATTCACCATGAATGACATTTTTTATGACGAAACAGAACGAGACGCGGCCCGGCAGTCGTCGTCGTTAAGCTGCGGGAAAAGCGGGGAAGACTCATTTGCCCCAATTTGGTGCGCGCCCGTGCGCCATTTGGGTGCATCGGAAAGGGGGAGAGGAAGCGATATGGACAGAACCCGGCAACACGGGGTTTGGGGCGTTGCCCGCCTGAACATGGCCGATCCCCTGAAAGTCATTCTGGCGCGCGCGTCACTTGCTGTGACCACGAGAATGACGCAGGTGTGCGGACGATGGAAGAAAACGCTGTCTTCTCGCCCCATGTCGGGATTATCTATGACATGAACAAGCAGTTTTCCATCTATGCCAGTTATTCGGACATTTTCGATCCGCAATCCGCGAAGGATCGTACCGAGAGCGTGTTGAAGCCGATCGTTGGCAGCAATTACGAAATTGGCATCAAGGAGGAATTCCTCAACGAGCGCCTGAACACTGCCGCCGCGATCTTCCGTCTGGAGCAAACCGGCAAAGCGGAGACGGATGAGGATTTCGGAATCAGCCCGGCCCGATATGCGACAATTGGTGTTGCTCCAAGGCTTCCGGCAAGATCATCAGCGAGGGGGGGGTGGATACCAGGCCTCGGCGGACTGGTCGGCGCTTGCAGCCGCCTGGCGCCCATCGGGTGGCGAATTTCCGGCCGCTTGCCGCGCCCCGAGGGGTTTCCATCCACTCTTTCAGGATCGGAATGCCGCTTGTCTGACTCGAACAGACGACCTGACGCTTACGAAGCGCCTGCTCTACCGGCTGAGCTAAAGCGGCACGAAGTGGTGCACTCTACTATAGTCATGGCCGGCAAACAACACTCCGGACCATTGAGGTCATTGACGATCATCGGCGGTCCGGCTGGAGACGCTGCCCGGCCGTTCGTTACCGTCCGGGTTCGCCGGAAACGCCATGGGCATGAGAATATCGCTTTTTGCGCGCATTTGGCCGGTCTACCGATAAGATAGGCATCGAGCGCTTTTCACCCGGAAAAAAATCATGACCCATCTTCGCCGAGCCGGCATCCTGCTGCACCCCACCTCGCTGCCCGGACCGCACGGCTCGGGCGATCTCGGGCCGGCCGCCTTCCATTTCGTCGACTGGCTGGCGGCGGGCGGGCAGACGCTCTGGCAAATCCTGCCGCTCGGTGGCATCGGTCCGGGAAATTCCCCATACATGAGTCCCTCGGCGTTCGCGGGAAACGAACTGCTGATCGACTTGTCCCGTCTGTGCGAGGCCGGCTGGCTGGCCGACACGGAAATCGCCGCGAGCGTCCCGTTCAATGACGAAAGGGTGGATTACGACGCTGTCCGGCCGTTCCGCCGCTCGTGCCTGCGCCTTGCCGCCCGGCGTTTTTTCGCGGACGTGAAGAGCGGCGCCTATGCCGATTTCGCCGCTTTCTGCGAGGAAGAACGCGGCTGGCTGGAGGATTACGCGCTGTTCATGGCGCTCGCCCACCAGCCCGGACGCGACGAAAAAGCCTGGCAGGAGTGGCCCGCCGAATTCTCCGGACGCCAGCACAAGGCGCTGGCCGATGCCGTCCGGTCGCTTGCCGGGGAATGCGGTTTCTGGAAATTCTGCCAGTGGCTTTTCGACCGGCAATGGGCCGCTCTCAGGAAATACGCCAACGCGCGCGACGTGCGCATCGTAGGCGACATTCCCATCTTCGTCTCCGGGCACAGCGCCGACGTCTGGGCGCGCCAGAATCTGTTCGACCTGGACTCCGCCGGCTGGCCGCGCGTCGTCGCCGGCGTGCCGCCGGACTATTTTTCCGCGACCGGACAGCGCTGGGGAAATCCGCTTTACCGATGGGAAGAACACGCGCGGGACGGCTACTCCTGGTGGACGGAACGCCTGCGCCACGCCCTGAAGTTCTGTGACGTCGTGCGCATCGATCATTTCCGGGGCTTCGAGTCCTGCTGGGAAATCCCGGCCGATTCGCCGACCGCGGTCGCCGGCCGGTGGCGCAAGGGGCCGGGTGGAAAGTTGTTCGCCGGAATGCGCAAGGCATTGGGTTGGAATATCGACAAAACCGCCGGCGATTTCCGCGTCATCGCCGAAGACCTGGGCATCATCACCCCCGAAGTCGCGTCCCTGCGCCGGACCGCGGGCTTCCCCGGCATGCGCGTCCTGCAATTCGCCTTCGACGGAAAAAGCGAGAACCCCTACCTGCCGCACAACCACGAGGCGCGGACGGTTGTCTACACCGGGACGCACGACAACGACACCACCTGCGGCTGGTGGGCATCTCTGCCGGAAGCGCAGCGCGATCAGGTCCGGCGCTATTTCGGCATCGACGGCGCTTCGATCCATTGGAGCATGATCCGCGCCGCGTCGGCCTCGGTGGCGGACGCATCGATCGTGCCGATGCAGGACGTGCTGGGACTCGACGGCACGGCGCGCATGAACCGTCCCGGCATCGCCGAAGGCAACTGGGAATGGCGTTTCACATGGAATCAGGTAGCCGCGTGGCACGCCGAACGTCTGGCCGAACTGGCCCGCCTGTACGGCAGGGCGCCGCGGCGCGAGACGTCCGCTGCCCGCTGAACGGGGCAGTTCCCATGGCTATGATATGTGGTAATATCCGCCCATCGGTGGCAGTCTGGAATTTTGATCCTGTTGATCCCTCTGACTCTCTTTTCTTGAAAGGAAAGACCATGGCAACCAAAGCCTCCGCTCCGAAGAAAGACGCGACCAAGGCGACGAAAACCGGCGCTGTCGGTGCCAAGGTGCAGAATGTCAAACCCGTGAAGGCCGCCCCGGCAGCGAAGTCCGCCGTCGTCAAAAAGGCGCCGCCGAGCAAACCCGCGCAAGGCAAGGCCCCGTTCGACAGGACGACCATCAGCGACGAACAACGCTACCGGATGATCGCCGAAGCCGCATATTTCCGCGCCGAGAGCCGCAACTTCCAGAGCGATCACGTTCGCGACTGGATCGAGGCCGAGCGGGACATCGCCCTGCTGCTGGGCGAAGATCAATAATTCCATTTTCACATCCATACGGAATTTTTTGTTCGTCATGGCGAGACGCGAAGCGCCGTGGCGGTCCGGGTTCCTGTCGAATGGGTCAGGAATTGGAACGACCCAGAAAACCGCGGTTGCCGCAGAAAGCGCAAAGCAAGCACGGAGAAGAATCAGAGAATTCGTTTCCTCCGACGGGTAAATGGCATATTTGTAAATGACATATCTTTCTCCGCGTCTTCCGCGGCGTGGAGCATTTTCGATTCAAACGATGATCTGATCCAGATAGAATAAAGTCATTGTCATTCCTGCGCAGAGGGAGGACGCAACCGCGAAATCGTCCTCCGATGCAATCTGGAACAAGATGAACCTCATGCGGCTTGGGAAGGTGACATGGGGCGAGACTGGCGCTGCGGCCAAGCGGACGGTCGAGCGCCACGACACGCGCGGCAAGATCGAAACCTGGGCTCATCTGCGCCGCCTGTATATCCTTCGGATGCGGGATCGTGAGGCGGGCCGCGATGACCGAAGGAATGCCGATCCAGATCGATCGAACGTTCTCGGTGTTGAATCCGTACCGTTCGCGCAAGGTCAGCATTCCCTCGACGGCGGCCTGGACGCGCGCGCTGGCGCTCACCGCGCTGATGACCATACCATTTCTGTTCAATCCGGGGATCAATCTGCTGGCATTCGTCTTTCCGGCGCCATCGGGATCGTCTTCGGCTACATGCCGGCGGGGCTCGATCCGAGCTTGGCGTCCATTCTGCGGCTGCGCCGTATTCGGGCGGATGGGGACTCCGGTTTCCGCGTCCCTCATCCGCCGGACGACGGACGCGCCGGTTTCGACAGGAGCGCCAGCGCCACCAGCGCCAGGAACAGCAGGCCCGAAACCCAGAAGAATTCCGTCGCCGACAGTGTCGCCGCCTGCGCGTCGATGCTGCGGTTGATCGCCGCCAGGGCCTGTTCCTGGCTCATGCCCTGTTGCCGCAGGGCTTCGAGCGCCATTTGCGTGGCGGGGCGGTAGGGGTTGATCGCTTCGGCCAGTTGCGCGTGGTGCAGGGCGGCGCGGTTTTCCCACAGGGTCATGGAAATCGACGCGCCGAAGGCACTCGCGGTGATGCGCGCGAAATTCGACAATCCCGCGGCGGCCGCCATCTGCGCGGGATCGAGGCCGGAGATGAGGATGGCCGACAGCGGCACGAAGAATCCGGCCATGGCGATGCCCTGGATGAGCTGCGGCAGGATCATGTCGACGAAGCTCATGTCGGTGTTGAAATGGGCGCGCAGGAAAGAGGCCAGCGCGAGGATGACGAAGGACGCGGTCGCGAAGGCGCGCGGGTCGACCCGCCCCATGAATTTGCCGACCAGCGGCATGAACACGATGGCCAGGAGTCCGGAGGGCGCGATAGCCAGCCCCGCCCAGGTGGCGGTGTAGCCCATGTATTGCTGCATCCACAGGGGCTGCACGACGGTGTTGGCGAAGAAAACGCCGAAGCCGAGCGACAGCGCCAGCGTGCCGAAGGTGAAGCTGCGCCGCGAAAAAAGGTGGAGATCGACGATGGGGTGTCTTTCGGTGAGTTCCCAGACGAGGAAGAAGCAGAATCCCACCGCGGAGAGGATGGCCAGCGTCACGATTTCGGCGGAGCCGAACCAGTCCAGTTCCTTGCCGCGGTCGAGCACCAACTGCATGGCGCCCACCCAGATCACCAGCAGCGCGAGGCCCACGGCGTCGACGGGCAGGCGGACGGTGGGCAGTTCGCGGCGGCGCAGCATCATCCAGGTCATCCCCGCCGCGATCAGCCCGGCGGGGACGTTGATGTAAAAGATCCAGCTCCAGCTCAGGTTGTCCGAAATCCAGCCGCCGAGGATGGGCCCGATCACCGGCGCGACCGTGGTGGTCATCGACCAGACCGCCAGCGCGGTACCCGCCTTGGCTCGCGGATAGCATTGCAGCAGCAGCGCCTGCGAGAGCGGAATCATCGGCCCGGCCACCAAGCCCTGCGCGACGCGAAAGGCGACCAGCATCTCGATGCTGCGCGAAAGCCCGCACAGCCACGAAGTGGCGACGAAGAGCAGCGTCGACCACACGAACACCCGCACCTGTCCGAAACGCCGCGCCAGATAGCCGGTCAGCGGCACCGAAATGGCGTTGGCCACCGCGAATGAAGTGATGACCCAGGTGCCCTGGTTCGCCGAGACGCCGATGTCGCCGGCGATGGTCGGAATGGAGACGTTGGCGATGGTCGTGTCGAGCACGTTCATGAAAGTCGCCATGGCCAGGGCGACGGTCGCCAGTGCCCGCGCGCCGCCTTCGAGCGGCGGCGGGCCGGCGGGCGCGGCGGGCGGCGGCATCGGCCTTATTTTCCGCCGGCGGCGCCGTGGCGCCGGATGATCTCGGCGATGCGCGAACGCGCCGCGTCGAGCGCGCCATCCGAGGCGCGCGACAGATCATCCGCCGCGCGGACGGTTCGGGCGGCGACGGCCTCGCCGCCGTTGTCGCGGAAATCCGCCGTGACCTGCATCGACAAGCCGATGCGCAGCGGATGCCGGGCGAGTTCCGCCGCCTCCAGTTCCACCCGCACCGGCACCCGCTGCACCACCTTGATCCAGTTGCCGGTGGCGTTCTGCGCGGGCAGCAGGGCGAAGGCGCTGCCCGTGCCCGCGGCCAGTCCCGTGACGCGGCCGTGGTATTCGACCTTCGATCCGTAATAGTCCGCGCGCAGGGTCACGGGCTGGCCGATGCGCATCCTGCCAAGCTGCACTTCCTTGAAGTTGGCGTCGACCCACAGCCGGTCGAGCGGCACCACCGCCATCAGCGTCGCCCCTGCCGCGACCCGCTGCCCGGCCTGCACGCTGCGCTTGACCACTTGCCCCGCCAGCGGCGCGACGATGCGCGTGCGCGACCAGGCCAGCCACGTCTCCTCCACCCGGCTCGCGGCCTGCAGCACACGCGGATGGTCGTCAATTTCCACGCCCTCGGTCAGCGCGAGATTCGCCGCCAGTTGTTCACGCGCCGCGCGCCGCGCTGAGCGCGCCACCGTGAGCGCCGTGCGCGAGTGATCAAGATCCTCCCGCGACACCGCGCCGGTGGCGGCAATGGCCGCGCGCCGCGCCACGTCCGTCTCCAGGCGCCTGACTTCCGTCTGCCGCGCCGCCGCCTCGGCGCGCAGCCGCTCGTTATTGACGTGCAACGCGCGCACCTCGCGCACCGCCTGCGCCAGCGCCGCCTCCGCCTGATCCAGCGCGACCTTGCCGTCGGCGGAGTCCAGTTCGACCAGGAGATCGCCCGCCGCCACCGCGTCGGTGTCGTCGACGAACACCGCCTTCACCGTGCCGCCCACCTGCGGCGTGATCTGCACGATGTGCCCGGCGACGTAAGCGTCGTCGGTGGATTCCTGCCAGCGCGCGACGTGGTACCAGTAGGCGCCGCAGGCTGCCGCGATGAGGAGCAGGACCAGCGTGAGGATCGCCAGCGCCCATCCCCGTCCCCGTCCGTTGGCGATGTCCGCGCCGGGGGCGGAAACGATCGGAGAGGGGGTGTCCTGTGCGCTCATGGGGGACTCCGGAAAAGGCGGGACGGGTTGTCAAGGTGAAAGAACATTGGAGCGCGGGCGTCTCGCCCGCTTCGTGTTTTTTTGCGGGCGGGATGTCCGCGCTCCATCATGAAGAAACATTTTTCATCCTCCGGGATGACGGCAAGCGCCATGAGCGTTGGAGCGTTTAAAATCTGGAACATTCCGCTCGCCGCGGTCGGACGGCAGGTAATCGAATGGCGAGATGGTACTTTGTGGTACCATGTAAGTCAAGCGTCATTCCATGGATGAATCGCCCGGGCTCGCGAAGGCGGCCTGACGAGGGCGGGACCATCGGGAATCGGAAGCAAAAGCCATCGGAGGAAAAGCGAAACCATGCATCAGGGGAAAGGGGCGGACGAGACAGTGAAACGGCAAACCAGCGGCGCAGCGCCCAAACCCCGCCGGATGAACGCCGCGGAACGCCACGCCGCGCTCCTGCGCGCGGCAAGGGAGCTTTCCATCGAGCAAGGCGTCATGGCGCCCAGCCTGGATGCCATCATCCAGCGCGCGGGCGGTTCCCGCCGCAGCATCTACACCGAATTCGGCGGCAAGGATGGCCTGCGCGACGCGCTGATGGCCGAAATATCGGCGGAGGTCCTGCCCGCGACGACCCTGGACGCCCGTCAGGAGGGCGATCTGCGCGCCACGCTCAAACAGTTTGCGCGCAATCTGATCGCCACCCTCACTTCGGCGCACGGCACTGTCCTGAGCTGGATCATCCTGCAAGGCGTTTTTTTCTCCCCCGAACGGGCGCGGAATTTTCTGGAACAAGGGCCGGGGAGGGGCGCGAAGCTGCTCGCCGAGCGCTTGGAAGTCGCGCGGGCGCAAGGCGAAATCGAAGTGCGCGATTGCCTGGCCGCCGCCAATCTCTTCATCGGCATGGTGCGCGGCAACCTCTATCTCGAACGGGTATTGCAACTGCGCCCGCCTCCCGGCGAAGAAGAAATCGAAGCGCACGTCGATACCGTGGTCGATATTTTTCTCAACGGGCTGCGGCCGCGGTGATCTTCGCGACACGCGGATGTCCGCCAGACGTTTTCAGAGCCTGTTCATGGTTTCCGCGCGGTATTGCGATGAGGCAGGGCTTCGTCACGTCGCTCCAATCCTCGCAATGACGAGTTCTCCCGATGGATTCCCCTCGCCCCCCGCAGGGGGGAGAGGGTCAGGGAGAGGGGGTCGAGCATGCGCAGCGCGGCGACGCGGTTTTCCCGGCAAGGAAGCGTGGATGAGCGTTCGTTCATTCCTCCCCTTTTGATCGGCGGCGCTCTCGCGCCGGAGGGAACGACGCCCTCTCCCGGCCCTGCGGGCCACCCTCCCCCGCCAGGCGGGGGAGGGGCATCCTCTCGGCGTCGATTTCCTGCCAGTCCAAGGGGCCGCCCTCCCCCGCCAAGTGAGGGAGGGGAATCCTGAGCGCCGCTATTCGGAGTGTGTAGATACCCATGCCCGCCAAGCGGGGGGAAGGGAAGGCTGACGTCCGTACGAAGGCAGGCTGCTTATCGACGAATGGAAGCCTCTGGTCCAGGAACTCGACCCATCAACCACTCCAGCAGGGCATCCATGGCCGGGTTGCCGGAGCGGGCGCGCGGATCGTTGATCAGGAAGATGACGATCCAGCGTTTTCCGCCGTCGCCGAGCACGTAGCCGGCCAGCGCGCGCGCGTCGCCGAGATAGCCGGTCTTCAGATGGGCGCGGCCGGCGATCGGATTGCCGGAGAGCCGCTTCCTGAGCGTTCCGTCGACGCCGACCAGCGGCAGCGAACTGAGAAACTCGGGCATCACCGGACTTTGCCACGCGGCCAGCAGCAGGCGCGCGAGACCTTCCGCCGTGACGCGCTCCCCGCGCGACAGGCCGGAGCCGTTGTCCAGCACCAGTTCCGGCATGGCGATCCCCTTGTCCGACAACCAAGCGGCGACGGCGCGGCGCGCGCCTTCGGGTGTGGCCGGGCGCGCTTCGTCGAGCGTGAGGAATACCTGACGGGCCATCACGTTGTTGCTGTACTTGTTGATCTCGCGGACGATTTCCGCAAGCGTCGGCGACTCATGCGCGGCAAACACACGGGCGCCCGGAGGCGTCGAGCCATCGCGCACGCGCCCGCGCAGCGTTCCTCCCAACTCCCGCCAGAGCGCGCGGAAAAGCTGCTCGACCTGGAAATCGGCGGGCCAGGGGGAAAGACTTAACGCCTGATCGCCGCAGCTTGCCGGATAATTGCCGCGCAACGCGATGGTTTCGCCCTCCACGCCGATCTCCAGCCGTTCGCGCCAGTCGCCGCACCTGCCCCGGCCCGGCTCGAGTTCGTTGCGCAGCAGGCGATCGGCGCCCGGCGTCTCCGACCAGACGTCGACGCGCGCCCTGCCCGGATCGCCCGTATCCGGGTGCAGGATGAATCGCAGGCTTTTCAGATTGACGAGCAGCGCGTCCGGCCCGGCGTTGTATGGCCGCAGCGGCGCCTGGTCGAATTCCGCCGGATCGTGCGGAGGAAGGGAAAACGCGCCGCGGTCGAGCACCAGATCGCCCTCGATGTCCCGCAGGCCGCGCATCCGCAGCTGGCGCAGAAACAGCCAGAACTGCTCCAGCGCCAAGCGCGGATCGCCGCTGCCGCGCAGGATCAGATCGCCCGCCAGACGCCCGCCGGCGAGCGGAGCCTCGATGAGCGCCTCGGTCTTCCAGGAATGCGCCGGACCCAGGATTTCCAGCGCGGCGTAGGTGGTCAGGAGCTTCATGACCGAAGCCGGGTTCATCGGCCTGCGCGCATTGTGCTCGACGAGCGGCGCCTTTTCGTCCACGCCCTGCACCCATACGGCGACGTTCCGCGCGGAGATGCCCGCTTCTCCGAGCGCTTTTGCGACCGGCGCGGGAAGCTCGAGCGCGAAAGTTATGCGGGCCACCAGGATGCCGTGGACAAGGCCATGGACAAGACCGCGGAAAAAAAACCGGCGCCATCCGGTGTGATGAATTCCACTTTTTGTCATGAGCAACTGAGGTATGATCGTGGATTGCGTCATCATAGATCAGCCTGTCAATGAAAGAACAGCGTCGGCACCAGCGCATCCGGTTCAACGTGCAGCCTCTCGTCCGCATGGGACAGGCGGGCATGACCGGGCTCGGACGGCTGGAGAACCTGTCGCTCGGTGGCTTGATGGTACGCACGGACTTGTCGCTCAAGTCCGGCGAAATCTTCGGCTGCGAGTTTTCCCTCTTCGGCCTTTATCTGATCGATATTCCCGCCACGGTCGTGGGCAGCGTGGGCGAGCTTTTCAGCGCCCGCTTCCAGGCGGGGCCGATCAGCGAGACGCTGCTGCAGGACGAGATGATTCGCGCCCTGTCCAGCGGTAGAGGATCCGTCCTTTCCGTGAATGAATTGCAGGGACGCCGGGTAATGCGCATCCAGGGCGGGCTCAACGAAAGCCTGCGCAACGATTTCCTGCACGGCTTGAAGACTGGCGTAGACGAGATCGACCTGTCGAGAGTGACCGACATCGACCTCGTCGGAGCCGAACTGTGCCAGACTGCCATGAAACGGCAGATCGGCATCATCCGTCCCGTGGGCCGTGTCAGCGACGAAATAGCCGCCGCCGTCGGCTGGCGAAACGGCGGATGAAGCTTTGCGTTCCCGTCCGCGTTCCCAACGGTCTGGAGTCATGCGTCGAGCCGTATTTGCCTGACGCCGAACACCTGCTTTTTTTCGATACCGGGACGCGCGAAATCAGGCACGTGGCATTGCGCGAGTGGCGGTGGACGGACGACGCGCCCGAGGCGCCGCCGTTCGACGTCGTGCTGTGCGAAAGCTTCGACGAGGCCACCCGCAAGGCGCTGGCCGAAAAAGGCGTTCGGGCCTTCGGCACGAACGCCCGCACCGCGGCTCGGGCGATCGCCGAGTTCGAAGCGATCAACCCGGGAAGCGAGCCGTCCGGCAACTGCGGCCAGGGCCGCTCCATCGGGGCCATCTTCCGCAAAACGCAGGCCGACGCCCTGCGCATCGCGGTGAGCAGCCAGGACCGCAGGACGGTCACCGGCCATGCCTTGCGCTGCCGCCGGTTCTGGGTCTACGAAATCCGCCGCAACGGAATCGACGGCAGGACCTTGCGCGAACTGACGCCGGAACAGACGCTGCATGTGACCGAGCTGGGAGAGAACCACCCGCTCGACGACGTGCATGTGATGATCACCTCCGGGATGAGTCCTTTCCTGTATCAGCGTCTGCGGCGCGGCGGAATCAAGCCGTACGTGACCGAGGAGTCCGATCCGGACGGGGCGGTGCGAATGCTGCTGGAGAAAGTGGCGGGAACGGTGGCGGGAGTCAGTGGCGGGAATCGACCGCTGAAATGACGACGGGGACCGAAGTCCCCGCCGGCTTTTCTTGGGTGACAAGGCTCAAGCGGCCTCGGCTCTGGCCTTAGGCGGCCAGTGCGAAACGCTCATCATTGGCGTTTATGGATTTGCGCGGATTACGTCCGTCGCCTTTCGGGTTGCCTGCTCGCCTTCACCCGCCCTGTCGAAGCCAATACACCCCCACCGAAACGCACTCCCCGCTCCGGCCGAATACGTTTGGGTGGAGGTGGCGGGAGTCGAACCCGCGTCCAGAACGTCTCCAGTTCGCCGGAATTACAACCATGCCGCGCAGTATGCGACCACTTTCCGTTTTTTTCAAGAAATAAATCTGGAAACATCGATCGAGAATTTCAGTCGTTCCGGACACATGCCTTTGATCGTCCCGCTCGCAAAAAAGCCCTGCGAAGCGAACGAGACGCCCTCCCCCGTCCTTCGGCCACCATCTCCCCTGCGGGGCTGACGCTGCACACGCGCAGTTTTCCAACCAGCGACCGACTCAAGTCGGGCCAGTACGTCATCGAAGCGATGGCGCAGATCGGTCAGCACATGGTCGGCGTCACGCGAGAGGCGATGCCCGGCGTGAATTGCCGAGGCGGTTCCGCCCACCAGCACGGCGTCCGGCAGGATGCGCTGGAGCCGTGCGGCAGACGACAGGACGAGTCCCCCAGTCAGGTAGCGGCGCGGTGTTCTTCGGCATAATGCTTCCAGAAGTGGTAGCGCTGGGCGCAGGGGTCGGAAACGTAAGGGCGGCAGACTCGCTCCACCTTGTCCAGCAAGGGGCGGTCGGCCAGAACCGCCCAGCGCAGTTCAGCCCAATCCTGCCATCGGCCACGAGAGATCACATCGTCGATGGCGGCGAGGGTGAAGCGCTGATGGTTGAGGTGGCGATGAAGCATGACGAGGCACACACTTTTACGATACTTGCCAGCGTTGCGCATCGGTCAGTCCGGCATTTGATGGCGCGCGCACCCCTCAACGTTGATGTGTCTCGAACACCGCCGAGAGCGTCGACGCTGAGAGGATCGCCTCACCCCAGGCATCGAGTTCGTCCTGCGTCGCGTGGGACAGCCGCTCGACGACCTCCGGCGGCAAGGAGCCGAAACGGAGTTTCAACTGTTTGAACAGAATGTTGGCCTGGCCTTCCAGCCGGCCTTCGACTCGGCCTTGTTGCATCCCCTGCTGCATCCCCTGCTGCATCCCCTTCCGGGTGGCTTCCTCAAACCAGGATTCGATACGTTCGGCAAGCATGGTGTCGGCCTCCAGAAGATC
>JAITIQ010000221.1 GCA_031279425.1 Accumulibacter sp.
CGACCCCTCCAACTGGCTGCTGATGCACGCCATGGGCCCCAACGTCGCCGGCGTCATCGGCACCGCCGTCGCCGCCGGCATGTTCCTCTCCCTCTTCCCGCCCGGATAATCGGCAGCCATCAAGGGAGCGCCATGCCCCGTCTCACCAAGATCGTCGCCACGCTCGGACCGGCATCGCGGAATGCGGAAATGCTCTAAACGCTGATCCGCACCGGCGTCGACGTCGTCCGGCTCAATTTTTCGCACGGCAAGGTCGAAGAGCACATGCAGGCTGCCGGCGAAGTGCGGCGGATCGCGGACAGGCTCGGTCATCCGGTCGGCATTCTCGCCGACCTGCAGGGGCCGAAGATCCGCATCGGCAAGTTCGGTGAAGGCAGGATTCATCTGGCGGACGGACAGCGCTTCATGCTCGACGCGCAATGCGAAGTGGGCGACCAGGAACGCGTCGGGCTCGACTACAAGACGCTGCCCGACGACGTGAGACCGGGCGACATCCTGCTGCTGGACGACGGCCGGATCAAGCTGAAAGTCGAAAACGTGGAGGGCGCGGAAATCTCGACGCTCGTCTGCCACGGCGGATTCCTGTCCGACCACAAGGGCATCAACCGCCAGGGCGGCGGTCTTTCCGCGCCGGCGCTGACCGCCAAGGATATGGACGACATCAAGGCGGCGGCCGCGATCGGCGCCGACTTCCTGGCCGTTTCCTTTCCCAAGAGCGCCTCGGACATGTACATGGCGCGCCAGCTGATGCTCGCCGCCGGCGGTCGCGCCTTTACCATCGCCAAGATCGAGCGTGTCGAAGCCGTCACCGCGCTCGAGGAAATCCTCGACGCTTCCGACGGACTCATGGTCGCGCGCGGCGACCTCGCCGTGGAAGTCGGCGACGCGGCCGTTCCCGCCTTGCAGAAACGCATGATCCGCCTGGCGCGCGAGAAGAACAAGCTGGCGATCACGGCAACGCAGATGATGGAATCGATGACCCATTCGCCGACGCCGACGCGCGCCGAGGTCTCCGACGTGGCCAACGCCGTGCTCGACGGAACGGACGCGGTCATGCTCTCCGGCGAGACGGCCGTCGGCGAATTCCCGGTGGAAACCGTCGACGCCATGGCGCGCATCTGTCACGAGGCCGAGCGTTCCCTGCCGGTCACGCTCGACCGCGGCTTTCTCGACCGGACCTTCACCCGCATCGACCAATCGATCGCCATGGCGGCGATCTTTGCCGCCTACCACCTCGACGTCAAGGCGGTGGCCGCGCTGACCACGACGGGTTCGACGGCGCTGTGGATGAGCCGCCTCAACTGCGGGGTGCCCATCTTCGGCCTGACGGAAAAGACGGAGACGCTGTCGCGCATGACACTTTTCCGCGAAGTGTTCCCCCTGCTGGTCCACGGCATGAACGACGATCGTGATCTTTTGCGCCGCAAGGCCGAGGAGCGCCTCGTCGAAGCCGGCGTCGTGGAGAAGGGCGATCTGATCATCCTGACCTGCGGCGACAGGGTGGGCCGGAGCGGCGGCACCAATACGGTCAGCATCGTCCGGATCGGAGAGCCGACGCCCGTGAAACCCTAGCCTCGAAAGATCACGCGGCGGGATGATTCCCGTCGTTTGCCATCTGACACCGAAGGAGAAAACAATGCCCCTGGTATCCTTGAGACAGCTGCTCGATCATGCCGCCGAGAACGACTACGGTCTGCCGGCCTTCAACGTAAACAACATGGAACAGGTCTGGGCGATCGTCGATGCCGCCGCCGCGCTGGACGCTCCGGTCATCATGCAGGCCTCGGCCGGCGCCCGCAAATACGCCGGCGAGCCCTTCCTGCGCCATCAGATCCTGGCCGCGCTGGAAGCCTATCCGGACGTTCCCATCGTCATGCACCAGGATCACGGACAATCGCCCGCCGTATGCATGGCCGCGATCCGTTCCGGCTTCACCTCGGTGATGATGGACGGTTCGCTGCAGGCTGACGGCAAGAGCGTCTCCTCTTACGAATACAACGTCGAGACGACGCGGAAGGTGGTCGACTTCTCTCATGCCATCGGCGTGTCCGTCGAGGCCGAACTCGGCGTGCTGGGCTCTCTGGAAACGATGAAGGGCGACAAGGAGGACGGCCACGGCGCGGAAGGCACGATGACGCGCGAACAACTATTGACCGACGTCGAACAGGCCGCCGACTTCGTGAACAAAACGCAATGCGACGCCCTGGCCATCGCCATCGGCACCTCGCACGGCGCCTACAAATTCACCAAGAAGCCGACCGGCGACATCCTGGCCATCGACCGCATCAAGGAAATCCACGCGCGCATCCCCAACTGTCACCTGGTCATGCACGGTTCATCCTCGGTGCCGCAGGAGCTGCTCGCCGAAATCCGCGAATTCGGCGGCGACATGAAGGAAACCTACGGCGTGCCGGTCGAGGAAATCGTCGTCGGCATCCGGCACGGTGTGCGCAAGGTCAACATCGATACCGACATCCGCCTGGCGATGACCGGGGCGATCCGCCGCTACTTCGCCGAGAACCCGTCGAAATTCGATCCGCGCGACTACCTGAAGCCGGCGCGCGAAGCCGCGCGCAAGATCGTCGTCGCCCGTCTCGAAGCCTTCGGCGCCGCCGGCAAGGCCAGCAGGATCAAGGCCATTCCGCTGGAAAAAATGGCCGAGCGCTACAAGAAAGGGGAATTGGCGCAACGGGTCGTCTGATTTCCTCCAGGTCGGGAAAACCGCGATCCCCGAGAATATCCGGGGCCGCGGTTTTTTACGGCCCGACGATCCGGGATGAGCGATGCTCGAACAGGGATCGTCGAATACCCCCGAGCCGGGCGCAAGCTTGACACGCCTCCGCCGCTTCCCCAACAATTGTCGGCTTCATCCTCCCGTTCCCCGCGAACCGAATCCCATGTCTTCCTCGCTCCTGCAACGCTCGCTTGCCGCTGTCTGGCATCCCTGCACACAAATGAAACACCACGAAGCCCTGCCGCCGGTGCCGGTCGTCGCGGGCGAGGGGCCGTGGCTCATCACCGAAGACGGCAGACGGGTGCTCGATGGCATCAGTTCGTGGTGGGTCAATCTTTTCGGGCACTGCAATCCGCGCATCAATGCCGCCTTGCGCGACCAGCTTGGCCGCCTGGAGCACGCGATGCTCGCCGGCTTCACCCATCCGCCCGTGGTCGAACTCTCCGAGCGGCTGGCCGCGCTGACGGACGGCGCGCTCGGGCACGCTTTCTACGCTTCGGATGGCGCGTCGGCCACCGAGATCGCGCTGAAGATGAGTTTCCATGCGTGGCGCAACCGGGGACTGGCGCAGAAAGACCGCTTCCTGTGTCTGGAAAACGCCTACCACGGTGAAACCGTGGGCGCGCTCGCCGTGACCGATGTCGCCCTGTTCCGGGATGCCTACGCGCCGCTCGTGCGTCTGGCCGAAACCGTGCCTTCGCCGGACGCGCGCCGCGCCGCGCCGGGCGAATCCGCCGCCGACGCCGCCCGCCGCGCCGCCGGAGCGCTGGCGGAAAAGCTCGACGCCGAGGGCGAGCGCATCGCCGCCTTCATCGTGGAGCCGCTGGTGCAGGGCGCGGCGGGCATGGCGATGTACGACCCGGAATACCTGCGGCTCGCCCGCGCCCTGTGCGACCGTCATCAGGTGCACCTGATCTGCGACGAGATCGCCGTCGGCTGCGGGCGCACCGGCACTTTTTTCGCGCACGAACCAGCCGGAATCCGGCCCGATCTGCTTTGCCTTTCCAAGGGCATTTCCGGCGGCTACCTGCCGTTGTCCGTCGTGCTGTGCCGCGATGAAATCTTCCGCGCCTTCTACGACGACGACGTGCGCCGGGGTTTTCTGCATTCGCACTCCTATACCGGCAACCCGCTCGCCTGCCGCGCCGCGCTGGCGACGCTGGATATTTTCGACGAGGATGAGGTGCTCGCCGCCAACCGGGAGCGCGCCGCGCTATTGGGGCGGCTGCTCGCGGAGACATTCTCCGGACACGCGGCGCTGCGTCATTTGCGTCAGCGCGGCATGATCGCCGCCTTCGACGTCGAAGGCGCGCCAAAGGACTTCTCCCGGCGCTTTTTCGCCGCCGCGCTCGATGCCGGGGCGCTCCTGCGGCCCATCGGCGACACGGTGTATTTCATGCCGCCCTATGTCATGAACGAAGCCGAACTGCGCGCGCTGGTCCAGAGCGCCGCGCAGGCGCTCGAACGGACGCAGCCATGAACCGGCTTGAGCACCTGCGCGCCGCGCTCGCCGCGCTCGACCGCGACCATCTGCGGCGCGTCCGCTACGACAACGAGCGGCCCTGCTCGCCTCGCGTCCTCGTCGACGGCAAGGCATACGTCGCCTTTTGCAGCAACGACTACCTCGGCCTCGCCGGAGACCCCCGCCTGGCCGGGGCGCTCGCCGACGGGGCGCGGCGCTGGGGCGCGGGCGCGGGGGCCTCGCATCTGGTGTCCGGTCATTACGCCGTGCAGCACGATCTCGAACGGCGGCTCGCGGCCTTCACCGGGCGCGAACGAGCGCTCGTCTTTCCCGCCGGCTTCATGGCCAATTGCGGCATCGTCCCGGCGCTCGCCGGGCACGGCGACGCCATCTTCGCCGACCGCTTGAACCACGCTTCGCTCATCGACGGCATGTTGCTGTCGCGCGCCAGGGCGCATCGTTATCCCCACTGCGATCTCGCCGCGCTCGAACGCCTGCTGGCCGCGAGCGACGCGCCGTCGAAGCTCATCGTGAGCGACGCGGTGTTCAGCATGGACGGCGACGTCGCGCCCCTGCGCGAGTTGATGGCGCTCGCCGAGCGGTTCGACGCCTGGCTGTTGATCGACGACGCCCACGGTTTCGGCGTGCTCGGACCGCAGGGACGCGGCGCGCTGGCCGAGGCGGGGCTGCCCGGCGATGCCGCCGAGAGTTGGCGCTTGATCCAGGTCGGCACCTTGTCCAAGGCGGCGGGCGTCGCGGGCGCCTTCGTCGCGGGCGCGGAGGATGTCGTCGAGTGGCTGATGCAGAAGACGCGCACCTATATTTTCACCACCGGCTCGCCTCCCGCGCTGGCGCAAGCCCTGCTCGCCAGCGTCGATCTCATCGAGGAAGGCGAGGAGCGCCGCGCCCGTCTCGCCGCGCTGGCCGGGCGGCTCACCGACGGTCTCGCGCAAGACCGCTGGAAGCTCCTGCCCTCGCGCACGCCGATCCAGCCCCTCATCGTCGGAGACAACGCCACCGCGCTGGCGCTTGCCGCCGCGCTGAGGGACGAAGGGCTGTGGGTTCCCGCGATCCGCCCGCCCACCGTGCCCGAAGGCAGCGCGCGGTTGCGCATTTCACTGTCGGCGGCGCACGCGCCGGACGACGTCGACCGCCTGACCGCCGCGATCCAGCGTCTGGAAACGCGGTTGTGAACGCCGCGGAGAAAATGCCGATCGTGTTCCTGCACGGATGGGCGATGACGCCCGCGATCTGGCAGCCGATGGCCGTCGCCCTGCGCGGCGAGGCCTCCGAAATCCATCTGCCCGCCCTGCCCGGCCACGGCGTCGCCACGACCCACCCGCGGAACAGCCTCGCCGCCTGGGTCGAGGCATTGGCCCCGGCGCTGCCGCGCAAGGCCATCCTCGTCGGCTGGTCGCTGGGCGCGCTGCTCGCGCTCGAACTCGCCCGCCTCCGGCCCCGGCAGGTCGCCCGGCTGGCGCTCATCGGGAGCACGCCCCGCTTCGTCGCCAGCGCCGATTGGCCGCACGGGCTGGACGAGGAAACCGTTTCGGATTTCGTCGAGGGCTACGCCCGCGATCCGGCGGCGACCCTGCGGCGCTTTCTCCTCTTGCAGACTCTTGGGGACGAGGCCCGCAAGCCTCTGTTCCACAAGCTCCTCGAGGCCGCCTGCATGCCGCGCGCCGGGCAGACGCCCCAGGTGCTCGCGGACGGGCTGCGCATCCTCGCCGCCGTCGACCTCCGCGCCAACCTCGTGGCTGTCGAGCAACCCGTTTGTCTCCTCCATGGCGACGGCGACGCCTTGATGCCGCCCGCCGCCGCCCACTGGCTCGCCGATGCCCTGCCCCGCGCCCGCCTGCACGTGCTGGAAAACCGCGGCCACGCTGC
>JAITIQ010000259.1 GCA_031279425.1 Accumulibacter sp.
AGCGGCATCGACAGCGGCCGGGGAGAGCGCACGCCGTATCGCTTGCTGCAATCCGCCCTGGAAAAGCTCGGCAACCCCGAGGTCCATGGCGATGAGCTGCCCGCCGCCGTCCCCGCGGAACGCGCCGCGCTGGCGCGGAAGGCCGCCGGCACGAGGGAAGCGCTGCCCGCCGTCGGCCAGCGCCGACCCGAGGTGGGGCGCGACGAGCGTTTCGGCATCCTGCTGCACGCCTTGCTGGAACAGCGCGCGCCGGACGACGCAAAAGCCTGGCGGAAGCCGCCCGGTTTTGGCGAGGATGAACTGCGGCGGGCGTTGCCGGTCGTCGAACGCCTGTTGGCCGCCAATCCTCTGCGGCGTTTTTTTTCTCCCGAACGCTATCGCCGGGCATGGAACGAAGCGGAAATCGCCGATGGCACCGGACGGCTGCTGCGCATCGACCGTCTGGTCGAATTCGACGACGAACTGTGGGTACTCGACTACAAGAGCTCGGGCAGCGACACTCCATACATCGGCGACTATCGGGAGCAGGTCGCCGCCTACTGCCGGGCGGTCGCGGGCGCGTTTCCGGGGCGGCCGGTGCGCGGCGCCTTGCTGTTCGGTGACGCGGCGCTGGTCGAAGTGACCCCGTGTCGATCGGACACTCCGGCGGAATGGATCGATCCTGAATCCCTCGGTCCGTAGGCCGGGAATATCCGCCCGACCCGCGCGCGCCGCGCCTTCACCGTGCCTAGATTTCCCGCCAGCCGATCCCGGCTTCCTGCGCGGCGACGCCGATCCAGTCTTCTTCGCAATCGAGCGCCCGGGCCAGCGCCGCCCGCGCGAGTTCCGGCCGATTGTTCCGTTCGGAGAGATGCGCCGCGACGACGTGCCGCAGTCCGGCGGCGCCGATCCGCCGCAGCAGGGAAGCGGCCTCCCGGTTGGCGAGGTGCCCGAAGCCGCCGGCGATGCGCCGCTTGAGCCTGGCCGGGTAGACGGAAGCCGCCAACAGACCGGGGTCGTGGTTGCATTCCAGGACGAGCGCCTGGCAACCTTCGAGCATGGTCGTCAGATGGGGCGTGACGGTCCCGCAATCGGTCAGTACCCCCAACCGGCGCGCGCCGTCCGACAGGACGAATTGCACCGGTTCCCTGGCGTCGTGAGGCACGGGAAACGGAGTCACCTCCAGGCCGCGGACGGAAAATTTCCCCTGGCCGTCGATCAGGCGGCAGTCGGCGGACAGGCCATCCTCCCGGCGAACGCCGGCATGGGTTCCGTGTGTCATGTAAACAGGAGTACCGAAACGGGCGGCAAAACGGAAGACGCCTGCCGCGTGGTCCGCGTGTTCATGGGTGACGAGAATGCCGGAAATCTCTTCCGGATCGATCGACAGCCGGGCCAGCCGGCTCGTTGCGGAACGCGGGGAAAAACCGCAGTCGATCAGCAGCCGGGTGTCGCCGGCGTCGACGATCAGGGAATTTCCCCGGCTGCCGCTGCCCAGCGACGCGAAGCGGATCACTTCAACTGGTCGAACAGGAGCGACAGGATTTTCTTGCCGGTATCCGACCGGTCGAAGCCACCCTCGGCGGAGAGCACCTGGACCACGGTCCGCGCTCCGTCATCGCCCACGTGGACGCGATAGCGGATCTGCGGATCGGGCGGGGCCGGCTTCCAGAAGGCGAGCTTGGACAGCAGGCCGGGATCGCTGTTCTGGGCTTCGCTTTCCGGATCGACGTAGCGGACGAAATACAGACCCTTCGAGCGGTCGCGGTCTTCCACCGTGAAGCCCACCCGGTCCAGCGCCAGCCCGATGCGTCGCCAAGCGCGGTCGAAGGATTCCTGCACCACGACCCGGCCCGAACCGTCGCCCGCGTTTTCCAGCCGGGCGCGTTCGGCCGGACGGCTCTTCGCTTCCGCCAGCAGGATTTGCGCGCGCTGCTCTTCGCTGCCCAGCCGCACCATCAGGCGGCGCAGCATTTCCGCTTCGAGTTCCGGATCGGGATCGCGCGGCTGCCAGCGCGTCGAGTCCTTGGCCTCGGTGACGTAAGTCTCGTACATGCCGCGGTGGCTGATGTATACCTCGGTGGTTCCAGGCTCGGAACCCGGCTCCAGGCGAGTGCGAAATTTGTCGCGCTCGGCGGTCGAATACAGGGGGTCGATCACCTTGCCCAGCCATTTGCGCAGAAAATCTTCATTGATCTTGGCGCGGTTTTCCGCCCAATCGGTCTCCATGACGCCGGCTTCCGGCAGATCGAGCTGGATCAGGAAGCCGAGTTCCTGCCAGAAGTCCTTGATCTGCCCCCACAGATTGTCCGGCGTATCCTTGACTACCAGCCAGCGCTCGTTGCCCAGGCGCTCGACGCGCGCCTTGTCGACTTCCGGCAGCACTTCGCTGGGTCTCTGGGCCATGGCCGCCTGCGTCCGTTCCCCGGAATACGCCGAATACGTCGCCGTCCCTCCGCCGCCGCCCGTATCGGGCACGACGAAACGATCGTCGCGCGCCGGCGAGGTGAGATCGGGAGGAATCTCCAATGTTGGAACCCGGTTGGCGGAGGCCGACTTGTAGTCGATCTTCCTGGTCTCGATATTCAGATCGGCGCAGCCGGCGACCGCCGCCGCCAGCACCGCGCCCCACGCGCACGATTTCAGCCACCCGCCAAAGACTCTCATCGAAACTCCCACCGTAAGACGATCAACCCAACAACCCCGCCTGGCGCATGGCGCCGCGCACACGCTCGTGGCAGTCCGGCGACAACGGCGTCAAGGGCAGGCGGATGCCTCCCTCGATGAGCCCCAGTTGCTGGCAGGCCCATTTCACCGGAATCGGATTGGCTTCGCAGAAAAACTGCCGGGAAAGCCCGCTCATGCGAAAATTGAGTTCCCGCGCCCGCGCGAAATCGCCGTCCGCCACCGCCGCGCACAGCTCGCTGACCAGGCGCGGCGCGGCATTCGCCACGACGGAGATGACTCCCTTGCCGCCCAGCATCATCAGCGCGCAGGCCGTCGAATCCTCGCCGCTGTATACCGAAAATTCCGGCGGTGCGCGGTTGATCAGTTCCGCGCCGCGCTCCATGTTGCTGGTGGCGTCCTTGATTCCTATGACGTTGGGAATCTGCGTCAGGCGCAGCGTCGTTTCGGTGGCCAGGTCGGCGACCGTGCGGCTCGGGACGTTGTAGAGGATCAGCGGGATGTCGACGGCTTCGGCGACGGTACGGAAATGACGATACAGGCCCTCCTGCGTCGGCTTGTTGTAGTACGGAACGACCGACAGCGCGGCGTCCGCCCCGACCTTCTTGGCGAATTCCGTCATTTCGACGGCTTCCGAGGTCGAGTTGGCACCGGCGCCGGCAATGACTGGAATGCGTCCGTCCGTGTGCTCCACCGCCACGCGGATCAGTTCCCGATGTTCCTCGACATCGACGGTCGGCGATTCGCCCGTCGTCCCGACGATGACGATGGCGTTGGTCCCCTCGCGCACGTGGAAATCGATGAGCCTGCGCAGACAGGGCAGGTCCAGGCTTCCATCCGCGTGCATGGGAGTGACGATGGCGACGATGGATCCGGCAATCGTTTTCATGATTTTCGATCCCCAATGACTGATTTCGGGATTTTAACCGAACTGGCGGACGCAAGGCGATCCTGCGATAGAATCGGAGCATGGACTCTCCCCTCCTCCTCAGTGAATCAAAGATTTCCCCATCCACGCACGCCGTCCAGATCGCCGGCGTCATCGCCGCCGCCAACCGCGTCATCCTCGGCAAGGACGAGGCGGTGCGCCTGGCCTTCGCCTGCCTGCTGGCGCGCGGCCATCTGCTGATCGAGGATCTGCCCGGCGTCGGCAAGACCACGCTGGCGCAGACGCTGGCGCGTCTGCTCGGCCTCAGGTTCTCGCGCATCCAGTTCACCAGCGACATGCTGCCCGCCGACATCATCGGCATCTCGATCTACGACCGCGAAAAGAACACGTTCCGCTTCCTGCCCGGCGCCATCTTTTCCCAGGTCCTGCTGGCCGACGAGATCAACCGCGCGACGCCGAAAACGCAAAGCGCGCTGCTCGAAGCCATGGAAGAGCGCCAGGTGACGGTCGAGGGGGAAACCCGTCCGCTGCCGGAGCCGTTTTTCGTGATCGGCACGCAGAATCCCTCGACGCAGGTCGGCACCTTCCCGTTGCCGGAATCGCAGCTCGACCGTTTTCTGCTGCGCGTGGAACTCGGCTATCCCGACCGCGCCGCCGAACGCGAACTACTGGAGAGCGGCGGACGCCGCGATACCCTGCCGGCGCTCTCCGCCCACCTGCGTCCGGATCAGCTGCCGCGGCTGCAACGGGTGGTCGAATCCGTCCATGTAGCGCCGGCCCTGCTCGATTACGTGCAGGCGCTCGTCGAGGCGACGCGCACCAATCCGCGCTTCATCCACGGGCTTTCCCCGCGCGCCGCGCTGGCGTTGCTCTCGGTCGCCCGCGCCTGGGCCTTCCTCGCCGGCCGGCGGATGGTCATGCCCGAGGACGTGCAGGCGGTCCTGCCGAGCGTCGCCCGCCATCGGCTGCAGCTCGCGGACGGCAACGGCCATGCCCGCGCCGAGGACATCGCCGGCCTGATCCGCTCGGTTGCGGTGACATGAACCTCTTCCAACGCAGACGGCGCGGGAGCGCAGAGAAAAGCATTCTCCCGGGTTTCTCCGTCTCTGCGATCTCTGTCCCGAAGGCGGTCCAATGGACCTGACCGAGTTTTTCGACGCGGCGGCGCAGCGGATGTTCGGCAGAGACGACGAGCGGCTGCCGATCGTGCTCGACCGGCACCGGGTCTTCATCCTGCCCACGGGCGCGGGGGTGCTCTATTGCGTCGTCCTGCTGACGATGCTGATCGGCGCCATCAACTACAACCTCAGCCTGGGTCACGCGCTGGTCTTCCTGCTCACCGGGCTGGGACTGGTGGCCATGGTGCACACCTTCCGCAACCTGTTCGATCTCTCCATTACACCCGGCAGGGCGGAACCGGTTTTCGCGGGAGAAACCGCGCTCTTTACGCTGCACGTCGACAACCGCCGGCAGGAAGCGCGCCGCTCGCTGGAATTTTCCTTCGGCAGGAATCGGCGGGTCCTGCTGGACATCCCGGCGGGTGAACGGGCGTCCGTCGCCGTTCCCTTCGTCACCGCGCGCCGCGGACGCCTGGAGCCGGGCCGCGTCACCCTCGCCTCGCATTATCCGCTGGGCCTGTTCCGCGCCTGGGCAAGCCCGCTGCTGCCGATGTCCTGCCTGGTCTATCCGAAGCCTGTGGACGCGCCGTTGCCGACGCACTCCTCCAGCCAGAAAAACTCGGGACGGCTGGGCAAGAGCGGCCGGGAAGACTTTTCCGGGCTGCGCGAACGCCAGCCGAACGATTCGCCGCGGCACATCGCCTGGAAGGCGGTCGCCCGCGATTTCGATCATCGCCCCTTGCTGATCAAGCAGTTCGACGGTGGCGCGGACGAGGAACTGTGGCTCGACTGGAACCTCGCGCCCGACGGCCGCGACGTGGAGGCGCGCCTGTCGATTCTGGCCGGCTGGGTGCTCGCCGCCGAGCGCGAGCGCTGCCGCTACGGCCTGCGCCTGCCCGGCCGCTCGATTGCGCCGGATCACGGGCCCGCGCATCGCGACGCCTGTCTTGCCGCACTGGCCCTCCATGCCTGAAACCCGGCGCTCCCGGCTCCCCTGGCGGCGGCGCGCGATCCCCGCCAAACCCCGCCCGCTGCTGGAACACGGGGCGCTGCCCTGGCTGCTGGCGGTGGCCGTGGCCACCACGCTGCCGCACGCCGAATTCCTCCCCCGGTGGCTGACGCTCGTTTGCGGCGCGGCGCTCGCCGGGCGCGCTTGGCTGTGGCTGAAAAACGGCCGGCTGCCGCGCCGCTGGCTGCTGGCCCTGGTGGTCATCGTCGGGGTCGCCGGTATCGGCTGGCAGTACCGCGCACTGTTCGGACGCGATCCGGGAATCGCCCTGCTGGTCTTCTTCATGGCCTTGAAGCCGATGGAAATGAGCGAGCGCCGCGACGGACTGGCGGTCGTCATGCTCGGCTTCTTCCTGCTGCTCACGCATTACTTCCATTCCGAAGACATCGCCACGGGCGCCTGGTTCCTGGCCTCCGTTCTCCTGCTCACCGCCACCCTGCTGCGCATGTACGGCGGCGCCCAGCCGGCGCGCGAGGTTTTCCGCTACGCGGCTCTGCTGATCGCGCAATCGCTGCCGTTCATGCTCATCCTGTTCCTGCTCTTTCCCCGCGTGCAGGGGCCGCTGTGGGGAATGCCGCGAGATGCCTACGCGGGATTGTCCGGCCTGTCGGACCGGATGTCGCCCGGCTCGCTGGACAAGCTGATCCTGTCGGGCGAGGTCGCTTTCCGGGTCCAGTTCGACGCCGGCCTGCCGGAGCGGACGCGGCTCTATTGGCGGGGACCCTCGTTCGACAGCTACGACGGGCGCGTCTGGCGAGCCAGTTTCCTCAGCACCTCGGCCGCCGAGCGCAAGCCGGCAAGGATCGAAGCGGCCGAGGCCTCGGCCGTCGATTACACGATCACCCTGGAAGCCCACGACCGGCGCTGGCTGCTGGCGCTCGACCTGCCCCTCCTTCTGCCCGGGGAGGCCACACTGGCGCCCACCCTGGAAGTGCTGGCGAACCGGCCCGTGCGCTACCGCGCCCGCTTCGCCTTCCGCTCCGCGCTGGACTACACGGCCAACCGCGAGGAGGACCCCCGCCTGCTGCGGCAGGCGCTCCACCTGCCGCACGGATTCAATCCCCGCTCGCGCGAACTCGCCGAGGCGTGGCAGCGGGAGTTTTCCGATGCGGAGAAGATATCCGCCGCCGCATTGCACCTCTTCCGCACGGAGAAGTTTTTCTACACCTTGCAACCGCCGCTGCTTGGGGAAAACGCCGTCGATGAATTCCTGTTCGAGACCCGGCGCGGATTCTGCGAGCACTACGCTTCCGCCTACGTCGCGCTGATGCGCGCCGCCGGCGTCCCGGCCCGCGTGGTCACCGGCTACCAGGGCGGCGAGCTCAATCCGGTCGATGACACCCTGACGGTGTATCAGTCGGACGCGCACGCCTGGGCGGAGATCTGGCTCGAAGGCAGGGGCTGGCGGCGCGTCGATCCGACTGCGGCCGTCGTGCCCTCGCGTATCGAACGGGGCATCGACGCCGCCCTGCCGGAAGGCGAATCCCTGCCCGCCCTGATGCGTTTCGAAAGCGCTTGGCTCGTCCATCTGCGTTCCCTGCGCTACCGCTGGGAAGCGATCAACAATGCCTGGGACCAATGGGTTCTGGGTTACGACAGGCAGCGCCAGCACGAGACGCTCGCCCGTCTCGGCATGAAGGACGCGGACTGGCAAAGCATGTTCCTGACCATGATGGCGGCGAGTGGAGGCATCCTGCTGCTGATCGTCTGCCGGATGCTCTTCCGGCGTTCCAAACCCGTTCCCGAAGTGCGGCTCTGGTGCCGTTTCTGCGCGCGGCTCGAAAGTTTCGGCATCCGGCGCGCGCCCTGGGAGGGCCCCCTCGACCTGGCGTCGCGCGCCGCTCTCGAGTCACCCGAGCTCGCGCCGCTGGTGCGCCGCGCGGCGGGCCATTTCGCCGAACTGCGCTACGGCGGCGGCCGGCGGGACCATCTGCGGGACCTGCGTGATTGTGTGAAGGATTTGGCCTCATTCAGACCATGCCGGCCCGGAGGGAAACCGGCGGGGGAAAAACCGTGTTGAAATGCCTGCTCGTCGCCGCATTTCTCGGTCTGGCGTCGATTTCTCCGCCATGGGCCCAGGCCGCGGAAAAGACGCCTCCCGCGTTTGTCGACGCTCCGGCCGTCCGGGAATTCATCGCGGAAATGCGGGATCGCCACGGCTTCGACGCCGAGCGCCTCGCCCGCCAGTTCGCCGCGATCCGCGCGAATCCCAGGGTCCTGCAGGCAATCCGGCCGGCGCCCGAGCAGCAACGTTCCTGGCAGCGCTACCGGGCGCGCTTTCTCAATGAACGGCGGCTGGCCCACGGGCTTCTCTTCCGGCGGGAACACGGCGCGGCGCTCGCGCGCGCCGAGGCCATCTACAACGTGCCGCCGGAAATCATCGTGGCGATCATCGGTGTGGAGACGGAATACGGACGCAACATGGGCCGTTTCAACGTGTTCGAAGCGCTGGCCACGCTCGCCTTCGACTACCCGCCGCGCGCCGAATACTTTCGCCGGGAACTCGAACAATTCCTGCTCATGGCGAGGGAAAACGACACCCCACCGCTCGCCTACAAGGGCTCCTATGCCGGCGCCATCGGCATCCCGCAGTTCATGCCGAACAGCCAGCGCCACCATGCCGTGGATTTCGACGGCGACGGCCGCGCCGACCTGATTGGCAGCTTCGCCGACGCCATCGGCAGCGTCGCCCACTTCCTCCACGTGCACGGCTGGCGGCCGGGCCAGCCGGTGGCCCTGCCGGCCAGCGTCGCCGGCGACGCCGGGGCGCTTGTCGCCCTGGGCATCAAACCATCGCTGTCCCTGCGCGAAATGACGGATCGCGGCGTGCTGCCACTTGCCGACACCGTCCGCCTCGCCGACGAGCCCGTCGCGCTGATCGACCTGCCCTCGCCCGGCCAGCCGACCGAATACTGGCTCGGCTTCGACAACTTCCATGTGATCACGCGCTACAACCGCTCCAGCTTCTACGCCATGTCGGTATTCCTGCTGGCCGAAGCGCTGCGCGAGGCGTGGGAACGGGAAAGGTAGTTCCATTTCGCCATGGCGACGAGAAGAACCAGATACAGCGACGTTCCCCGAACGCAAGCGCCCGGGGAGAGTCTTTTGCCGACAAGGACGCCTGTCCGGGAAAAAGAACCGCGGCAAGTGGAGTTTCCCCTGGACCGGGCTTTCACTTTCGTCGAATCCGGGCCGGTTCTGTTGATCTCCACTCATCACCATGGCAAAAGCAATCTGATGACCGTCAGTTGTCATGCCTCGATGGGCTTTGAACCGACCATCGGCATTTGCCTCGGTCCCTGGAATTTCAGTTACGCCGCGCTGGTGGAAACCGGAGAATGCGTCGTCGCCGTGCCGACTGCCGATCTGCTGCCCCGGGTCGTGGATATAGGGAACTGCTCCGGCAGAACCATGGACAAATTCCTGGAGTTCGGCCTGACGCCGCTGCCCTCCCGCAAGGTCAAGGCGCCGCTGGTGGCCGAATGCCTCTACAACCTCGAATGCCGCGTGACCAACCGCGCCCTCGCGGATTCCCACAATTTCTTCGTCCTCCAAGGCGTCAAGGCGTGGCGCCATCCCGCGCCGGCGGACGCGCGCACCTTCCACGCCGTCGGCGACGGCACGTTCATCGTCGATGGCGAAGTCATCGATCTTCGCCACCGGATGGTGAAATGGCAGGACTGCATTTAGAGCAGATCAACAAAATAATGCGCGTCATCCATCACACTCGTCGTGGCTCGGGCTGCGCGACGTGGCAATCCAGGCCTTCTTCCGGCACAGCCGCAAACTGACTGTCTTCTGTTTTCCGATCTCGAAAAGGAAGGCTTGCAGGACACTTCACCGCCGGACGCACGGCCCCGTCGCCGCGTCGAATCCCGTCGCCGCCAGCGCTTCCAGTTCC
>JAITIQ010000077.1 GCA_031279425.1 Accumulibacter sp.
CCGCCGAAATCGAGCGCCTGCTCGAAGAACCCGCGCTGATCGCCGACATCCTGGCCCCCGACGCCTGATCCCCGCCATGTACGCCAGCCCCGACGCCATGCGCGACCGTTACCGCGAAGCCGTGCTCGCCCAGCTCACCGCCTTCGACGGCGCGGATCTGATCGACGAGGCCGTGCTGGCGCGCGCCTGCGCCGACGCCGACAGCGAGATCGACTCGTTTCTCGCCGTGCGCTGGCCCGTGCCGCTCGCCCCCGTGCCCGCCGTCATCGTGCGCCTGGCCTGCGACATCGCCTATTACCGGCTGCACCAGGACATCGCCGACGAACACCCCGCCGTGCGCCTGTACCGCGACGCGCTGGCGCTCCTGCGCGCCTATGCGGCGGGCACGGCCACGCCCTTCGGCCAGGCCGACGGCAACGTGTCGACCGTGGCCCTGGCCGCGAGCGCCCCGCCGCGCCAGGGCTGGAGACTGCGGTGATCGTCGATCTGCCCGCCCTCGCGCTGGAGCGCCTGCGGGCGCACCCCGACGTGCGCGCGCGCCTGCGCCACATCGGCGGCGCCGCCGATCTGGCCGCGGCACAAATGGCGCTGAAAGCGCGCCCGGCCGTGTTCGTGCTGCCGCTGGCCGAGCGCGCTGGCCCGCCGCTGCTCGCGGGCGAATTCCGGCAGAAAAAGATTCTCCAGATCGGCGTCGTCATCGCCGATTCCGACGCCGGCGACAGCGCGGGCGCGGCGGTACGGGGCGGCATCGCGGCGGCGCGCCGCGTCATCGAGCGCGCCCTGATCGGCCCGGACGGCTGGCAGCCGGAGGGCTGCGCCGACGCGCTCGCCTGGTCGGGCGGCAGGCTCGCGCGCCTGAGCGCGAACGGCGTGCTGTGGTGGCAGGACGAATACGTTGCCAGTCAACTGATCGGAGTCGCGCCATGAGCAAGGCCATGAGCAAGAAAGCGAAACCATCCGCGGGCGGGACGGCGGGCGCGCCCGCCGGGGCCGCGCCCGGAGCGGGCCGCGGCGCCGCGCCCGCGCCCATCGAACGCTACGCCGCGGACCCCTGGTGGGGGCGCGGCGGGCAATACATCGTCAGGGACGGCGCACGCCGTCCGGCCGATCCATCCTCTGAACAGGAGGGCTGAACATGCCCAATGTATTGGCGAATCCACGCAACTGGAAAACGAAGGCCATTCTGGCGAAACTGGAAACGGCCACCGGCACGGACGCGGCGCCCACCGGCGCGCTCAACTGGATCGAGGCGCGCAACGTGACGTTTACGCCCTATGACGCCGAGACGGTCGACCGCAATATCGAGATGCCCTATCTCGGTAACGGCGGCAAGCTGCCGACCGGCAAATACGCCTCGCTCACGTTCGAGGCCGCCGTCGTCGGCGCGGGCGCCGCCGGCGCGTCCCCCGGCATCTCGCCGCTGCTGCTGGCCTGCGGGTTCGCGGAAACGGTCGACGACACGCAGGGGGAGGAGTCGGTCACATACAACCTCGTGTCGGCCGGGTTCAGCTCGATCACCCTCTACGTAAACATCGACGGCGCGCTGCACAAGATGATCGGGGCGCGCGGCAACGTCACGCTGACGCTCACGGCGCAGGGCATCCCGCTCTACAAATTCGACATGCAGGCCGTCTATCTCGGCCCGGCGGCGGGCGCCGTGCCGGCGGTGGATAAATCCGGCTGGCAGATCGAGCAGCCGGTCGGCTCGCTCACCACCGCCGGCGTCACCATCGCCGGAACGGCGCTGGCCTGGTCCGAATTCACCCTCGACCTGGGCAACCAGATCTCCCGGCTCGATCTGCCCGGGCCGCAGCGCGAAATCACCATCAGCGACAGAAAGCCCACGGGGGCGATCACCGTGCTCGCCCCCGCCCTCGATGCGTTCGACCCCTTCGCGCTCGCCGACGCGGGCACGTTGATCGACCTCTCCACGACGCAGGACAACCGCGCCGGGTACAAGGCGCGCATCGACAGCAAAATCCAGATCATCCGCCCGGAATACGCCCAGATCGAGGGCAACGTCGCCTACCGCCTCAATTTCGAGCCGATGCCGGTCGCCGGCAACGACGAACTCGCCATCACCTACATTTAATGGAGCCTTCGATGAGCAGCACATTCATCTTTACCGCCGAACCCGCCGTGCGCTGGCCGGTCACCGTCCGGCTGCCCGCCGATGGCGGCGCATTCGCCGAGGTCGCCTTCGAGGCGCTGATCCGCGTCTACTCCGAGACCGAATTCGAGCGCCTCACCCCCGCGCCGGGCGGCGAAAAAACGAAATCGACCCGCGAGGTGCTCGAAGAAAACGCCGACATCCTGCCCCGGATCGTCATCGACTGGTTCGGGGTGCTCGATGCGCGGGGCGATCCGGCGCCGATCGCCTCGCTCGCCGAGATCATCCGGCACAACCCTTACGGCCTCCCCCTGTCCGCGGCGCTGTGGCGCGCGATCAACGAGGTCCGCTTCGGACTTGACCCGAAACAGCGCGGCGGAGAGACGGTAAAAAACTCCGTGCCATCGCCCGCCGCTGGGCGGGCGACAGTGGAGGCGGCGACGAGCTAGCCGACGACTTGGCCGCCTTCGGGCTGTGGCGCGAATCCGGGCGCGCCCGCTTGCGCCAGCCGCCGCCCACGGAGGTCTACGCGCACAACTGGCCGGCCTTCGAGGTCTGGAGCGCGGTGTGGCGGCAATGGAAGTGGCTCGGGGGCGGATTCGCCGCCCCGGTGCGCATCGGGCTGGACTGGACGCAGGTGGAGGCGGTGATGCGCATGAAGGGGATGAGGAAACGGACGCGCGCGCGGGTCATGAACGCACTCGGCGTCATGGAGGACGCGGCGCTGGAAGTGATCGCACGACGGGCACAGGATAAAAGATGAGTCTCGGACAACTGATTTTCGGCATCCGCATCACGGCCAACGGGGGCGACGCCGCGCGTGAGATCGACCGCATCCGGAACGGTCTCGATGGCGCCTCCGGCGCGGCGGAGGCCAACGCGCGCGCCATGACGAGCGCGGCGGGCGCGATCGGGCGCTATGTCGCCGCGGCCGCCGGCATCATGAGCGCCGGGCGCATGATCGAGCTGGCCGACCAGTGGGGGCAAATCGCCAGCCGCATCGAGCTTGCCGCGGGCGGCGCGGACGCGGCCGCCGCGGCGGCCGCGCGGCTGATGGAAGTCTCGAACCGCACGTACAAGTCGTTCGAGAATTCCGCCGAACTCTATATCCGCACCGGCAAGGCGCTCGAAGAGCTGGGCTATTCGGCGGACTCGGCCCTGGGCATGGTCGAGGCGCTCCAGTACGGCCTCACCGTCTCGGCGGCCAGCGGCGAGCGCGCCGCCAGCGTCATCGACGCCTGGTCGAAGTCGATCAACAACGGCAAGATGGGCCTGGAGGAATTCCAGGCCGTGCTCAACGGCGCGCCACGCCTGGTGCAGGCCCTGGCCGAGTCGCTGGGGAAAAGCACGGTCGAACTGCAACAGATGGCGCGCGGCGGCCAGATCACCGCCGACGTGCTCATGCGCGTCGGCAGTCAGGCCGGCGCGCTCGGCGCCGAGGCCGACAAGATGCCGGTGACGCTCGCCGACGCCTTCCAGCGCGCCGAAAACAGCCTGATGAAATTCGCCGGCTCGGCGGAAGCCAACACGGGCGTCATCAAGATGATGACCAGCGGCATCACGGCGCTCTCGGACAACATCGACCTCGTCGCCGCGGCGGCGGGCACTGTCGCCGTGGCGGCCTTCGGGCGCTACGCGGGCGGACTGTACGCCAGCGCCACCGCCACGATCGCCTCCGCCCGCGCCGCGCAACAGGCGGCGGTGGCCGAGGCGCAGCTGCAACTTGCGCAGGCACGCGCGGCGGTGGCCGCCGCGCATGCCACGAGAAACAGCACGGCGCTGGCGGCGGCGCGCGCCCGCGAAGCGGCGGCCACCCAGGCGCTGGCCATCGCCCAGCGCGGCGTCGCGGCCTCGTCCGTCCTCGCGCGCGGCGCGCTCGCCGCGCTCGGCGGGCCGCTCGGGATCATCATCACCGCCCTGGGCGCGGCGGCGATCGCGGCGTCGGCATACTCCAGCAGGATGGACGAAGCGGCGGCGAAAACCCGGAATGCCGTGGATGAAATGGAGCGCAACCGCAAGCGGCTGGCGGGATGGTCCGAGCAGGACCTCGCGGACGAGGCGGCGCTCAAGTCTCGCCGCGATAAAGTCTACGAGGCGCGCGGGGCGCTTGAAGCCGCGCAGAAGGCGGCGGGCACATCCATATCCTGGGCTGTGCGCGAAGAAGCGAAACGGAGTATTCCCGAGCTCGAAAAGGCGCTTAAAGACGCCGAGGAGGCACTGGATATCCAGCAGAAGCTCATCGATAAGGAAGGCGGCATGCTGGCCTCGGCCAATGCCAGTTACGAAACGTATATAAACGAGCGCCGTTCCCTCTCCGACATCCGCGACGCCGACCTGGAGTCCGAGCGGCAGGCGTTCGCCAGGGCGACGGCGGGCATGGGGAAAGACAGCGCCGAATACGTCAGGGCGCTGGAAGCGCACAACCGCGCCATCGCGAAAATCAACGAAGAGTACGCGAAAAAGAACAGCGGCGGCGCGGCGAAAAAAGAGGCGGCGGATCTGAAGAAGATCACCGAGGAGAGCTCGAAGCATTTCAAGGGGTTGCTCGATGGCGAGGTCAGGAAGATCAATGAAGCGAGACAGGCGGCGGACGCCCGCGCGCAGTCGATGCGCGCGGTGGTCGAGAGCCAGCGCGCCGCTGCGGACGCGCTGGCCGGGCAAAACGAGCGCCTGCGCGAGGAAATCGAAACCATCGGCATGAGCGCGGAGCAGATCGCGCGCTACAGGGCCGCGAAGCTCGAAGCCGCCGCCGCCGACGCGTCCGCGCTGGCGGAAAAGTACGACGAACTGGCAACCTATTACACCGAAACAGAAATCCTCCCGGAGCTCGCCGAGCAGTATCGCAGGCTGGCGCAGGAAAAACGGCGCGCCGCCGAGGCGGGAATGCAGCAGGCGGATCTGACGGTCGAACTCGCCGCCGCGCGGGCGTCGTCCGAGGCGGCGGAAAACGCCCGCAAGCAGTGGGAGCAGACCTCGCAGGCCATCGAGCAGTCGATCTACGACGCGATCATCGGCGGTGGCGTCGACGCGGGCGAGGCGTTGCGGCGCACATTCAAGAGCCTGGTGCTGCGCCCGATCATCCAGCCCATCGCGCAATACGGCGCGAATCTCGTGACCGGGTTCGTCAATCAATTGACGGGCGGCATGTTCGGCAGCGGCAATTCCGGCTCGAATCTGATGGATGCGGCATCGAACCTCAATTCGCTCGGTTCGATCTACGGCGGTATTTCGCAATGGTTGACCGGCGCGAGCGCCGGCGCCTCGTCGCTTTCGCTCGGCTATGCGAATCTGGTTGGCGCGTTCGGCGGCGACAGTATCGGCGCGCTTTACGCCGCCAACGGCGGCTGGAGCGGCGTCAACGTCGGCGCCAGTGGCGGATCGAGCGCCGGCACTCTCGGCCCTTACGCCGCCGGGATCGGCGGCGCGCTCTGGGGCTACAACGCCACCAATGGCAGCTACGTCGGCGGCGTCGTCGGCGGCGCCGCCGGCATGGCGGGCTACGGCGCGGTGGGCGGCTACATGTCCGGCGCGGGCGCGGCCTCGGGCGCGGCCTCTTCGCTGGGATCGATTCCCGGCTGGGGCTGGATCGCGGCGGCGGTCGTGGCGGTCATTGCCGACGCCATCGCTGCGGGAAACATCAATTCGTCGAAGTTCTCCTGGCAGATGGCCAACGACCCGGCGAGCGTGGCGTGGGAAGACGAGCATAAATACGGCTACGAGGCCGTCTCCGCCACGGGCGCATTCGGCACCATTGGACTGGCGACAAGTTCAAAGCATGTCGACGCCGAAGATTTGAAGCAATGGTTCGACGCGCTCGCCACATTTGACAATCTCGTTGCCGCCGGGCTGACGGACGATGAAATCGCCTCGGTCAAGAGCCGCCTGGACGGCTGGACGAGCGAACGCACCGACAACGAATATCTCGGCCCGGCGGACAGGATTCAGGAAATGATCAAGGGGATCGGCGGTTATGTCGCCGACACCTACGTGCGCCTGCTCAATCCCTGGACGGGGGCCAACATGAATTTCATGGACTGGGCCAGGCTTCCCGCCGCCGAACGCCCGGGGGACGATATCGACTGGCTGCGCGAGAAGGTGCCCACCGGCCAGGGCGCGCAGGAACGGCTGCTGCTGAGCCTGATCCGCGTCGACGACATCCAGGAGGGCCTGGGCAAGATGAACCAGTCGATCAGCGGCGACCGCGCGCTGGGCTGGCTGCTCGACAGCGCCGGCAAGATGCAGGTCACGGGCGATGACGGCAAGATGCAGACCATCGACGTCGACGGCTGGACAGTGCTATCGACGGCGCTCGGCACGGTCTATGACCTCTTCTACAACAGCCCGATCGACAACGTGCGCGCGCAATGGAAGGCGTTGAATGAACAGTTCGCCGAGGCGGGCGACCACACCATGCCCGCCAGCGCGGCGGAATACAAGAATATCCTCGAATCCATCGACCTCAACACCGAGGCGGGGCAGGAACTCTACGTGACGCTGGCCGGCCTCGCCCCGGCGGTGGCTTCCTTCCAAGCGGGGTTGCTCAATCTCATCGGCACGACGCGGAACGATCTTGTCAGCATCGTCGCGCGCGGGCTTTCCGGCGCGAACACGCGCGAGCAGACCGCCGCCGCGTTGAACGAAGCGATCACCGAGGGCATCTGGATGGCGATGGCCGACAACACCGCGCAGCAAGTGGCCGACTTGATGATTGGCGGCATCATCAACCCGGCGATCTCGGCGCTGGTGCTCGGCAACGACATCGCCGAGGCGCTGGCGGTCGGGCACGTCGAAGAGGTCGTCCGGAAAATATCCGCCCAGGTCGACGCCTTCAACGCCGTCATGAACGCGCCCGCGATCAAGGATTTATTCGACACGGTGAAGAACGCGATTTCCGGGATTTCGTCCGTCCTCGGCGGCGCGGCCAACGGCGGCTACTGGAGCGACGGCGGCGCCGGCGCGCTCGACACCTCCGCCTACGAGGCGCTGCGCGACGCGGCCAACGGCCAGGCGGACATGTATCGCCAGCAGGCGCGTGAGGCCGAGGCGCTGGCGCTGGAATTCGAGCGCCTGCGCGACAGCCTCGCCAGCTACCGCCGCGAACTGACCCTGGGCGATCTGGCCAAGCTCTCGCCCGAGGCGCGCTACCTCAAGACGCAGGCGGAATTCGAGGACATCGCCCGGCGCGCGCAACTGGGCGATCAAGGCGCGATCGAGGCGCTGGAGACCGTCTCGCGCGACTTCCTCGACGCCTCCGACGCCTATTACGCGGCGAGCGCGCATTATTTTTCCGACCGCGACCGCGTCCTCGCCGTGGTCAACAACACCATCGGGCTGACCTCCCGGCAGGTCGACGCCGCCAGCATCAACGCCCGCGCCGCGCTCGCCGCCGCCGATGCAGCGCTCGCCGCGGCCAAGGCCATCCAGGACGCCATCGACGCGATCAGACAGCAACCCTCGGCCAACGACACCTTCACCCAGGTCGGCTGGTCGACCGGCGGCCTGTCGCTGTGGATCGACGCCAGTGGCGCGATTCAGGTGCGCCGCCCGGACGGCTCGGTCGATCCGGATTATGACAAGAACTATAATATCCTCGACGGCCAGCCGTGGTTCTCGGGCGCGACCTTCGCCCCCTACGGCGGCTTCGATCTGGAGACATGGGCGCGCCTGCACGGCATGATCCCCGGCTATGCCGAAGGCGGCCATCACGCCGGCGGCCTGCGCCTGGTCGGCGAGCGCGGCCCGGAACTCGAAGTCACCGGCCCCGCCCGTTACTACGACACCGAAAGCACCCTGCGCCTGCTCGCCGGTAACGGCGGCGGCGACCCGCAAACGCGCCAGATCCTGCGCGAGGTGCTGATGCGGCTCGACGCGCTCGTGCGCCAGGGCGGCGAGGTCGGCATGACGTTGTCGCGGCAGCTGGCGGCGCTCGGCGCGCAGCTCGACGAGGTGGCCATCGAGACGCGCAGGAGACAGGCATGACACACGACACCATCATTCTCGCCGAAATCGAATATCTCGACGAATTCCACAGCCCCGCCGCGCCGCGCCTGCTGCGCGTCTCCTCGCGCCCCTACTGCACCGGGCGCGGCGACGCGCCGCCGGATACCGCGTTCATGCCGCTGCTCGCCGCCGCGCCGCAGCTCTCCGTCGCCGTCTTCGCCGATGGCCGCGGCGGCGGCGCGGCGCGGCGCGATGTCGGCAAGATTTCCCTCGTCAACGCCAATGGCCGCCTGGACTGGCTGCTCTATGTCCCGGTCGACGGGCGCGCGGTGACGATCCGCGTCGGCCCCGGGGGCGGGCGCTACCCCGAGGATTTCACCGTCTGGATGCGCGCGGCGGCCGCGGGCGTGGAAGCACCCAACCGGCAGCATATCGACATTCTCGTGCGCGACGGCATGGCCGTGCTCGATGTGCCGCTGGCCGGCAACACCTATGCCGGCACGAACGCGCCGCCGCTCGGCGTCGAGGGCACGGCGGACGACATCAAGGGGCGCGCCAAGCCGCGCCTGTTCGGGCGCTGCGACAACCTGACGCCGGTGTGCGTCAACACCAGCAAGCTCATCCACCAGATCAACGACGGCGCGGCGCGGATACTGGCCGTCTATGATCGCGGCGCGGCGCTGACGCGCGAGGCGGATTACGCCGGTCTCGACGACATGATGACGAACGCCCCCGGCGAGGGCGCGTGGCGCGCCTGGCCGGAAGGCGGCATGCTCCGTTTCGGCTCGGCGGTCACGATCCCGACCGTAGATGCCATGGACGATCCGGACGGCGGCGTCCTGGGCGGCAATACCGCCGCGCGGGTCATCGCCCGGATCGCCGCTGCCGCGGGCGTGAGCGCCGATACGGGCGAGCTCGCCGCGCTGGACGCCCTCCAGCCCGGCGAGGTGGGCGTCTACGTGGAGGCCGGGACCGCGCGGCAGGCCATCGACGAACTCGCCGGGGGCATCGGCGCCTGGGTCGGCGTCGGCAGCGAGGGCGAACTGCGCATGGGGCGGCTGGATGCGCCGGATAGCGCGCCGTCCGCGCGCCTCGACGATTCCATCATCACCGATCTGCGCGTCCAGGCCGGGCGCGACAACGGCGATCTGCCCGCCCACAGGATCACGCTCAACTATGGGCGCAACTGGACGCGCATCGCCGCCAGCCAGGTGGCGGGCAGCGTCCCGGAGGAACGGGCGGCGTGGCTCGCCCAGGAATACCGCGCCAGCACATGGGAAGATGCCGATGTGCTCGCCGCGCATCCGCTCGCCCCCTCGCTCGAACGCAACACGGCGCTGCGCCTCGAAGCCGACGCCATCGCGGAGAGCGAACGCCTGGCGGCGCTCCACGGCGTGCGCCGCATGCGGTTGCGCCTCACCGTGCCGTGGATGGCGCTGGCCGGGCGCGTCCGGCTTCCCGCGATCGGCGACACGCTGCGCGTCACGCATTGCCGCTACGGCCTCACCGCCGGGAAAAACATGCGCGTCATCTCGGTCGAAACCCGCGCCGCCTCCGGCAATGTCATCCTCGGGCTATGGGGCTAGCCATGGCGAATGTCATGATCTGCTACCCGAACCGGATCGACGAATCCACCCTCGCGGGCGGCGGCTGGTCGCCCGCGCTGCCGCTGGCCAACGCGCTCGACCCGCTGCTGGCGCTGCGCGCGCGCTCGGTCGACGCCGCCCCCGCCTCGACCGTGATCGAGATCGACCTGCGGCGCATCCGCCCCGTGCGCGCCGTCGCGGTCATCGACCACAACCTGACCGCGCTCGCCGAATACCGCGTCACCGCGGCGGCCGACGGCGGCCTCGACGATCCGCTCGTGCTCACGGACTGGCTGCCGGTCTTTCCCGTCATCTATCCATTCGGCTCCGTGCAATGGGAAGACGAGCATTTCTGGACAGGGCGCGCCGTCGAGGACGATGTCGAAGGCTACCGGATGGATCTGATCCACCTGTTCGGCAACGCGCAACTGATCCGGCGCATCCGCATCGCGTTGCGCGACCCCGGCAACCTGGCCGGATTCGTCGAATTCGGCCGGCTCTTCGTCGGCGACGGCTTCGCGCCGGTCTACAACATGTCCTACGGCAACGCCTTCAACTGGCAGCCGCGCACCGACGTGTCGGAAGCGTTGTCGGGGACGGAGACGTTCGATGTGCGCCGCGCCCGGCGCGTGCAGACGATCGCGCTCGACTGGCTCACGCCCGGCGACGCGGTCGCGGCGATGGAGTTGCAGCGCACCCTGGGCATCCACGGCGAGATCCTGTACCTGCACGACCCCGATGACATGGAGAACCGCCACCGCCGCTGCTTTCTCGGGCGGCTGGAGGCGCTCTCGCCGATCGAGCACCCCTATCTCAACACGCACCGCTGGCCGGTCAGGGTGAGGGAAATTCTATGAGTTCAGTGTTTTTCGACCCCGAAGTCGGCGGCGACGGCTCGACCGTCAGCGACGACGCCGACCCCGCCACCGGCCTGCGCAACTACGGCTGGACGACGCGGTTCGTACCGGCGCTGTCGCAACTCGTCGCCGTCGCGGCATGGATAAAAGAGTGGGTGACGGCGCGCCGGGACGAAATCGGCGCCGCCGACAGTTCGGCGACGAGCGCGGCGGCCACAGCCACCCTAGCCGCCGCCACCGCGAGCAACGCCGCGACGAGCGCCAGCGGCTCGGCGAGCATGGCATCGAGCGCGGCGGATACCGCGACCCAGATGCGCGATCAGGCGGCGGCGATCCGGGACGAGGCGCAGACGATCGTGACCGGCGATGTGATCAATGATGGCGACATTTCACTGGCCAGCACGTGGTCATCGTCCGGGATCGCCGACAAGATGCACTTGGCGGCCTCCGCGGTTTATCAACACGACAGCGCTGGACGCATCATGAGTGTGCTCGAAGCGCTGCCGGGCGGCACAT
>JAITIQ010000149.1 GCA_031279425.1 Accumulibacter sp.
ATTCTCTCTCGCAGCCGCTGACCTCCTGACCGTCTCGCGGAGGTCGTGGGAGGGTATTTCGCAGTTCCATCGTAAAACCCGTTGTGGTTTGAACCCTCGCTTTTCTGGGGGTGTTTCGAGCGACCGGCAGAAATTGCCAGTCGCTCTTTTTTTGATTGAAAGGAGAAAGGAATGAAACAGGGAAGAGGTCTCCAATGGGTGCCGTTGTTCGCGCTTCTGGCAGCGTTCGGGGGCGGATGCGGCGGAGGTAGCAGCAGTAGCAGTAGCGACAATGATATCGACGCCGACAAAGCCATTGCCGGTATCCAAACCATCGGCTTCGTGGCAGCCGACGGCGCCAAGCTCTCCGCCATCGCCGTAGAGTACGATACCGACCTGACAGGCGCCAATATCGATAAAAACACATATGATGTCTGGCAGTATAAAGCGCCCTGGAACGACAACTGTGTCAACTACGGCGGTGGTGAGATCGGCGATATCACAAAAATCTATGTCAACGACAGGGCCGAGATTTCCGCGGAAGGCGGCTCAGGGAAGGGCAGCTACGTGATCATCGAGGTGTACACCGGTTATCAATACGCGGCCGAGCAGAGCTTTTCTCAGGCCCTCTCCGCTTCTGTCACCCAGAAAGCCGAAATTAAAACCGCGGCACAGACGATCAACCCAGGCACGGCGGCGGTCACAAACTACAAGGAGTCAGAATCATGCAGCAGTTATACGGGTCAGTGTACCCAGTCATACACCGCGAACAGCGGCACCTATACCATCTTGGGCATTGACGGCTACAAGTACTTCACCCACGTCACAAACACGGACTACCCTGTTGACGGCGGCGCTTTCGTGGCGGAGGACTGTTTTGATGAGCAAACCGGCGCGTACAAGACCGTCCAGCAATCTTACGCGCTTTACGTTCCCGCCGATTATGAGAAACAAAAGGCGGAGGGAAAAAGGTTCGCCCTCGTCACGGTTGACCATCCGGCCGCTTCGGAGGCTACGCACCCATTTACACAGGTTGTCCAGTCCCGCGGCCCGTCCTACTTTGTTTCCGACGAGGCTCAGCAAATCATAAAGGACAAGCATGGCCTCGGAGGCCTCATCGTCGTCGTCCCGGTGGTTACGGCGCGCGTCGGAGACAACGCCGGAACGCCTGGCGGATTCCCGTCGCTTGTGAAGCTCTGGGATCATCTTGCGGACAACTATGCGATCGACCCGGACCACGTCTACGGAGCGGGCCAGTCCGTGGGCGGAATGGTACTGCTGGAGACGAACACAAAGCGCGACAACTATTTCGCAGGCATACTGCTGTACGACAATCAGTGGGCGCAGAACTATTACAAGGACGAGGTTTTCGTGAGAGGCATGGCCACTGCCACCAACGAGACCGCCGCGAATACTCCCCGCCATTATCCCAGCACCGACGGCAGCATCATCTGGGATTATCATTGGGGAGACAACGGGGAACAGGTTTTCGAGGGTCATGATTCGAATAATTATTATTACCTGACCTCCGACGACAACATCATGATAACCAATTCCCTGACCGGAAACGCCCTGTCCGTCAACACATGGGTGGAGCAGAACTACCTCTATGAAGACCTTGCGGGCTACGAGATTCCAAGATTTATTATCGGGGATTTCAAGGCCGGAAAGGACGAGCAGAATTTTGCGATAAAGAATTTCCTTGATCCGGCAAGTCAAACACAGGGCATATGGTGGATCACCTTTCAGGGGGGAGGCAATCAGATCACCCCGATCTGGTCCCGCAGCCTTGACGCGACCTATGAGTGGTTGCTGACACAAACCCGTGAAACCGAGATGAAGCGTCCCAAGCTCGACCTAGACAAGCCGTTCATGCTGGCGAGCACGCAGGATATGACCAGAGTCGTGCCCGGCTTTACCAAGCCCGACCAAAGCGGAGATCCCATCTACTACAAAACAGGGAAAGCGGGCTCGGGCACTCGATTCTACAACACGAGCTGGCTCAATCTGGGCGCGGTGGCGGATCAGATTCCCGGCTGGCTGCCCGGCGCGATGAGTCATCCGGTAACGGCCGCGTCCATGAAAGGTGTCCAGACCGTATCCAGCAGCGGCGGCAGGCTCGTCGTCGCGATCGAGTACGACGTCGATATGAAAAATGCGGTCATCCACAGGAAGGGCGACAAGGTTCTGGACAGCAAGGGAAATCCCCGCGACGACGATTTCGTCAGCATGGACACCTTTGATTTCTATGACGCCAACGACGAGAAAATTCCCGGCACGATCAACAGAATCTACATCAAGGATTCCGCAGAGGCGGACGCCTCGCTCGGGCACGCCCAGGGCTCGGGACGATACGTGATCGTCGAAATCGATACCGCATCCTCGGCCAACGCCGTCAAAGTCGTCCAGCGGGCGACCATCAGAACCGACAAGGCAATGGCTGCAGCAACCCCGTCGTTGCTCAAGTGAGCAATCTGGAAGAGCGTCAGCCAAGAATGCCCTCCGGCTTTCGTCGCTGGCGCTCTGCAATCTCGTCGAATGGGGATGCCTGCCCCTGCCAGGACGCCATTGACAGCCACCACCAGCACTTCAACCAGATCGTGACGGGTCTTGCTCGCCTGACGGGGATCAGTCAGTGAAACAAATACATCTGCCAGTCGTACTTTGCTTTCCGTCTCCATGAATCGCCTCCAAAAAGACAGAAAAACTACATAAAACAAGGGGCTGTGAACAGCCCCTTTGGTAAGTCTGTGAATGTAAACAATAAAATGCCAATGTGTACGACTGGGGCATTCGTGCAATTGCCCTGGGGGCGATCGCCGGAGGCCCTGGAGAAGCTGGCCTACTATCGCGGCCTCCTGCAAGAGGACATGAAGCGCGAGGCGCCGGAAGTACGGCAGGAGGCCCTGGCGGAATTCGACCGTTCGGCGGAAGCGCCGGCGTTCCTGAAGCGGCTTGAGAAGAGCGAGGAACCGGCGGCGAAGGAACGCGACGTGCAGGAACCGCGCCAGGAGCGCAAGGACACACCCGAGCAATCCTTGTAGATCACATCCGGGCGCAAGCGCCCGCGCTTGGCGCCGTCCCTCACGGGACGGAGCGCTTCCTGAGCGCTCCCGCGGGGCGATGGGCGGGGTGGTTTTTGAGCGGTACGAAGTGCCGCTTTCCCAGGGGGTGCGCCCAGCGGCAGGGGGTGGCTTTAGCCTCCCCCTAAGAGCGCGGACAAGGGATCGGAAGGGCGGCGCAGCCGTCCCGGAGCGTAGCGTAGGGATGAGCGTCTAGCGAAACCCTGGAGAAGCCCGGTCGCCGGCAAAGCCGGCGATGGCCCAGGCTTTTACAACATTTCCGTATCGTCGTAAAACGTATCAGCGTAAATACGGAAGTTGACATCCAGGCTTGCGGTATCTCAACGGTACACGTCGCGCCGATTGCCGATCCGCACCACGAGAATGCGCAAAGCGCCGTCCTCGATGCTGCTGATGATGCGGTAATCCCCGATGCGATATTTCCAGTAGGTGCCAAGGCGGGAGTCTTTGAGGGCTTCGCCGATGCTGCGCGGGTCGTCCAGCGGCGCCACGCGCTCATGCAGAAAGGCCAGGATGCGGCGGGCATGTTGCGGTTCGATCTTGCCTAGCTCGCGCTCGGCGGCCGGGTCAAGCTCAATCTTCCATGCCATAGCGTTGCATCACTTCTGCAAGCGGCACGGTCTGAGTGCGCCCGGCGCGAATGTCGGTCATGCGTTGTTCGGCCAGATACAAATCTTCAAGGTCTTCCAGATGCTCGGTAATCGCCTCGATCATGTAGAAGCTCTTGGTGCGCCCGGTCTGTGCGGCCAGGTTCTTCAAGCGGGCTTCCACATCGCCGGGCAGACGAATCGAGACAGCCATGATGGTTCCTCGGGTGGCGGATGAGATACAAGTATCTCACAAAAATAGTGTTTGCAAACGCATTTTGGATAGTACCATCCAATCTATGGAGAACACGAATGACACCGATCACGAAACCGACCGATCCAAAACCCACCATCCAGGCCTACGGGGAACTGCAAACCGCGTTCGATGTTTTTAACGTTGCCCCGTCGTTGCTCAAGTGAGCAATCTGGAAGAGCGTCAGCCAAGAATGCCCTCCGGCTTTCGCCGCTGGCGCTCTGCAATCTCGTCGAATGGGGATGCCTGCCCCTGACAGGAGAAGTGCGTCCAACATGGCGGGAATCGGGGGAAATCCCTCCGATTCGGCTTGCCTGCCCCGGTCTCCGTCCAGATCGCCTCCATTTGACTACTTGTTCAGCGTTTCCCTAGAATGCTCTGTCTTTGCGAGAGTGGCGGAATGGGTAGACGCACTGGATTTAGGTTCCAGCGCCGCAAGGCATGGGGGTTCGAGTCCCTTCTCTCGCATCCGTGTGGCGGGCAGCGCCGGCATTCTGCCGGCAGAGCGAAACGCCAATCCCCCTCGAAGTTCCTGAAGGGAGAGAAGCAAGTGCCGTGCCCTTTCCCCGACTTCGGAAACACGGAGGAATATCCGCTCCGTGCATTCTCATGTATCATGCACGGAGCGCTTCGCCCGCCCCACTCGCGTGCTCGATGCCCGACCGTGCAGTCATGCGCCAGCCGTTTTCATGGCGATGGAGTGGAGCAGCAGAAAGGAGTTCCGCCATGCCTGTTCTCCGCCCCGCCGCCGTTGCCGGGATGTTTTATCCCGATTCACCGGAGGTTCTGAGCCGCGAAGTCACAGCCCTGCTCGCCGCTTGCTCGGCTGTCCCTCCCTGCCCCCTGCCAATCGACGATCCCGCCTCGCAGTCCGGCGGCGGAGCGGTGGAAGATGGTCCGAAAGCCCTCATCGCGCCGCACGCCGGCTACGTCTATTCGGGGCCGATCGCCGCCAGCGCCTTTTCGCTGCTCACCCGGCGCGGCCATGCGGTCGATCGCGTCGTGCTGCTCGGCCCGACGCACCGCGTCGCCGTGCGCGGGCTGGCGCTGCCGGACTGCGATGCGTTCGCCACGCCGCTTGGCGATGTCCCGATCGACCGGACGGCGGCCGATGCGCTGCGAGATCTGCCGCAGGTCGTGACGAGCGGCCCGGCGCATCGCCAGGAGCATTCACTGGAAGTCGAACTGCCGTTTCTGCGCATCGCCCTCGGCGGCTTTTCACTCGTGCCCCTGGCGGTGGGCGACGCTTCCGCGGAGGCCGTGGCCCAGGTGCTCGATCGTCTGTGGGGCGGGCCGGAAACGCTCATCGTGGTCAGTTCGGATCTGTCGCACTATCTGCCTTATGACGAAGCGCGCCGGGCCGATTCCGGGACGGCCCGCCGGATCGTCCGCCTCGATTCGTTGATCGATCACCGTCAGGCCTGTGGCGCGACGCCGATCAACGGTCTGCTGGCGGCGGCGCGGAGGCGCGGAATGGAAGTCCGGCTGCTGGATCTGCGCAATTCGGGCGATACCGCGGGAGACCGCCGGCGGGTCGTCGGCTATGGAGCGTTCGCTTTCTTCGAGTCACCGGAGGCGCGGGAAACGCGAGAGGAGGAAGCACATCATGTCCATTGATCCCTTGGGCCACACTTTGCTCACGATCGCGCGCAACGTCATCGAAAAGAAATTCGGCATGCCGGCCCAGGTGGTCACGCCGCATCCCGATCTGGCCAAGCCGTCGGCTACTTTCGTCACGCTGACCCAGAAAGGGAAGCTGCGCGGCTGCATCGGCAGCCTCGAAGCGCGCCGTCCGCTGGCCACGGACGTCGGCGAAAACGCGTTGGCGGCGGCTTTCCGCGATCCGCGCTTTCCGCCCCTGCGCCGAACCGAACTGGAAATCACGCGCGTCGAGGTCTCCCTGCTCGATACGCCGGAAAAGATGGACTTCAAGGACGAAGCCGATGCGCTCGCCCAATTGCGCCCGGGCGTCGACGGACTGATCCTCGAATGTGGAGGCCATCGCGCCACCTTCCTGCCGCAGGTCTGGGAATCGCTGCCGACGCCGCTGCTCTTTCTGCAGCACCTCAAGCTCAAGGCCGGACTGCCGCTGGATTACTGGAATCCGCAGCTCTCGCTCGCCCGTTACGGGGTGCAAAAATGGAAGGAAACACAGGAACCCGAATGAACCCGGAAACCTCGAGAGAATCCATTTTTTTCCGGAAGGCCGGCAGGTCCCGCAGTGCGGGTATATTTGCCCGACATGAGCCCCGATGTCGGACAGGGTCGTCCGATCTACGGCCGAGGGCCGCGCACACTGACCTATTTCCTGGCCGAGGGAAAACGCTGTCGCGCCGCGCTCAAACGCACGGGCGATGGCACCCGGAATGATTTCCCGAGTCTCCATCACGATCGGGGAAATCCGCCCAAACGCCTGCGGAGAGTGAGATGAGCGTCGCTCCGTACGCTCCGGTTCTGGCGTGGCCGGCCCCCGACACGGCCAACGGAACCCGATCCGGCCGGAGTATCCGGATACAAGACTCTACCGCGGGAGCGGCAGTTCTTGCGGATTTCCAGGGGGATTTTGCCGCCAGACTTCGTGCTCACTATAGGTACGCGCATGATTGAAGTCAAGATTGACAGCGAAGGCGTCACCCGCGCGCTTTCCCGCCTGGCGCGCGCCGGGCGCGACATGAGGCCGGCCATGAAAGCGGAGCGAACGCTTTCTGGTAATGTTCGCAGCTTGACTTGCCTTTTCCAGGACCATGAACCCACCCGAATCCGCCCACCCGGCCCGCTGGTGGCATGCGCTGCCCGCCGGGGAAGGGCCGGAGCGCATCCAGTGCGAACTCTGTCCGCGCGACTGCAAGCTCCACGTCGGCCAGCGAGGAGCCTGTTTCGTGCGTCGGAACGAAGGCGGCGGGATGATCCTGAGCACCTGGGGACGCTCGTCCGGCTTCTGCATCGATCCGATCGAAAAAAAGCCGCTCCATCATTTCCATCCGGGTTCGTCGGTCCTTTCCTTCGGCACGGCGGGATGCAATCTCGCCTGCAAGTTCTGCCAGAACTGGGACATCTCCCGATCGAAAGACATGGACCGGCTGATGGACCTCGCCCGCCCGGAGGGCATCGCCCAGGCGGCGCAGGCCTACCGCGCGCAGTCCGTGGCCTTTACCTACAACGACCCGGTGATCTTCGCCGAGTACGCGATCGACACCGCCGAGGCCTGCCATGAGCGCGGCATCAAGACCGTGGCGGTGACCGCCGGCTACATCCATGCGCAGCCGGCCCGCGAATTCTTCGCCGTGATGGACGCCGCCAACGTCGATCTCAAGGCGTTTACCGACGGGTTCTACGCCAGGCTGTGCGGTGGCCGTCTCCAGCCGGTGCTCGACACGCTTGTCCACGTCCGCCACGAGACGGATTGCTGGCTCGAAATCACCACGCTGCTGATTCCCGGACAGAACGACTCGCCGGCGGAAATCCGGGCCTTGTCGAGCTGGGTGGCAGCCGAGCTGGGGCCCGACGTGCCGCTGCATTTTTCCGCCTTCCACCCGGACTGGAAGATGAGAGACCGTTCGCCCACGCCGCCGTCGACGCTGACGCGGGCCCGCGATATCGCCATGGACGCCGGGCTCCATTATGTCTATACCGGCAACGTGCATGACACGGAAGGCGACACCACCTTCTGTCCCGCGTGCCACGCCGCGCTGATCGTGCGCGACTGGTATGTGATCCGCCAGTACGATCTCGGCGCAGACGGAGGCTGTCCGCACTGTGGCACGAAGATCGCCGGCCATTACGGGCGGTTCGGCAAGCCGTTCGGATCGCAGCGCATCCCGCTGCGGCTCACCCGCAGATAGATCCGCATGCTCGATTTCACTCCCGACGGCGCCGGCGTCCCGCTTTCCGTTCGCTCGGAGCGCGGGTTGCTGTACGGCGAGCTCGCGCTGCTGCCTGCCTCGCCCGGACTGGTCGTGCTCGCCCGCGCGGCGGCGGAGGAAGATGGGGGCCGGCAGTTGGCCGGGCAGTTCCGGCGAGCCGGCCTGTCGACCTTCGCCGTCGAGCTCGTGGCGCGGCAGGAGGGGCGTTTCCCGGACGTCCATCACCATGTTCCCCTGCTCGCCCGGCGGCTCACGGATTTTCTCGGCCTGCTCCGGAACCGCATGCTGATGAGAGAACTGCGCGAGCAGCCGGTCGGCCTTTTCGCCGCCGATGCCGCGGCGCCCGCCGCCGTCCGCGCGGCTGCCCTGCGCGACCATGACATCGCGGTCGTCGTCTGCCGCGGCGGGCTCGTCGACTTGGCCGGTACGCTCTACCTGCGCTCGCTGCAATCGCCGCTGCTGCTGCTCGTCGAAGAAAACGACGAGCGGCGCGTCGCCGGCAACCGCCGCGCGCTGGAGAAAATCTCCTGCCGCAAGGAGCTGAAGATCATTCCCGCAATCGGCTCCGACGACGCGCTCTCGGCTGGCGGCGCGGTCTGCCTGTACGAGGCGGTGGAATGGTTCAACGCGGGCTTCGCGGAGCGTGGGAACAACCCTGGAAATCGCAGTTGGACGTGCCCATGAGCGCGGTCCCGGAGTGTGCTGACAAGGCGCGACGACGCCATGAAGATCCCGGTTCCGCCTCCGCGAGCTCCGAGGCGAGAGCGTTTTCCATTACAGGATCACCCCTCCGCCGAGACACACCCGGCTTTCGTACAGCACCACCGACTGTCCGGGAGTCACCGCCCACTGCGGCGCGGCGAAGCGGATACGGCAGCTGCCGGCGTCGATATGCTCGATCCCGCAGGGCGCGTCGGCCTGCCGATAGCGTGTCTTGGCGCCGTACACCCAGTGCGCGTGCGGCCGGTCTCCGGAAATCCAGGACAGCCGGTCCGCCGTCAGCCCGTCCGAAAAGAGCGCCGGATGGCCGCGGCCCTGCACCACGTACAGGAGGTTGCGCGCCAGGTCCTTTTTCGCCACGTACCACGCCTCGTGCTCGCCGGTCTCGCTGCCCCGGCCGCCCCGGACGCCGCCGATGCGCAATCCCTGGCGCTGGCCCAGCGTGTGGTAGGCGAGGCCGTCGTGCTCGCCGAGCGGGCGATCGTCGTCGAGGCAGCGGATTTCGCCCTTGCGCGGCGGCAGGTAGCGCATCAGGAATTCCTTGAACGGCCGCTCGCCGATGAAGCAGATGCCGGTGGAATCCTTCTTCAGCGCGACGTGCAGGCCGGCTTCCCCGGCCAGTCCGCGCACCTCGCGCTTGTACAGATCCGCCAGCGGAAACAGGGTTTTCGACAACTGCCGCTGATCGAGGCGATGCAGGAAGTAGCTCTGGTCCTTGCCGCCGTCTTCGGCCTTGAGTAACTGGAAGCCGTCCTCCGATTCCCGCGCGCCGGCGTAGTGTCCGGTGGCGATCCGGTCGGCGCCCATCTTCAGGGCGTGGTCGAGGAAAGCCTTGAACTTGATCTCGGAATTGCACAGCACGTCGGGGTTGGGCGTGCGGCCCGCGCGGTACTCCTCCAGGAAGATGGAGAACACGTGCTCGCGGTATTCCCGGGCGAAATTCACCACTTCCACGTCGATGCCGATGGCATCGGACACGCTCATCACGTCGATGAGGTCCCGGCGCGACGAGCAATACTCATCGTCATCGTCGTCTTCCCAGTTCTTCATGAACAGGCCGACGACCTCCCAGCCCCGGCGCTTGAGCAGCAACGCGGCGACCGACGAATCGACGCCGCCGGACAGGCCGACGACCACTGTTTTCCCCTTGCCTTCAAGCGCCATCCGGCGTCTCCCCTGCCATCCAGTCGATGAGCGGCATCACCGCCGCCGGGCGTCCGTTGTCGAAAAACCAGCTATCGACGACGAAGGCGGACGCTTCGCCGCCGGCGCTCTCCGCGCCATTCTCGCCATTCTCGATTTCCTCGATCCGCGCCGCGTCGTGCTGGAAGATGAGGAAACGATGGCGCCGCACCGGTTCCGCCACGCGATGGAAGCGCAGCAGGCCGCGCCGCTCCATGAGGCGCAGCAGCCGGGTCGTGCTCGTCGCATGGTCGATGCAATCCATCCGGCCGTATGCCGCGTCGTCCGCGTAATTGCCGCCCCGGTCCGCGGCAATCGGCGATTGCCGGCCGGCCCAGCCGAGCAGGCGGCCCACCGCTTCGCCGACGGCTTCGCGTTCTTGCGCCGGGTTTTGCGCGCGGTCGAGCAGGTTTTTCAATTCCATGAGCTGCGCGTCGCTGAAAACCACCTCGGCCTGGGCGGCGCACCCGTAGTTGAAACACACCGATATTTTCTCGTCCGCGCCGGCCGGGAACGCGCAGCTCATGACGAACAGCGCGCCTGCCGCCAGCGGACGCGCCAGCCGCGCGATCATGCGTAATGCGTGACGAGTTCCAGGGGATGGCGCCTGCCGGCCAGCCAGTCTTCGATGCAGGAGAGAACCATCGGACTGCGGTGGCGCGCCGCGCCGGCGCGGATTTCGTCCGCCGCAAGCCAGCGCGCTCCGAGAATGCCGGCATCGAGCGTCCGACCGGCGTCGTGTCCGACCGCCTCGCCGCCGAAGGCGAAACGCAGGTAGGTGAGGTTCTTCGCCGGATGGGCCCAATGATAGACGCCGAGCAGAAAGCGCGGTACGAAGACATGCGCCGTCTCCTCCAGCGCCTCGCGCACGACCGCCTCGATCAGCGTCTCGCCGCGCTCCAGGTGGCCGGCCGGCTGATTGAAGCGGATTCCTTCGTCGGTTTCCTCCTCGACCATCAGGAACCTGCCGTCGCGCTCGGCGACGGCGGCAACGGTGACATGGGGTTTCCAGATCATGATGATGGGCACGGGTCGGCAAAGCGCCATTTTACCGCCATCGGGCCGGTGGAATCGGCTAGAATTCCAAGCCGAATTTCTTCGGGAGACCCGCATGACCGATCCACATACCGTCGAGGTCACCGAACTCGACCTCCCTCTGCGCTGCCCGCCCGCCAGCGGCACGGCCTGGAACCAGCACCCGCGCGTTTTCCTCGAAGTGCGACGGACTGGCGAAGCGAGCTGTCCCTGTGGCCGCGCGCATTACGTTTTCAAGAGTCAGGCGGCCAAGGGTTGCTGAGGACGAGCCGACGGACCGTTTCATGGAGATAGCCCGCGCGCTGGTCGTCGCCCCCGCCTGGATTGGCGACGCCGTCATGGCGCAGCCTCTGCTCATGCGCCTGCGCCGGGCCGTTCCCGGTCTCGTGCTCGACGCGCTGGCGCCGCCGTGGGTGGCGCCGGTTTTCGAGCGCATGCCGGAAGTCGCCGAGGTGATCGACAGTCCGTTCGCCCACGGCGAGCTTTCCTTCGGCAGGCGCCTCGCGCTCGGTCGGCGGCTTCGCCGGCGAGCCTACCGGCAGGCCTACGTCCTGCCCAATTCGGCGAAGTCGGCGCTGATCCCGTTCTTCGCCGGCATTCCCGAACGCATCGGATTTACCGGGGAGACGCGCTACGGGCTGGTCAACCGGCGCCATGCGCTCGACCGGGCGGCGCTGCCCAGGATGGTCGAGCGTTTCGCGCAGCTCGCGCAGACGCCCGGTTCACCGCTCGAACGGCCCGTCGAGGCTCCGCGCCTCGCCTCTACCGCGGAACAGCGGGCGCGCGCCCTGGAGTCACTCGGGATCGAACGGCCGCGGCGGGTCGCGGTGTTCTGTCCCGGCGCCGAATACGGCCCCGCCAAGCGCTGGCCGGCGCGCCACTTCGCCGCGCTGGCCGACGCGCTGGCCGAACGCGGGATCGAAGTCTGGCTGCTCGGAGCGAACAAGGACCGGCAAGCGGGCGAGGAGATCGCGCTTCTCGCCGCGCAGGCCAAGCCGCGCAACTTCTGCGGCGACACCACGCTCACGCAGGCCATCGACCTCATCGCCGCCGCCGATTTCGTGATCTGCAACGATTCCGGCCTGATGCACGTCGCCGCCGCGCTGGACCGGCCGCTGGTCGCCATCTACGGCTCGTCGTCGCCGGTTTTCACGCCGCCCCTGTCCGAGCGGGCGGCGATCGTCCGCCTCGATCTTGCCTGCAGCCCGTGTTTTGCGCGGGAATGCCCGCTCGGACACCTCGCTTGCCTGAACCAACTCGAACCACAGCGCGTGCTGGACGCCTGCCCGGCGGCCGGAATGCAGGAAAATGCATCATGACCCCGCCTTTCTACACCACGGCCACGGACGCCGAGGAAGCCCTGTACGAAGCGATCGCCCAGGGCAAGCTGGACGCCCTGATGGCCGTCTGGTCGGACGACGACGACATCGTCTGCATCCACCCGACCGGCCAGCGCACGGACGGCCCCCTGGCGATCCGCGAAAGCTGGCGCGCCATCTTCCAGAACAATCCGCGCTTTTCCGTGCGCGTGCGCGGCAAGGTGCGCTGGGAAAGCGCCCTGGTGTCGGTGCACAGCGTCGTCGAGGTACTGTATCTGCAAAACGATCAGTCGGCGCACGGACCGATGCTGACCACCCACGTCTTCGTGCGCGGAGCGAACGGCTGGCGCCTGGTTTCCCGCCACACTTCGGCGGCGGCGCAGCCTCCCGCCGAGAGCGGCCGCGAAAGCGTTCATGGCGGGCGCCGATATACGGTGCATTAGAGGACAGAGGACAGAAAAGTCGGCGGCGCTGCGCGCCGGGGGGAAGGACGCCCTCTCCCGCCCAGCGGGGGGGGGGAAAACAACGGTAAAATCGGCGCAGCCACAAAAAGACTGTTTTCTGTCTTCTGTCCTCCGGGATGGCGGCAATCGCCATGAGCGTCAATCGCGCCCGGTTTTCGGCTTTTCCTTGCCGAGAATGTTCTTCAGATGCCTCGACATGGCAAGGCGCGCCAGATCCGGATCCTCCTCGCAGATCGCCCGGTAGATCCTCTGGTGATGCCGCAGGGCGACGAGTCTCTGGTCTGGGCGCTTGATGACTTCCCGGTTGAATTCGAGCATGAGTTCACGGACCGTCTTCAGCATTTCCAGCAGGAAAAAATTGCCGGAAATGCGGGCGATCAACTCATGGAAAGCAAAATCCGCCTTGAGAAAACCATCCGCGTCCTCCAGAGCGGCTTGGTGGTCCAGCAAGGCTTTCAATGCTTCCTTGCTCTTTTCCGTTACCCGCCGGGTGGCGAGCGAAACAACCTCGCATTCGAGAGACGTCCTGGCTTCCACCAGTTCGTTGAGCTCGTAGGATTTCGGAGTCTGCTTGCGGACGAAATAGTGGCTGAGCGAGGCGACGTTTTCCCTGAGATAGCTGCCACTCCCCAGCCTGGTCTGGGTCAGGCCCAGGGTTTCCAGGGTCCGCAGCGCTTCCCGGATCGAGGTTCGGGAAACTCCGAGCGTCGACGCCAACTGGCGTTCGGAGGGCAGGCGCTGGCCGGCTTGCACGGTACCCGAGGAAATCAGGTCACAGAGGTTTTCGAAAATCGAATCAGGTACTGTCATAGCTCCTCGCAAGATACGGGATCGAATCGCCGGGAGGCCGCGTTCGAGAAGTGCAAGCATTCTGGCCCCGATTCGACTCTTTCGCGCGGCCCCGCAGCCCATCCGCCGCGTCTCTATTCTGCCCGGTTACGTAGGTTTCTTCCAGCCCGCGGAACGTCGATTCACGCTTGGCGCGGCAAGGGGCGGAAACCGGGCAAGGCGGGGAAGCCGAATTCCTGCCCCGAGCGATTTCCGGTCAGACCCGATATTTCTCCGACACGAAGCTCGACACATCCCCTTTGTCACTTCGACAGTCGGCGATAGAATAGGCGCGCCATGGCCGCCATTCAACTGACCGATCACTTTCTCATTGCCATGCCGGCAATGGAGGACCCCTATTTCGCCAGGTCATTGGTCTACGTCGCCGAACACAATGCGCAGGGGGCGCTGGGCGTGATCGTCAACCGCCCGATCGACATGACGCTCTCGGCCCTGTTCCAGCGCATCGAGATGCCTTTCGTACCGGGCGGCATGGACAATTCGCCGGTCTTTTTCGGCGGACCGGTGCAGACCGACCGCGGCTTCGTCCTGCACCGTCCGCTCGGCAAGTGGCAGTCGACCCTGGCGGTCAACTCGGAAATCGGCCTCACCACCTCGCGCGACGTCCTGGAGTCGGCCGGACAGGCCGGCTATCCGAGCGACATCGTCGTCACGCTGGGCTATTCGGGATGGGGAAGCGGACAGCTCGAACACGAGATCGGCCAGAACGCGTGGCTCACGGTGCGCGCCGATCCGCGCATTCTTTTCGATCTGCCTTACGAGGAACGCCTCTCTTCCGCGCTGGAGCTGCTTGGCGTCGATCTCGCCAATCTCGCCGGGCAGGCCGGGCATGCCTGAAGGGCGCCGTCAAGGCACGCTGCTGGCTTTCGATTTCGGCACCCGGCGCATCGGCGTCGCGGTGGGCGAACTGGAACTCATGCAGGCGCATCCGTTGACCACGATACGCGCCGAAGCGAACGACCGGCGTTTTCTGGAAATCGCCGCGCTGATCGACGAATGGAAACCGGTGCGTCTCATCGTCGGTCTGCCGCTCACGCTGGAAGGCGCGCCCCATGCGATGACCGCGCGCTGCCGGCGTTTCGCCAACCAGTTGCGCGGCCGCTTCGGGCTTCCCGTCGACCATGCCGAGGAACGCTTGTCCTCGTTCGAAGCCGGGGAGAAACTGCGCGAAAGCGGCTACAATGCGCGCGGCGCGCGGGAACATCTCGACACGCTGGCCGCGCAGATCATCCTGCGATCGTATTTTCAGCAACTTTCCACAACCCTACCGGACGCTTGCCATGTCCCCTCCCAAGCTACCTGACGCCGAAGCGCAATGCGTCGCGCTGGCCGGGCAGATTCGCCCGAAACTCGAAGCCGACACCGTGCTGGTCGGCATTCACAGCGGGGGCGTCTGGGTCGCCCGGCGCCTGAAGGAACTGCTCGGCCTCGCGACGGAGATCGGGATGGTCGACGTGTCGTTCTATCGCGACGATTACGGCGAAAAAGGGCTGCACCCGAACGTTCGGCCGACCTCGATCCGTTTCGAGATGGAGGGCCGTCCGCTGATTCTCGTAGACGACGTGCTCTACACCGGACGGACGACCCGGGCGGCGATCAACGAACTGTTCGATTACGGCCGTCCCGCCAGCGTCCGGCTGGCGGTGCTGGCCGACCGCGGCGGGCGGGAATTGCCGATCCAGGCCGAGTTCTGCGCCTGGCGGGCCGAAATTCCCGATTCGCAGGAACTGGTGCTCGAACCGGATGCGGCCGGGCGTCTGCAATGGAGGTGCGTCGACCATGCCTGATCCGCAGCTCGGTGCCGACGGTCGCTTGAACCATCTCCTGTCGATCGACGGCCTGCCGCCCGACACCCTCACGCATATCCTGGACACCGCCTCCAGCTTCCTGAAGGTGTCCGACCGCGAAGTGAAAAAGGTGCCGCTCCTGCGCGGCAAGAGCGTGTTCAATCTGTTCTTCGAGAACTCCACGCGCACGCGCACGACTTTCGAAATCGCCGCCAAGCGCCTGTCGGCCGACGTGATCAATCTCGACGTCGGGCGTTCCTCGACCGCCAAGGGCGAGACGCTGCTCGACACCATCGACAACCTGGTGGCGATGCACGCCGACATGTTCGTCGTGCGCCATGCCTCCTCGGGCGCGCCCTACCTGATCGCCAAACACCTGCGCCGCGTCGGCCGCAAGGACGTGCACGTGATCAACGCCGGCGACGGGCGCCATTCCCATCCGACGCAGGGCCTGCTCGACATGTACACCATCCGCCATTTCAAGCGGGATTTTTCCGGGCTGACGGTGGTCATCGTGGGCGACGTCCTGCATTCGCGCGTCGCCCGTTCCGACATCCACGCGCTGCGCATCCTGGGCGCCGGCGAGATTCGCGTGGTCGGACCAAAGACGCTGCTGCCCTCGGTGATCGAGCACCTGGGCGTGCGCGTGTTCAACGATCTGGCCGAGGGAATCCGGGGCTGCGACGTGGTGATCATGCTGCGCCTGCAGAACGAGCGCATGAACGGCGCCCTGCTGCCCTCGGCGGGCGAGTATTTCCAATGCTACGGCCTGACACCCCGGATACTTTCGCTGGCCAGGCCGGACGCCATCGTGATGCATCCGGGTCCGATGAATCGTGGTGTCGAGATCGATTCGGCGGTGGCCGACAGCCCACGGGCGGTCATCCTGTCGCAGGTGACTTTCGGCATCGCCGTGCGCATGGCGGTGATGAGCATTCTGGCGGGGAACTAGAAAACCATGCAGGCGGAAAACATTCACATCCGGGGCGGCCGACTGATCGACCCGAAGAACGGCATCGACCGGCAGGCCGACGTCTTCGTCGCGGCGGGAAAGGTCCGCGCCATCGGCGAGACGCCGGCGGACTTTTCCGCGGCGCGCGTGATCGACGCGGCGGGTTGCGTCGTCTGCCCGGGGCTCGTCGACCTCTCGGCGCGCCTGTCCACGCTCGATTCGGATCTCGCCGCCGCGGTGGCCGGCGGCATCACCGCGCTGGCCTGTCCGCCGGACACCCAGCCGCCGCTCGACGAGCCCGGCCTCGTCGAACAGCTCGTCCGGCAGGCGGAATCCCTGGGCCTGGCGCGCGTGTTTCCCATCGGCGCGCTGACCCGGCAACTGGCGGGTGAAAGACTGTCCGAGACGGTGAGCCTCTCGCGTGCCGGCTGCATCGCCTTTTCACAGGCGACCCGGCCGATCTTCGATACGCAGGTGCTGTTGCGCGCCATGCAGTACGCCGCCACCTTCGGGCACGCCGTCCGCCTCCAGCCCCAGGATCATTATCTGGCGCGCCACGGCGTGGCGCACGATGGCAGGATCGCCGCCCGCCTGGGCCTGGCGGTCATCCCGGTATGCGCCGAGACGGTCGCCCTGTCGACCGCGCTCAATCTGGCCTTCGACACCGGCGTGCGCCTGCACCTTTCCAAGCTCTCGTCGGCCGCCGGCGTCGAACTGATCCGGCAGGCCAGGGCGCGCGGCCTGGAAGTGAGTTGCGACGTGGCCATCCATCACTTGCACCTTGCCGACGAGGACATCGGCTATTTCGATGGCCATGCCCGCTTTGACCCGCCGCTGCGTTCGGCGGAGGATCGCGCGGGGCTGCGCGCCGCGGTGGCCGAGGGACTGGTGGCGGTCTGCTCCGACCACACGCCGGTCGGCGAAGACGGCAAACAGCTTCCGTTCGATGAAACCTCGCCCGGAGCCGTCGGCCTGGAATTGCTGTTGCCGCTGCTGCTCCGCTGGGCGCGGGAGGACGAGGTGCCGCTTGCCGCCGCGCTGGCCCGCGTCACCTGCGACCCGGCGGCAATTCTGGGAATCGAGGCCGGCTCGCTCGAAGCAGGCCACCGCGCCGACCTTTGCGTCTTCGCTCCGGATGAGCCGTGGCGCGTGACGGCTGCGACGCTGCGCAGCAGGGAAAAGAACACCCCGTTCCTGGGCGGGGAGATGATCGGGCGGGTCCGCGCCACGCTGGTCGGCGGGCGGGCGGTGTATGAGGCCGGGCAAACCTGATTCGAATTTCCAGACAAGCCCGTCAGCGCGAAACCGCCCGGTGGCCGATGTCGTGGCGGAACTGCATGCCGTCGAAATGGATTTCGGCGATCGATTCGTAAGCCAGTTTCTGCGCCTGTTTCACATTTTCGCCAAGCGCCGTGACGCACAGCACGCGGCCGCCCGAAGTGACGATCCGGCCTTCCCGCTCCGCGGTTCCGGCGTGGAAGACGCACAGGTTCTCGCGCTCCGCGGGAAGTCCGGTGATCACGTCGCCTTTTCGCGGCGTTCCCGGATAATCGGCGGCGGCGAGCACCACGCCGAGCGCGACGCGCCGGTCCCATTCGGCCTCGATCTCGTCGAGCTTGCCGGCGAGCGCGTACTCGACGAGTTCGAGCAGGTCGGACTTCATGCGCATCATGATCGGCTGGGTTTCCGGATCGCCCATGCGGCAGTTGAATTCGACGACCTTGACCGAGCCATCCCCGCCGATCATCAGGCCGGCATAAAGGAAACCCGTGTAGGGGATGCCGTCGGCGGCCATGCCGCGCACCGCCGGCAGGATGATCTCGCGCATCGCCCTGGCGTGGATTTCCGGCGTCACCACCGGCGCCGGCGAATAGGCGCCCATGCCGCCGGTATTGGGCCCCGCGTCGCCGTCGAAAATCCGTTTGTGATCCTGGCTGGAAGCGAGCGGCAGCACGTTTCTGCCGTCCGACATGACCATGAAACTCGCCTCCTCGCCGTCCAGATAGTCCTCGATGACTACCCGCGCGCCGGCTTGGCCGAGCATGTCGCCGGAGAGTATGCCGTCGACGGCGCGATGCGCTTCGTCCAGGCTCATGGCCACGACCACGCCCTTGCCGGCGGCCAGCCCGTCGGCCTTGACCACGATCGGCGCGCCCTTTTCCTCGACGTGGGCGTGCGCCGCGGCGGCTTCGGTGAAGGTCGCGAAGGCCGCCGTCGGAATGTTATGGCGCAGCATGAAGCGCTTGGCGAAGTCCTTCGAGCTTTCCAGTTGCGCGGCAGCCTTTGTCGGCCCGAAGATTTTCAGGCCGCGCGCGCGGAAAAGGTCGACGATCCCGGCGGCCAGCGGCGCCTCCGGGCCGACGACGGTGAGGTGGATTTTTTCTTTTTCGGCAAAGGCGGCCAAGGTGACGGGATTGGTGATGGGGACGTTTTTCGCTCCGAACTGGTGCGCGGTTCCGGCGTTGCCGGGGGCGACGTAGACCGTTCGCAGTCCGGAGGACTTGGAGAAGCGCCAGGCCAGCGCGTGTTCGCGTCCGCCCGAGCCGATGACGAGGAGTTTCATTTGACGGAGTCCTTGCCTGTGGCTTTCTCGCGGGGCTTGGGCGGCGGGGTCGCGGCGGCGAGGCGGCGGACGACCCGCGCGGCGAGCGCCGCGTCGTCGATGTCGAGGATATAGTGCGATTTCGCGCCCGGATAGGGGACGCCGGACGGCGCTTCTTGCATGTCTTCGCGCACGCAGTCCCGTTGCTTCACGAATACCGTGTTGTCGCAGACGAGCAGGATCGGTTTGTCATCGACATAGACCATGTAATCGCCAAACATTTTCCTGTGGCGAATCGCGCCGACGCTGGCCAGCTGCCCGCACACGTATTCGACGAAATCAAGGGAACCGGCCATGTGATTGCGCTTTCAATGCCTGAAATGCCTTGCGCCGGTAAACACCATCGCGATGCCGTGCTCGTCGGCCGCCGCGATGACTTCCTCGTCGCGCACCGAGCCGCCGGGCTGGATGATCGCCGCCGCGCCCGCCTGGGCGAGCACGTCGAGGCCGTCGCGGAAGGGAAAGAAGGCATCCGAGGCGACGCAAGAGCCGATCAGCGATAGTCCGGCATTCTTCGCCTTCATCACCGCGATGCGTGTCGAATCGACGCGGCTCATCTGGCCGGCGCCGATGCCGAGCGTTATGCCGCCGCCACAGAAGACGATGGCATTGGACTTGACGAAGCGGCCGACGCGCTCGGCGAAGAGCAGATCATCGAGCTGCCGGGCCGTCGGCCGCTTCTTGGTGACGACTGCAAGATCCCCGGCCTGCGCGCGGAAGTCGTCGGGCGTCTGCGCCAGCAGGCCGCCGCCGACGCGCTTCCATTCCAGCGCCTGGCATTTTCCCTGTAGCGGAACCTCCAGCACGCGCCGGTTCTGCTTCTCGCGCAAAAGCTCCCTGGCGGCGGCGGTGAAAGACGGAGCGATCATCACTTCGACGAAGTGCTTGCGCGCTTCCATCGCCCGCAGCACGTCGGCGTCCACTTCGCCGTTGAAGGCGACGATGCCGCCGAAGGCCGAGACCGGGTCGGTCTGGAAAGCCTTTTCGTACGCGCCGGACAGACGGGCGTCGACGGCCGCGCCGCAGGGATTGGCGTGCTTGACGATGACGCAGGCGGGCGCGTCGAAGGTCTTGACGCATTCCCAGGCGGCATCGGAATCCATGATGTTGTTGTAGGAAAGCTCCTTGCCCTGCAGGCGCCGGTAGGCGGCGATGCCGCCCGCGGCCGCGCCTTCTCCATGGGCGGCGTCGCGATAAAAGGCCGCCCGCTGGTGTGGATTCTCGCCATAGCGCAGGGTTTCCACGCGGTCGAAGGCGAGTTGCAGCCTGTCCGGGAAAATCGACGACGCCGGCGCGGCTTCGTCGGGACTGGCTTCCGCGCCTTCGGCGAGGCCGCTCAGCCAGTTGGCGATCATGCCGTCGTAGCGGGCGGTATGGCCAAACGCCTTCCTGGCCAGCGCGAAACGGGTCGCCAGGCCAAGCGCGCCGCCGTTGGCCCGCATTTCCTCGAGCAGCGCCGGATAGTCGTCGGGATCGGTGACCACCGCCACGCCGGCGTAGTTCTTGGCCGCCGAGCGCACCATCGCCGGACCGCCGATGTCGATGTTCTCGACGGCTTCCGCCAGCGTCACGCCGGGCCGGGCAATCGCCGCGGCGAAGGGATAGAGGTTGACGCAGACAAGATCGATCGCCGGGATGCCGTGCCGCTCGATCGTCGCCAGATGTTCGGGAACATCGCGGCGGGCCAGGATGCCGCCGTGCACCTTGGGATGCAGCGTCTTGACGCGGCCGTCGAGCATTTCCGGAAAGCCGGTGTAATCGCCGATCTCGGTCACGACGAGGCCGGCCTGCCGCAGCAAGCCGGCGGTGCCTCCGGTAGACAGCAGTTGGACGCCCTGCCCGGCCAGGCCCTGCGCGAATTCGAGCGCGCCGCGTTTATCGGAGAGACTGATCAATGCTTGGCGAATTTTCATGAGAAAAACCTTCACGCTAAAGACCTCTGTTCAAACCACAAAAACCAAAAAACCCTAACCACGGGCCCGTCTCCTCCCTCAGCCGGTTGCGCCGGCAGCCTCTTCGAAGAGATCGAAGAGGAGACGTCCCGGCTCCCTCTTCGAGGGATCTGGCGCGTAGCGCCGGAGGGAGGATTCATCGGGGATCACGCTTTCCGCCAATCCAGAATCACCGAGATTCCTTGTCCATCAAGAAAGTCTGGAGAGTGTTGCCAAGTGTAATGGTGTTTCCGCAGCGTATTGAGTATCTGTGCGGAGTTGCCACGACGGTACCATTGCTCACGCAACACTCTCAAGGTTTTTCTCGATCAGCAACGAAATTCTGCCAAGAGGGCGTATTCATGACTTGAGGATTCCCATCGATCAGCGGCTTGCTTCCGCGCGGACATTTGCCTTCCTCCCCCCGCCCGGCTTGCTTTCACACAGACGTTTGCCTTTCCCTCCCCCGCCGGGCGGGGGAGGGAAAGGCAGGCGGCGGCGCGTAAAGGAAGCCTAGTCTCTCGAAACCTGGTCTTCGAAGAAAAGGCGGTAAGCCGTTGGTCAGGCAAAAAGTCATCCCCTTCAAGATCACTGAGGTTCCTTGCTAATCAAGAAGTTTTTCCTCTGTATCTTGAGCGCCTCCCTGTGGTTCGCGTTTGCCGGGGCGCTCACCGCATCAACCGATACTCGTTGATCTTCCGGCGCAGGGTATTGCGGTTGATACCGAGCATTTCGGCGGCCAGCGTCTGGTTGCCTCCGGCCTGGCGCAGGGTGACTTCGAGCATCGGCCGTTCCACGCTTTTCAACACCATGCCGTAGATGTTGCTCGGCCGCTCTCCATCGAGATCATGGAAATAGGCTTCCAGCGCGCCCTGGATGCAGGCGGAGATGTCGTTGGCCTTGTTCATGCGATGGGTCCTTCCCTTTCACTTTGCGCCGTTTCGCTGGCCGGGGCGTAATGGAGACGCTCATCCCGTTCGGCCAGGCCCAGAAAGAAATCGTCGATCGCCCGGCGCTGCCCGGCGACGTCGGACAGGCGGTTCATGCGCTGGCGAAATGCCGCCGAGCCGGGCAGTCCCCTGGTATACCAGGAGATGTGTTTGCGCGCGACGAGCACGCCCGCGTCGAGTCCATAGAATGCGTACAAATCTTCCAGGTGCTCGAGGAGGATGCCGTGGATTTCGTCGGCGCGCGGCGCGGACTGCCGCGCGCCGGTCGCGAGATAGTGTTCGATCTCGCGGAACAGCCATGGACGGCCCTGCGCCGCGCGGCCGATCATCAAGGCGTCGGCGCCGGTCGCGTCGAGCACCTGCCGGGCTTTTTCCGGCGAGTCGATGTCGCCGTTGGCGACGATCGGGATGCGCGCCCCGGCCTTGAGCGCGGCGATCGTCTCGTACTCGGCCCGGCCCGAATATCCGCAGGCGCGCGTGCGCCCATGCACGGTGAGCGCCCGGATGCCGGAGCTTTCCGCGATCTTCAGGATCGCCGGGGCGTTGCAATGGTCGCGATCCCAGCCGGTGCGGATTTTCAGCGTGACCGGCGTATCGGGGACCGCTCCGACCACGGCTTCCAGGATGCGGCCGACTTGGGACTCGTCCTTCAGCAGGGCCGAACCCGCCATGGCCTGGCAGATTTTTTTTGCCGGACAGCCCAGGTTGATGTCGATGATCTGCGCGCCATGATCGACATTGTGGCGCGCCGCCCGAGCCATCGTTGCCGGATCCGATCCGGCGATCTGCACGGCGACCGGCGCGGCTTCACCCATGTGGTCGGCGCGCCGCCGGGTCTTGGCGCTGCCGTACAGGAGCGAGTTCGAGGTGACCATTTCGGAAACGGCAAGGCCCGCGCCCAGCTTGCGACAGAGCTGGCGGAACGGACGATCGGTGACGCCGGCCATGGGCGCGACGAACAGATTGTTCCGGAGCGGAAAACTTAGATAGCGCATGGAAAACACGGTACGGTGAGCGAAGGGCGCACATCCTACCCTTGTCGCCATCAAAAAATTTGCTGCGGCGCTGGATTGAAATGATATTGGAAGGGATGAGAACGTCGCGGAACACACCCTGGAAGCAACCTCGACGTTTTTCCGGCTGTCGCGCGCGGGCCCCGACCCCGCCTTCTTCCCTAGCCGACTGCGCCGGCAGCGGCCCCCGGCCCAACCCACCCTACCTTGCTTGCTTGCTTGCTTGCTTGCTTGCTTGCTTGCTTGCTTGCTTGCTTGCTTGCAAAATTGTGTCGACGTTTCTCATTTTGTCAAGTTTTTTTGCAATTTTTTCATTCGCGGAAATCCCGGCGGGCGGAGGAGGGACGGAGGAATTATCCTGGAAACCACAGTTGGACGTGCCCATGAGTGCGGTCCCGGAGTGTGCTGGCAAGGCGCGACGACGCGGCAGGCTGGGTACCAGAGGACAGAGGACAGAACGGAGCCCCGTGGGGGAGAGTAAAGAGACCAGAAAAGCTTGCCATCACAGGCCTTGAATGGAAGAAATCAGTACTCAACCACAATTTTCAGGATTATACGCTTGCCCGGGCTGCCGGGCGCGGGCGATGGCGGCGCGCACCTGTTCCGGCGCGGTGCCGCCGACGTGATTGCGCGCGGCCAGCGAGCCTTCGATGGTGAGTATCGAATAGACGTCGCCGTCGATCAGCGGCGAAAAGGCGCGCAGTTCGGAAAGCGGCAGGCCGGCGAGTTCGGCGCCGAGCTCGCCGGCGCGGCGCACGGCGCGGCCGACGGTCTCGTGCGCGTCCCGGAACGGCAGGCCTTTTCGGACGAGATAATCGGCAAGATCGGTGGCCGTGGCGAAACCCTGGCTCAGCGCCTGGCGCATCGCTTCCGCCTGGACGGTGAGGCCGGCGCCGACCATGTCGGCAAAGATGCGCAGGGTGTCGATGAGCGTATCCACCGTGTCGAACAAGGGTTCCTTGTCTTCCTGGTTGTCATGGTTGTAGGCCAGCGGCTGGCCTTTCATCAGGGTCAGCAGCGCGGCCAGGTGGCCATAGACCCGCCCGGTCTTGCCGCGCGCGAGTTCGGGCACGTCCGGGTTTTTCTTCTGCGGCATGATCGAGCTGCCGGTGCAGAAACGGTCGGCGATCTTCACGAAGCCGACGCGCGGATTCGCCCACAGCACCAGTTCCTCGGACATGCGCGAAAAGTGCATCATCAAGAGCGCCGCGGCGGCGCAGAATTCGATGGCGAAGTCGCGGTCGGACACGGCGTCGAGCGAGTTCTCGCACACGCCGTCAAAGCCCAGTTCGGCGGCCACGAACTCGCGGTCGATCGGGTAGGTGGTGCCGGCCAGCGCGGCGGAACCCAGCGGCAGGCGGTTGATGCGCCGGCGGATTTCGGTCAGGCGCTCGGCGTCGCGCCGGGTCATCTCGAACCAGGCCATCACGTGGTGACCGAAGGTGACCGGCTGGGCCACCTGCAGGTGCGTGAGGCCGGGCATCGGCGTGTCCGCCTCGCGTTCGGCGAGGGCGAGCAGGGCTTCCTGGAACTGCCGCAGCAGAATCTCTATGTCGTCGATCGCGTCGCGCAGATACAGGCGAATGTCGGTCGCCACCTGGTCGTTGCGCGAACGGCCGGTATGCAGACGCTTGCCGGCATCGCCAATGAGCGCGGTCAGCCGCTTCTCGATATTGAGATGTACGTCCTCGAAGTTCAGCGACCACTCGAAGGCGCCGGATTCGATCTCGCCCGCGATCTGCGCCATGCCGCGCTGGATGTCGGAGAGATCCTCGGCGGAAAGAATGCCCTGGCGGGCCAGCATACGGGCGTGGGCCAGCGAGGCGCGGATATCCTGCCGCCACATGCGCCGGTCGAAGCCGACGGAGGCGGTGTAGCGAAGCACGAGCTTATCGACGGGTTCCGAGAAGGTGCCGTCCCAGGTGTATTGCGAGGCTTGGGAAGAAGTGTCGGAATTCATGAAAGATGAGCGGTAAGATAGAATCTAGAATCAATGTATTTGGAAGGCCGGAAACCTCTTTCGGCATGGAGCGCGGAGAAGGACAAGGAAAGGGATGCCGGAAAGCCGTCACGCCGATTGGCGCCCCCGGTTCGTTGAACTTCGACCCGATCCTCGTCTTCAAAGGATTTTCTCCGTGTCTGCGCAGGGAAGGAGTCTTCGTCCATCGACCTCGATATGAGTCAATCCGCGCCTAGTATAAAGCAATACGCCGCGGGCCATCCCTTGCCGGATTTCCGCAATTTCGGCGTCATGCTGCGCGTCCTGCTGGGCGTCAATCTCGGCGCGCTGGCCGCGGCGCTGGCGCAGAGCGGCGACATCGGCGCCTGGATGGACGAGTACATCAGGATATCCATCTGGGTGCAGCCGCTGCTGCTCACCAATCTCGTGCTGCTCTGGATGTCGGCGCGGCTCATCCATTTGCTGCCCTTGCGCCGGGGGCAGGCCGCCGTGATCCTGCTGGCCGTCCTGACGGCATGGCTGCAGGCCGATTTCTGGCATTTCATGGGTCTTCATGAAGGCGGCTGGAAAAGCGGCGCGCGCGTCGCCGCGCTCGCCGCTCTCGCCGCGGGCGGCATGTTGTTCTATTTCGAGATGCGCGCCAAGGCCTTCCCGCCCGCGCTGGCCGAAGCCCGCCTGCAGGCGCTGACCGCGCGCATCCGGCCGCATTTCCTGTTCAACAGCCTGAACGCCGTGCTCTCGCTGATCCGAATGGAACCGCGCCGCGCCGAACAGGCCCTGGAGGAACTGGCCGATCTCTTCCGCGCGCTGATGCGCGATCATCGCGAGCTGCTGCCGCTGGCCGAAGAAATCGCGCTGTGTCGGCAGTATCTCGAACTGGAAGAGCTGCGCCTGGGCGACCGGCTCAACGTGGTCTGGGAAATTGACAGCATCCCGGCCGACCTCAGCGTGCCGCCGCTGGTCTTGCAGCCGCTGGCGGAAAACGCGGTGTATCACGGCATCGAACCTTCCGGCAAACCCGGAACGATACGCATCGGTTTCTCGCGCCGGGGTGACGCATTGCGCATATGGATGACCAATCCCTGCATCGGCGGCGGGGAAAGCAAGGGAAACCGCATGGCCCTGGCCAACGTGCGCGAGCGTCTGTTGCTGTATTACGATCTGGAGGCGACCCTGGAAACCGGTAAAAAAACGCTGCCCGACGGCTCGCAAGAATACCGGGTGGACATCATCCTGCCCTGCCGGAGGGCGCCATGAACGAAACAAACCGAATGAACCTCTTTCTACACGGAGAAAAACTTTTCTTGATCGGTACGGAATCTCAATGATCTTGAATTGGATGAAAGCGCGATCCTCGACGAATCCTCTCTGCGGCGCGCACGCAGGATGCGCTGGAGGCGATAGGGGCATGGCTGAAGGCGCATGAATGAGATCCGAAGTGAAGTTTGCGGCTTCGCCGCAAGGAACGACGCCCTCTCCCGGCCCTGCCGGGGCGCCCTCTCCCGCTCTTCTCCGTGTACTCTCTGTATCTCCGGATCTCCGTGCCGAAAGAGGTTTCTGCCATGAATACCGTGCCGACACTTTCCGTGATGATCGTCGATGACGAGGCGCCCGCGCGCGCGCGCCTGCGCGATCTTCTGGCCGACGTCGCCGCCGAGGCGCCCAACGTCCTCGTTGCCGAGGCGGACAACGGGTGGCGCGCGATCGAGGCGCTGAAGGAGAACGCGCCGGACGTGATGCTGGTGGATATCCGCATGCCGGAGATGGACGGCATCGAACTGGCGCGCCACGTGGCCCGGCTCGACCCGCCGCCGGCCATCATCTTCGTCACGGCCTACGACAGCTATGCGGTGCGCGCCTTCGAGCTCAACGCCATCGACTACCTGGTAAAGCCGGTGCGCGCGCAGCGCCTGGCGGCGGCGCTGCAAAAGGCCGTGCCGAGCCGACGCATCGAACCCGAGGTGCTGGCCGGACTGCAGAAGGGCGCGCGCACCCATCTGTCCTGCCACGAGCGCGGACGCCTGTTGCTGATTCCGGTCGCGGACATCCTCTACCTCAAAGCCGATCTCAAGTACGTCATGGCGCGCACGGAGGCGCGGGAGTATCTGCTCGAAGAATCGCTGACGCATCTCGAGCAGGAGTTTTCCGAGCGTTTCATCCGCCTGCACCGCGGCGCGCTGGTCGCGCGGGAGGCCATCGCCGGCTTCGAGAAATCCGCCGCCGAGGATGCCGAAACCCAATGGCAGGCGCTGGTGCGCGGGGTGCCGGACAAGCTTCCCGTCAGTCGCAGGCAGTGGACGCAGGTCAAGTCCTATGCCAGACAGATCAGTTCGTGACGGCGTGGCGATCCTCGTCACCGGCGCCGCGGGTTTCGTGGGCCGCGCGCTGACGGCGCGTCTCGTGCGGCGCGGGCCGCGGTTTGGTCGTATCATGGCGGCGACCCATGACACTGTGCTTCCCTGGTCACACCCGAACCTGTCGGTGGCGCACGGCAAGAACCTGTCGCCTACCGAGGATTGGTCGGACGCCCTGGCGGGAATCTCCACGGTGATCCATTGCGCGGCTCGCGTCCATGCGCTGCGCGAAGCCGGCGACGCATTGGCGCTTCATCGGCAGATCAACACGGCGGGGACGCTGAATCTGGCCCGGCAGTCGGTGGCGGCGGGCGTGCGCCGTTTCGTCTTTTTGAGTTCGATCAAGGTCAATGGGGAGAGCACCCCGACGGGACGGCCGTTCACGGCGGATGACGCGGTCACGCCGTCCGATCCCTACGGCATTGCGAAAATGGAAGCGGAGCAGGGCTTGCGCGAACTCGCGCGCGGGCATGGCCTCGAAGTGGTCGTCGTGCGGCCGCCGCTGGTCTACGGCCCCGGCGCAAAAGCCAATTTCCAGGCCCTGATGCGCGCCCTGGCGCGCGGCTGGCCCCTGCCGCTCGGCGCCGTGACGCGGAACCGGCGAAGCCTGGTGGCGCTGGACAACCTCGTCGACCTGCTGGCGGTATGCGCCGAACATCCCGCCGCCGCCCAGCGGACCTTCCTCGTCTCCGACGGCGAGGATCTGTCGACGGCCGCTCTGCTCCGGCGGCTCGGCGTGGCGCTCGGTCGCCCGGCGCGCCTCTTTCCCGTTCCCATCGCCTGGCTCGACGCGGCCGCGGCCTTGCTGGGCCGGCGCGAAGCGCTGCGCCGGCTGTGCGGGTCTCTCCAAGTGGATATGCGATCGACGCGGGAGACGCTGGGCTGGACACCGTCGATCAGCGTGGAAGAGGGCCTGCGGCGCGCTGCGGCGGCGTTTCGCGCGTAGAACATTGGGTTTGGTTCGCGCAGCGACAAATCCTGGATCTGCCCCGAAACCAGACGAGCGCTTTTCGGATTGTAGACGATATCCGTGATGGAGCCGTCCCGAATGCGCTGGACCGCTTCGTCGATCACCTGAAGCGGTACCAGAAACCACTCTCGTGGTTTGACCGGATGCCCCGAACGGTCTGCGATGGTCAAGTCGATCTGTACCGCGTGGAACAGTCGATGAAAGATGTTTTCCAGTCGAATGCGGCTCACGTTGTGGAGGCGGTAGGTCGCCACGACGTCCACGCCGGCCATGAGATAGGTCGTGTCGTTTTCCGCGCCCGCGATGCGGGTTTCTACTTGGCTGCCGGTCACGCCAATCTTGTGGATCAGATCACGGTGCTCGGTGACGAAGGGATGGTCGTGAGCGGCGCGATTTCGACACCAAGCGCTGCCAGCAGTTCGTCATCGTTCATTTCAGACATGGCCCGGCTCCCGCGCCGCCTTGGCCTGTGCGCGGTAACGCGCCAACACGGCGACGCCCTCGGCCATGCGCTTTTCCCAAAGATCGGCGGAATGGGTGTCGGGCAGGCGAGCATGCTATTTCTTGAATTGCAGGGCGCGTTTCGCCAACTCACGCGCTTCGTCTTGCGGAATGCTCACTTTTTTGGCAGCGATGCTTGCCTGAATCTGGCGCAAGGATTTTTCATTCATCGTTTTCGCCAATACCGCGTAAGCGGCGTCGAAAGGATTGATTCGGTCGATGAGATCGATATCCGGGTCGCGCACCTTGATGAACCTGCGCACGCCGTCGATCAGCGTCGTATTGCGCGCGCTGCCCTCGGCGTCGGCCTGGGCCAGCGTCAGCTTGGCCTGCTGGGTGACGTTCAGCACGGCAATGGCGTGTTGGCGGATGACTTCCTGGTCATCTTCGGAAAGTTCAGGGTATCGCTCGCGCACAATCTTGTCCGTGCGTTGCATGGTCAACTCTTCGGCTATGGTGTTTTCCTTGTCGAGGATGCCGCGCTCCAAAGCAACCTGCGTACCGCATCTACCTTGGATTTGACCACGCGCGGCTCGTCCACGCCGGGCGCATTGTACAGATTCCATTGTGGGGCTGCGTTCCAGTCCCAGTAAAAGCCGGACTGGGAGAGCGTTCCATCGGCGAAGCTGCCGCCGATGGAACGCTCGGGCACCACGATGACGGCCTGCCGCAAGCCCTGGTCATGGAACTTGTCCAGCGCGATGAACATCAGCGCGCGCGACTTGCCCGAAGCCGGCGGCGATTTGATCAGCAGATATGGTTCGCCGCGCCTGGCCCAGGCGCGTTCCTGCATGGGGCGCATGCCCAGCGCGTTGGCCTGGCTGGAGGCGTCGGTGCGCGCCGTGGTGATGGAGACCGAGGGGATGACGTGGGAGGAATGGCCGTTGGTATTCATGGCATCCAAATAATCATGTGCCGGCAATCAAAAACCGATCAAAATTTTCCGAGGCACGGCTGTTCTCGTGACTCATCGTTTTATATGTATTCCTGGAAGCGCATAGAAGCGCATAGAAGCGCATAGAATCTCATATCGACACATTTTCACCCAGGGTATAAAACGCCCAGCGCCGCTCACCATGCTGCACCAGTTTCCCTTCATCCTTGAGTCGTTTGAGCAGTTTGGTCGCTTGATTCTCGTTCAAATGGCACAAATCGACGACTTCGTTGCGCCGGATGTCGCCATGATGGCGCACATGGCCCAAAACCATTTGCTCGTGCTGCAAGCCGCTGAATCCGGCCTGCCGCGTGTAGGCGATCTGCTCTCCCTTGGCGCGGTACATTTCCGCCGACAGGGTATAGCCGCGATTGCGCGTGTTGCCGAAGGACTGGATCAGCCCGGCTTCGACCAAGCGTTCCAGTGTGTGCCGGACATGAACGGCATCGCGGTGAATGTGTTGGGCAAGTTCATCGGCATCCAGCCGTTTCTGTTTACGCAATGCCGCCAGCACAATCAGGCTGTCGATAGGCAATGGCGTTCCGCCCTGTTTGCTTTCCTGCTCGACCACCTGTTGCAGGAACACCACGTCTGCATCGACCGTCGCCAATCGTAACGCCACGCCGTTGCTATCGGTCTGACTGTAATCCGGTTCGGGGCGGCCGAAGCGCAACATGCCGCGATAAATCTTGTCTACGCCGCGCCCCGAACGTTCGACGATGCCGATACGCTTCATGGCGTCGGCCAGGGCCGGGTTGCGCGGACGCGGCTCGGTGGTCAGCAGGTTTTGCAACGTGACGCCTTCCACCAGCCCGCCGGGATTGCTGACGGTCAGCCCGTGGTCGTCCAGCCGCACATACACCGTGCCCAGACGGTGATAGTCCCGATGCACCAGGGCATTGGCCAGGGCTTCACGAAAAGCGCCCATGTCCACCTTGGGGATCGGCACCCGGAACAAACCAATCTGCAACTCGTTTTCCGGGTTGTAGGGACGAAAATTGGTTTCCAGCCAATCCAGCGCCTTGAGCAGCGGAAAACGCCGGAATTCGTTGAATGCCACGGCATCCTGCGCCAGGACCTGAAATGCGAATTCATGCGTGGACACGTGTTCGCGCAGCGCGCTTTCACGGCCAATCACCAGGAGCCCAGCCAAAGTGGGAACGCGCGTTCCCGTCTCGATGCGCGTGGTGAAACCCAATGCGCCATCCAGTGCTTCGTCGTCCAACTCCAGCAATACGCGATCGCCGCCATACTGACGGATGGACTGACGCAAGCGTTCGCGTTCCAGCGGATCGAAGTCATCCAGCGTCGCGCCGGCGACGGTCTGCGCCGAGGCATCCGCCAACCCGAAACGGCTTGCCCGGCTGCGGCGTTCGTGCGGCAGTATCGCCACACATTCGGGTCGGCCGTCCTGCTTCAAGCGGCGGCGCTTGTACATGCCCTCCGTCGTCGCCACTTCCATGCCGGTGGACTTGGATACGGCGATTCGCGCCACGCGGACACCGGCAAGCTCACAAGCGTCGACCGTCACCTCCAGCGAAGGCAAGGTTCTGGCGGCCACCATGCCGGGCAGGCCGGCCAGTTCCCGGTGGGCTTCGTGCAGGCCCGTGGGAGTTCCATCGTCTTCCACGCCCAACCACAGTTCGCCGCCTTCCGTATTCGCCAAGGCCGCCAACTCCTCGGCCAGTTCCTTGTCGGACAGGCGCGCGCGGTCACTTTTGAACTCGACCGTCAGGGTTTCGGCGGGCGGCGGAAGCGGCGACGCAAGCTTGGCGTTCATGGTGTCTTTTCCCCGTTTCTCGCTTTGGGCGCGGCATTGACTGTCATCTTCGTATAGAGATCGAACAACTTTTCCGGCCGTTCGGTATCGTTCCTGAAACGGCGACCGATATAGATGCGTTCCAGCGTCTCGTCGTTCATTTCGTGGGCGTGGCGCAGATTTTCTGGCATGGCGTCCGGGGCGTACAGGTCGGCGATGGTGGCGGGAAAATGCGCTTCGCGGGCGAGCAGGATGTTTTCGGCGCAGCGGGTGAGATCGATCTTGTTCTGCTCGGTGAGCAGAGGAACGGGAAAGGTATTCCAGCCGAGGGTGTTGGAGTAGTTAAATCGCAGTTCTAGTTTTCCACAAACTGTATCAACCCAAATCCAGTGTAGACGTGAGGCAAGAATCGCCATGTTCCATGATGATTCATCATGGATTCCATGGTTACGGTTAGTAATAACACTGTGATTGTCAGCAATACCAACGGGCAAAAATTCTCTTTCTTCTGAACTTACCGCTGGAATGACAATGGTGCAATTCAGGCCGATATTCATTTCTTTCATCTGATGCGCCCGATTTGCCATCCTGTTCGCGCCTTTGTCACTGCTTGCTAGTCGCGTCATGCGGACGCCTTCAATACGCCTTCTAATTGGCGCAATACTCAACGCTTCATTCAGATCTTCGTCTTCAATCCACGGGCAATATCGTAATTTGTTATGAATAAATTCTTCCGAGCCATAAATCCGGCGGATGATCTTCTCGTGCTGTGCTCTGGGCAACCTTAAAGCATCAAGTTCGTCCCGAACGAGCAAGAGATTTCCATCATCCACGGGCTTGTTGCCGAGGTTCATCTTCGCCAACTCACCAAAGGGATGGCTACGCTTTTTTACGATGATGTTAACCGCTGAAACCAGATACGCATTGATGTAATCTGCGTTCTTGATGGACACCTCTCCAACGCAGTCGACGGAGTAGATCCTGCGTACCTTGCCGGAGTAATTTGAAATTCCCACGATCACGACTGTGACGCCGGCGTTATGGCTGGCAAGATTAGCCCATTTGAACGATGTGTGCGCAAAAGCAATTTCATGACCGGACTTGAAGACCAGTGGCCAGAGTATGGGAACCAGTTGACCTTGACAGATGGAGTTGGTGGACACAAAAGCTGCCGTGATTCGGGTATGTCTGCCGTAGTCGGCGGCTTTCATGAACCATCCGGCCACATAATCCAGCGACTTCCAGTTCTTGGCGCGATAATCGATTTCCGTCTGCTCCAGCGGCGTGCCAAACAAATCATCCGCCGTCAGTTTTACCCCCGTCCCGGTCGGCGGGCAGACGGAGAGCCAATCGAGCCGCAAGGCATTGCCGCAAACGATCCGGTTCCGCGCGTCCAGCGGCAGGAATTCGGCCAGCGCGTCCTTTTGTCCGCGATAGAGCACGTCGCACTGGAACTCGGCGATGATCAATGCCAGCCGCGCGATTTCCGCCGGAAAGTCGCGCAGTTCGATGCCTCGGAAATTGCTGACCGGTATCTCCGATTTCAGGTACGATTCCCCGCGCCGGCGGTTGATTTCCGCTTCGATCGAGCGCATCTGCTTGTAGGCGATGACCAGGAAATTGCCCGAACCGCAGGCCGGATCAAACACGCGGATGCGTGAGAGGCGGCGGCGCAGATTGAGGAGCTTGCGTTCGTTGTCGCCAGCCGCCTCCAACTGCGCGCGCAGATCGTCCAAATACAGCGGGTTGAGCACTTTCAGGATGTTCGGCACGCTGGTGTAGTGCATGCCCGGCGCGCCGCGCTCTTCGTCATCGGCCACGGTCTGGATCATGCTGCCGAAGATGTCCGGGTTGATCTCGCGCCACTTGAGTCCGCCCGCGTGCAGCAGATAGGCGCGCGCCAGACGCATGAAGCGTGGCGCGCCGATCGCGCCGGAGAAGAGTCCGCCATTCACGTAAGGAAAGCCGTCAGTCCAGTTCGACAGGCGCGGCTCCACGGCAACACGATTTTTTGCCCGGATATTCATGGCGCGGAAAATTTCGGACAGTACTTCATGCGTGTTGGAACCGTCACGCTCACTCATTTGCTCGATGGTTTGGGTAAACAATCCTTCACCGTTGAAGATGTCGGTATCCTCGGCAAAGAAGCAGAAAATCAGCCGTGCCATGAAGTGATTCATGTCGTGGCGGCGCTCCGCCCAATTGGGGTCTTCGCGCAGCAGTTCGACGTAGAGCTTGTTCAGCCGGCCGGTGGCGCGCACGTCGATGGGATTGTCCTTGATCTCCTTGATCGTGGAGATTCCGGCCAGCGGCAGGAAAAAGGCGAAATGTCCGGCCAGTTCCGAATAAACGCAGGCAAGGGTTTCGCCATTCGCCAAGTCCTCGGCTTCCAGCGTTGCTCCGTCGGTGGCGAGGATGAATCTGGCCTTGGCCTTGCCGGTGGCCGCGCTCTCGCGCAAAGCCTTGAGCGTTTCGCCCACGGCGCTGGCCGCGCTCACGGCGATGTGGATGTGGTTGCGCCGGAGCACGCCGCCGGGCACATCGGATGCGTTGCTGTTGCCCGCGCGCAGGCGGCGGAGCGTCGTCTCCTTGTTGCCGAAGGCGGACAGGAAGGCAAACGGAAACTCCTTCGCGTCAAAAGGCTGAAATGCCAGCTCGGAGACAGCCTGTTCGATTTCTACGGCATTCATGACGGAGGACGCTGAAAGCCGTCATGGTACTGGAGTATTGGCGAGAAACGTGGTTCAAAAAAAGAGCACCCAGTGGGTGCTCTCTTTACAGATTCACGGCTTGCCTACCCGATGACGCAGAGCGCCGCGCCCTTGGCGACGGTATCGCCGCTCTTGAAGCCGATGGCCTTGATCACGCCGTCGCACGGGGCGGTGAGCGAGTTTTCCATCTTCATCGCTTCGAGTACCACCACGGCTTCGCCCTTGGCGACCTGGTCGCCGACGTTCTTCAGGTAGCGGATGATCAAGCCCGGCATCGGCGCGGCCAGTTTGGTTCCGCCAACGTCGGCGGCCGGCGCCGTGACAGCCGCCGCCTTGGGCGCGGCGACAGGCGCCGGAGCGGTCGCCACGGCGCGCGGCGCGGACGCCGGCGCGGCGACCGGAACGACCACTGCCGGCACTTCCCCGGTCGGGTCGACTTCCACGCTGAAATATTCGTCGTCGACGAAGACGTTGAAAGTGCGCAGGCGCTCGGACTTGGCCGGCGCGTCGGTCTTCTTCTCGACGAGTTCGCCGGCCTTGGCCTTCTTGACGAGCGCGTCGGTCTTCCTCACCTGCTCCAGGGTGATCGGTTTGACGCTGGCCGGCGCTTCGGCGCGGCCGTATTTCCATTCGAGGAATTTCTTGCCGGTCACCGGGAAGAGCGCGTAGGTCAGGAGATCGTCGGTGTCCGCCGCCAGCTCGCCGATGTCCTTCCTGGCTTTCTCCAGCTCGGGTTCCAGAACTTCGGCCGGACGGCAGGTGATCGGCTCCTCGCCGCGCGGGTAGCCCTTCAATGCCTTCTTCTGCACGTCCGGGTCGATCGGGATGGCGGTCTTGCCGTAGAGGCCGTAGCACAGATCCTTGACCTGCGCGGTGATCATCTGGTAGCGCTCTTCCGGGGTGTCGTAGAGCACGTTGTTCACGGTCTGCACGCCGACGATCTGGCTGGTCGGGGTGACCAGCGGCACCTGGCCGAGTTCCTTGCGCACGCGCGGCAGCTGCTTGTAGACGTCGTCGATCTTGTCCAGCGCGTCCATTTCGCGCAACTGGTTGACCAGGTTGGAGAGCATGCCGCCCGGCGTCTGGTGCAGGAGGACGTTGATGTCGATGACCGAAATCTTCGAGTCGTCCAGGAGGTGCTTGTACTTCGGCAGGATTTGCTTTTCCAGCACTTCGTTGATGTTCGCCAGCTTGCGGATGTCGAAGCCGGTGTCGCGGCTGGTGCCGAGCAGCGCCATGACCAGCGGTTCGATGGCCGGGTGCGAGGTGCGGAAGGCGTAGGGCGTCATGCAGGTGTCGAGGATGTCGACGCCGGCCTCGATCGCCTTCAACTGGCTCATCTGCGCCATGCCGGAGGTGAAGTGGCTGTGCAGGTGGATCGGCGGTTTGACCGCGGCTTTGAGCGTCTTGACCAGTTGATAGGCGTCATACGGGGCGATCAGCCCGGCCATGTCCTTGATGCAGATGGAGTCGGCGCCCATGGCTTCGAGCTCCCTGGCCTTGCCGACGTAGTAGTCGAGCTGGTATACCTCGCCGCCCATGCGCGGCTCGGTCATGGAATAGCACATGCAGCCCTGGAAGTGCTTGCCGTTCTTCTTGATCTGGTCGACGACGGTCTCGAAGTTGCGGTAGTCGTTCAGGGCGTCGAAGGTGCGGAAGATGTCCATGCCGTTGGCCACCGCGCGGTCGACGAAGGCGCGCGCCACGTCGTCGGCATAGTTGCGGTAGCCGACGAGGTTCTGCGCGCGCAGCAGCATCGAGAACGGCGTCTTCCTGAAATAGCGCTTCAAGGTGCGCAGGCGCTCCCAGGGGTCTTCGTTGAGGAAGCGGTGCATCGTGTCGAAGGTCGCGCCGCCCCAGGTTTCCACGGCCCAGAAGCCGATCTCGTCCATCATCTCGGCGACCGGGATCATGTCCTCGGTGCGCCCGCGCGTGGCGAACAGCGACTGGTGGCCGTCGCGCAGCGACAGATCCTGGATCTTCACCGGGTTGGCCGCCTTGGGGCGGTCGGGGCTGTAGTTCATTTCGGTCATTACCACACTGTCAGTCATGTCAAGCTCCACAAAGGTTGAAAAATGAATACGTCGAATTCATCGGGTGTGCGCGAAGGCGCGCATCTGCATCAGGCGGCGCAGACCCATCGCGTCGAGGCGTCCGGCCAGCGCCCAGGCGTCCGGCTCGGCGGCGACGCGCGGCGCGGGCGCTTCCAGCGCTTCCGCTTCCTCTTGCCGCAGGTAGAGGTCGACGGCGGCCAGCGCCGCCGCCACCTGCTTCTGTCTGATCTTCATCGTTCGCTCCAGGGTTCTGGCCGTCACAGCGGGATGTTCCCGTGCTTCTTGGCGGGATTGACGTCGCGCTTGTTCCGCGTCAGCGAGAGCGCCCGGATGACGCGCGCGCGCGTCGTCGCCGGATCGATGACGTCGTCCACATAACCGCGCTCGGCGGCGACGTAGGGGTTGGAGACGGTCTCCTGGTACTCCGCTTCCTTCTCGGCGAGGAAGGCCTTGGGATCGGCGGCGGCCTTGGCCTGGCGGCTGTACAGCACCTCGACCGCGCCGCGCGAGCCCATCACCGCGACCTCGGCGCTCGGCCAGGCGTAGTTCACGTCGCCGCGCAGGTGCTTGGACGACATCACGCAGTACGCGCCGCCGTAGGCCTTGCGGGTGATCACCGTGATCTTGGGCACCGTCGCCTCGGCGTAGGCGTAGAGCATCTTCGCGCCGTTGCGGATGACGCCGCCGTATTCCTGGAAGGTGCCGGGCAGGAAGCCGGGGACGTCGACGAAGGTGATGAGCGGAATGTTGAAGCAGTCGCAGAAGCGCACGAAACGCGCGCCCTTGACCGACGAATCGATGTCCAGCACGCCCGAGAGGTACGCCGGCTGGTTGGCCACGATGCCGACGGACACGCCGTTGTAGCGGGCGAAGCCGACGATGATGTTGGGCGCGAAGTTTTCCTTGATCTCGAAGAAGTCGCCGTCGTCGACCGTCTCCAGGATGACCTGTTTCATGTCGTAGGCCGCGTTGGTGTTGTCGGGGACGATCGCGCGCAGCGCTGCCGACGTCCGTTCGGTCGGGTCGGCGCAGGGCAGGATCGGCGCCGTTTCGAGGTTGTTCTGCGGAACGAAGGAGAGCAGGCGCTTGATGTAGGCAATCGCGTCGGCGGTCGATTCCGCCGCGTAGTCGCACACGCCGCTCTTCGACGAGTGCATGTCGGCGCCGCCGAGCTCCTCGGTCGTCACGTCCTCGTGGCACACCGATTTCACCACCTTCGGGCCGGTGAGGAACATGTACGAATTCATCCGCTCCATGACGATGAAGTCGGTGAGCGCCGGCGAATACACCGCGCCACCCGCGCAGGGGCCCAGGATCGCCGAAACCTGCGGCACCACGCCGGAGGCCATCACGTTGCGCAGGAAGATGTCCGAGAATCCCGCCAGGCTCTCGATGCCTTCCTGGATGCGCGCGCCGCCGGAATCGTTGAGGCCGATCACCGGCGCGCCGTTCTTCATCGCCAGTTCGAGCAGCTTGCAGATCTTCTCGGCCATCGTCTCGGACAGCGAGCCGCCGAGCACCGTGAAATCCTGCGCATAGACATAGACGATCCGCCCGCCGACCGTGCCGTGCCCGGTGACGATGCCGTCGCCCGGAAACACCGTCTTCTCCATGCCGAAATTGCGGCAGCGGTGCGTCTTGAACCTGTCGAACTCTTCGAACGAGCCCGGATCGAGCAGGAGGTCGATCCGCTCGCGCGCCGTCAGCCGGCCCTGGGCGTGCTGCTTGTCGATCTTGTCCTGCCCGCCCCCCAGGCGCGCCCGCGCCTGCAATTCCAACAGTTGTTCCAATTGCTTGCTAGTAGTCATTTCCGTTTCCTGAAAAAAGAAAAACCCGGTTACGGAACAGTATCCGCACTCCCGGACCGGGGCCATCCGAATCGGAATGGGGTCCGGCGGGAACTTGCGGCAATCCGAAAAAAAACCAAATCCGCAGATTCGTGGCCAAGATATCTCCGCTGGCAAAACGTGATTCAAGACATCGATCGGCTCGAAGCATCTTGATCGAGTTTTGCGGGCTTGTCGTGTTGTTGTTCTGAATTTTCAACATCTCATCCCACCAGAAAGCGCTCGCTACCCCTCCGATAGCCCCCCTTTGGGAGTGCTCCCGCGTGGCGGGGACGAGAGGATGATACCCGCCCCACGGCGAGAGTCAATCCGGCTCACTGTAACGTTGCGTGCCGTTCCTTGATCCGAGGATTCCGTGGTCCGGTAAGAATCGAGGAAACGCTGAACAAGTCGCCATTCCGGCGAATATGATCCATTGGATTGGAGGAAAGCGCGATCCTCGACGAATCCCCCCCTCCCACCATGCGGCGCTGGGCGGACAACGCAATGACAAGCTTGCCGCGCCGCATTCATCGAATCGGCTCGCCTACACTGGCGGCATGTCCGATCCCGCCCGCACCCTCTATCTCGTCTGTTACGACGTCGCCGACCCCCGGCGGCTTTACCGCGTGCATCGTTTTCTGCTTGGCTATAAAGCCGGCGGACAGAAATCGTTCTTTGAATGCTGGCTGACCAGGGGAGAACTTGCCGAGGTCCGGCGCGGACTCGTCGAACGCCTGGATCTCGATGAAGACCGCGCCCACATTTTCCAGCTCGATCCTCGCCAGCACATACGGCAGCTAGGGTGCGCGCAGCCCGTATGCCGACAATTCATGATTCTTTGACAGGGAAACATCGTGAGCAGCCTTTACGTCGATCGTAAAAATGTGGAACTCAAGGCCGATGGCGGCGCGCTGGTTTTTTCGGAAAACGGCGAACGCACCGGCACCGTGCCCATGCGAGTGATCTCCCGCGTCTTCCTGCGCGGCGACGCCAAACTGAGCTCCGGCTTGCTCGGCAAGCTCGGTGAACATGGCGTCGGCGTAATCATTCTCTCCGGCCGCAAGGGCGCGCCAAGCCTGTTGCTCGGGCGGCCACACAACGACGCCGCGCGGCGGATCAATCAATATCGCTTCTCGCTGGACGCGGAATATTGTCTGCGCTTTTCCCGCGCCATCGTCGCCGCCAAACTGGAAGGGCAGCTGGAATTCATTCGGGAACGAAAAGACGCTTCTCCCATGCACCGCTATCCTTTGAGCCTTTGCGAGCGACGGATCGCCGGCATGTTGCCGCAAATCGATGCGCAAACGACGATCGGCGCCTTACGTGGACTGGAAGGCGCGGCGGCGGCGAGCTATTTCGAGGCGCTTTCGGAAATTCTTCCGGAATCGCTCGGCTTCCGGCAGCGCAACCGCCGCCCGCCGCGCGACCCGGTCAATGCCGTGCTCTCGCTCACTTATACCCTCTTGCACTGCGAAGCGGTGCTGGCCTTGTATGGCGCCGGACTGGATCCTTTCATCGGGTTTTATCACGCGCTCGATTTCGGGCGCGAATCACTCGCCTGCGACGTCATCGAGGCTCTGCGGCCGCAGGCCGACCGCTTCGTGCTGGCGCTTTTCCGTCAGGAAATATTGACGGCGGACGACTTTTCGCATACCGAATCCGGCTGTCTCATGGGCAAAGCCGGACGTGGACGCTACTATGCCGCCTACGAAATCCGGGCCGAGCATTTCCGCCGCGAACTGGAGGCCGCCGTGCGCGACATCGCGCGAACCATCGGCGGGATAAAGGAAGAAGAGGAGGAGGAAGATGAATAACTGGATCATCGGCTATGATATCGCCCATCCCCGGCGCCTTGCCCGCATCCACCGGGCGATGGTCGATCGCGCCACGCCGATTGAATACAGCGTTTTCCTGTTCCACGGCACGGAAAAGTCGTTGCGGGAATGCCTGGCCGCCGTGCAGCGGTTGATGGACGAAAAGGCCGACGACGTGCGCTGCTACCCGCTTCCCGCGCGCGGCCTGCAAGAACGCATTGGCAAGGCCGCTCTGCCGGAAGGCATACAGTGGACGGGCCTGCCGGCGGGTTCGATGTGGTATCACTGAATTTTCCGTGAACCTTTTCGAGGCCGATCGCATGACTCGCCGCATTCTCCTCGCCGTCACCGGCCTGTCGCCACAGGTGGTTACCGAAACCCTGTATGCCGTCGCGGTGGCGCAGAACCCGCCGTGGATTCCGGACGAAATCCATCTCATCACGACCCGTGACGGAGAAGAGCGGGCGCGGCTGTCGCTCCTTTCCGAGCGACCCGGCTGGTTTCACCGCCTGTGCCGCGACTACGGTTTATCCGGGATCCATTTCGACGTCGATTGCATCCACGTCCTGAGCGTCCCCGGCGGCGGCCCGCTCGATGACATTCGCAGCCCCGAGGACAATCTGTTCGCCGCCGATTTCATCACCGAAAAGGTGCGTGAGTTCACCGCCGATGCCGGCGCCGCCCTGCACGTCTCCATCGCGGGCGGCCGGAAAACCATGGGCTTCTTCCTGGGCTACGCGCTCTCGCTCTTCGGCCGCCCGCAGGATCGCCTCTCACACGTGCTGGTCAGCGCTCCGTTCGAAAGCAGTTGGGCATTCTTCTACCCGACGCCCTACGAAAACATCATCGAAACCCACGACAAGAAGCTCGTCGACGCGCGCAAGGCCCGCGTCACCCTCGCCGGCATTCCCTTCGTCAGTCTGCGCCACGGCCTGCCCGAAGATCTGCTCGAAGGCCATGCCCGTTACGCGGACGTGGTTCGGCAGGCGGGCCGGAATCTCGGTCCACCCACGCTGGAATTGAACCTGCGCAAGCAAACCGCGCGCGCGGGCGACGGCGATCCTTTCCATCTTCCGCCCGCGCTGCTCGCCTTGCTCGCTCTTTTCGCGCGCCGCGCGCAACGCGGGGACGAAGCGCTCGCCGCGCCGGGCAAAGACAACGGCGAAACGGATCTGGCGCGCGATTATCTGCTTGAACTTGACGCCATTTCTCTGGACGGCGATCACGCCGCCACCGAACGCGCCCTGCGCAACGGCATGGACGGCGACTATTTTTCACAAACGCTCTCCAAACTTCAGCGCTCACTCAAAAAACGCCTGGGTGTTGCCGCCGCGCCCTATCTCATCGATAATGGGGGACGCCGCCCGCGGCGCTACCGGCTCAGGGTCGCGCCGGAAAACATTCGCTTCGTCTGACGGCAAGCTTGCCGGATGCGATCAGCACGCAAAACGGGGATACACTCGTCACAATATGCCAGAATGGAATCGACATGAATACACTCGATGCTTCCTGCCGCGTGGCCTTTGCCGCGCTCCTGCACGATCTTGGAAAATTCGCCGAGCGCGCCGCGCCGGAAGTGGCGCGGGAACGGCTTGATGCGCACGTCACGGCTTACTGTAAATGGCACGAGCCGGGGCGCTATCACAGCCATAAGCATGCGGCGTATACCGCCCTGTTCATGGATGAAATCGAGAAAGCGGCGCCGGATTTGATTCGCTCCGAAATGCTGCCTTTCGCCAGCCGCAAGGAAAACGGCGATATCACCGATTCGCTCGTCAATGCCGCCGCCATGCACCACCGGCCGGAAACGCTGCTGCAATGGATCATTGCCACCGCTGACCGCGTCGCTTCCGGTTTCGAGCGCGAGGAATTCGAGCGCTACGACGCTGCCGAGGATAAAACGGCAACGGGGCGCAACCATTATCAGGCGCGGCAATTGACGCTGTTCGAGCAGGTGAGCCTCGCGGAAAATCGTCCCGTCGCCACGCCCGCGAATCTGCGCTACCGTTATCCGTTGAAACCGCTCTCGCCGGAAAACCTCTTTCCCGTGCGGCGCGACGGCTACGAACCGGACGATGATGAATCCGCCCGGAAAGAATACCGAGCGCTTTGGGAAGCGTTTCTTGACGCCCTCGATAAAATCCCATCTTCGCACCGCAAGCAATGGCCGTTGTGGCTGGATCATTTTGATACCCTCTGGCAGAGCTTTGCCCATGCCATTCCTTCCGCCACGGCTTTCGGCGCAAGGCCGGAAGTTTCGCTATATGACCATGGCAAGGCGGTGGCAGCCTTTGCGGTCGCGCTCTGGCGCTGGCACGTCGCGCAGGAAGGCTTGAGCGATGCAGACGCCATTCGCCAACACGAGGGTCGTGCGGATTGGGACGCGCCCAAATTCCTGCTCGTGCAAGGCGATTTTTTCGGCATCCAGGATTTCATATTTTCCGAAGGCGCGGAAACCAACAGGCACGCCGCCCGACTTTTGCGCGGACGCTCGTTTCAGGTATCGCTCTTCACTGAACTCGCCGCGCTCAAGGTATTGGAAGCCTGCGAACTGCCCTCCACCTCGCAAATCACCAACGCGGCGGGCAAGTTTTTGATCGTCGCGCCCAATACGGCGGACATCCGCGAAAAACTCGCCGCCGCGCGGCGTGAATTGAACGACTGGTTTTTGCGTGAAACACTCGGACTCGCCGGTCTGGGAATGGTGGACAAGACGGCCAGTTGCAATGACTTTTTGGCGGGACGGTTCGATGGTTTGATCGAAACCTTGTTTGGCGACCTCGAACGCGCAAAATTGAGGCGTTTCGATTTGACGGGCGACGCGCCGCCGCCAGGAGTGTTTGCCGTCGACTATCCGCATGGCGTCTGCCGGTACAACAACCATTTGCGCGCGGATAAACCGGAAGAAGGAGAAAACAAGGCTTCCGCCCGGCTTTCCCGCGATCAGGTCGAAATCGGCAAGGCTCTGGCACATCAGGACAGGCTGTTGATTTTCCACGATGGCGCGGATTTGCACGAAGGCGGTGTCAAGATTCTGGAAACGTCCTTTTTCGGCTATCGCGTGGGCTTTACCGCAAACGAAGCGGGAAGCGGAAAATTCGGCGAACTGGCGCGCTCTGGCGATTTATTGCGGTGCTGGGATTTTTCCCTGGCGGAGAATTTGCAGGATTCCCTCTGGCATGGCTACGCCCGCCGCTACATCAATGCCTACGTCCCCTATTTTTCCACGCTTGACCAGCAAACGAGCGACAAATACCGCGAAACGGAAGCCGGAGACACCGACCCGCACGCGCCCAAGACCTTCAATCACCTGGCCTGCGAAGACCGGATCCTGGACGGCAACGGCAAATGGGTCGGCCAGGTCGCCCTCGCCACGCTGAAAGGCGACGTGGACAACCTGGGCAGGATTTTCCAGCAAGGGCTGAAACGCAATACTTTTGCCAAGATGTCCGCGCTTTCGCGCCAGATGAACGGTTTTTTCGCCGTCTGGCTTCCTGCCTATTGCCGGGAAAAATATCCGAACACCTATACCGTCTTCGCGGGCGGTGACGATTTTTTCCTGATCGGCCCCTGGCGCAGCACTCAGAAGCTTGCCGCCGACATGGCCGAGGAATTCCGGAGATTCGTCGCCGAGAACCCGGACATTCATTTTTCCGCAGGGTTCGCGATGACCAAGCCCGGACACCCGGTATATGCGCTTGCGGAACAGGCGGAAAACGCGCTGGAAGCCGCCAAGGGGCATGGAACGGACGAGGTAAAGGAGAAAAATGCCGTTTGTCTCTATGGTGAGGTCGTGCCCTGGCCGAAATGGAATGAACTCGTTCAACTGGAGCAGGAAGTCCGCGATCTGTCCGACGAATACCAGATCTCCACCGGCTACATCTATGATCTTTTGTCCCTGATCGACGTCGCCTGCGACGAGAAAATACCGGAGTCCGCCATGTGGCGCAGCCGCTTTGCCTATCGTACCCGGCGCTATGTGGTCGATAAACTCAAACCGGAAGCGCGAGCCATGGCGCAGACGAGATTGGCAACAACCTTTAGCGAAGGTATCAGAAAGCAACAAGGGTGGTTTCGCATTCCGCTTTTCAATTTCTTTTACAGCAAAAGATAGGGAGTCAAGATGAGCTATCCGCAACGCACGCAAGGTGGCAATGATCGTCACCGCGATTCGCCGCCACCCATCAAACTGGATGATGTCAAGTTCGGCAAGGAAATAGACGCCGGACTCTTCAATGAAATAGCGCAGTGCATGGCGCGCGCTATTTTCGAAGATGGGCATTGGGCCAAGAAAAAAGAAAGTTGGAAAAGGGAAACCAATCTGGGTAGAAACAAATCCACCCAACTCAGGAAGTTTTATGACGAGCTGGTGATGTGGCACG
>JAITIQ010000171.1 GCA_031279425.1 Accumulibacter sp.
CTCTCCTGCAGGCGGGAAACCCGCTCGGGCTCCCTCGACATGATTCTGAGCGCCGCGAGCGAGGCGGCGGCGAGCGGAGGAGCGATGCCGACGCTGTAGACGAATCCGGGCGCGGCATATTTGAGATGTTCGACCAGCGCCCGTTCGCCCGCGATATAGCCGCCGCAGCCGGCCAGGGTTTTCGACAGCGTGCCCATCCAGATATCCACGTCCCTGCCGGAGATGCCCAAGTGCTCATGAAGCCCCCTCCCCGTCCTGCCGAGCACGCCCAGGGCGTGCGCTTCATCCACCATCAGGAACGCCCTGTGCCGGCGTTTGATACCGATCAGCGCCTGCAGGTCGGGGAGGTCGCCATCCATGCTGTAGTGGCCTTCGACGACGACCAGCGCGCGCTCGAACCGGCCCCGGATTTCGGCGAGGATGGCATCGAGCGCCATCATGTCGTTGTGTGGAAAACTGCGCCGCGCGCTGCCGGCGAGTTTTATGCCTTCGAGCACGCTGTTGTGGATCAGGTTGTCGTGAACGACGAGGTCCCTGGGGCCGAAGAGGTAGCCGATGGTCGACTCGTTGGTGGCATGGCCGCTGACGAAGACGACGCAGTCCTCGACTTCGTACAGCTCGGCCAGAGCTTCTTCCAGTTCGCGCTGGATCGGCCGCTCGCCGGCTACCAGACGGCTTGCGGAAACCGAGGTGCCGTAGCGGTCGATGGCGTCCTTCGCCGCCCGGTTGACGTCCGGGTGGCCGGAGAGTCCCAGGTAGTTGTAGCTCGAAAAGTTGAGGTACTCGCGGCCTTCAATGCGCGTCACCGCGCCGGCCACTCCCTCGTGAGCGATGAAGAAGGGATTGCGCAGTCCGAACCGATCCGCCGCGGCCCTGGGGACCAGCATTTTTTCGTAGCCGGGATGACGGTCGAAGCGGGTGAAAGCCTCCGGGATCGAGGAATGATCCTTCGCGCGCACTGGCGGCATCGCGATTGCCGCGCCGCCCGCCTCGAGTTTTTTACCGAGGATGCGATCTATGAGTCGCGATCTGGTTTCCTGCGCGAGATCCGTTTTGTTCACGCGATCAACCTCGTTCCCGTTTCGGCCAGTCTGCGCGCATCATCGCTCAGACCATGCATTTCTTCCTGGGTCAATCCTCCGCCGTGTTGACGAACCACCTCCGCAGTCAAGTCCACGGATTGCCCCTCCTCGCTTACGGTTTCCTCACCACTCAGTTTTTCGACGATGCGCGCGGCGACGTTGTCCGCGGTGGGCGAGTCGTTGAGCATCATGACCGGCAGTTGTATGCCGAAGCGTTGCTCCAGACCCAGGGCGAGTTCGACGGCCATCAGCGAATCCATGCCAAGATCGTGCAAGGAGCGGTTCGGCTCGATACGGTCCGCGCCGATGCACAATATCTGCGCGACTTCCTGCACGACGAGATCTCGCACGATGCCTGCAATTTCCTCCGGCGTCTTGCCGGCAATGAGCGTGCGGATGTCGAGCGGATCTCCCGCTTGCGCGCGATCTTTCCGATCGCGATTGAGGATATCGAAGCGGGTGCCGGCAGCGGAGGGCAGCAAGCGGGCGAGATTGCTCCAATCAAAATCGGCGAGCGTGACGATCCCGGTTTCTTCCGCAAAGGCCCGATCGAGCTGCGCCAGCGCCTCGGCGACCGCGAGGGGCGGTTTGCCCAGACGCTGTTCCAAGCTGGTTTTGACGGCCTCGTTGCGAACCAGATAGCCGGCGTCGCCGATCGGTCCCCAGGCGATGCAGACGGCGGGCAAGCCCATGGAGCGGCGCATCGCCGTCAAACCCTCCAGGCCTGCATTGGCTGCCACATAGTTGGCTTGCCCAGGGTTGCCGATCGCCGTGACGATGGAAGAGTACACGACAAAATGCTCGAGCGGGATATCGATCGTGGCTCGATGCAGATGCCACGCGCCCAGCAGCTTGGCGCTCAGAACGTTTTCGACGCTGCCGGCGTCGAGATTGGCGATCAGCCTGTCGTCGAAGACCGCGGCGGCATGCAACACCCCCGCGAGCGGCGGCATTGTTTTTTTCACGCGCCCAACCAGTGTGTCGACGGCGCCGGCATCGGTAACGTCGCAGGCCAGGGCAAACGCCTGCACGCCCTGAGCGGCAAAAGTTTTCAGGATCTCCCTGGCCCTCGGGGTATCCATGCCTCGCCGCCCCGCCAGCACGAGATGACCGACGCCGCGCGCCGCCAGCCAACGGGCGGACTCCAGGCCAAACCCGGAAAGACCGCCAGTGACCAGCCAAGTGCTTTCCTTTCTGAATTGAATGGCTGCGAGCGGCGGCATCGGCTGCTCGATATCCGGACTGCCATTCGTCATGGATACGACGATCTTGCCGATATGGCGCGCCTGCTGCATGACCCGGAAGGCGTCAACAATCCGGTCGGCGGGGAAGGTCCGACAGGGTAGCGGCGCCAGCGTCTCTTCGCGGAACCAGGCCATGACCTCGCGGAAGAGCCGGGCGGCAAGATCGGGACGCCCG
>JAITIQ010000198.1 GCA_031279425.1 Accumulibacter sp.
CGGTTTTTTCCGGGTCGGGCCGGTATTCGAAATTGACGACCAGTTCACCGGTTCCGGTCAGGGCGACGGGATCTTCGGCATGCAGGATGAAGAAGCGTTTGTTGGCCTCCGAGGCCCTGACGTTGCCGTGCTCGCCTTCGGTGGCCTCGACGACGCGAAAATGGACCTTGAGCGGGGATTCCTCCTCGAGGCCGAGCGGGATGCCGATCCGATTCTGCTGCCGCAGGGCGCGGATCTCCTGCGCCTGCCGCAAATCGAAGGTGAAGTTGGAGAAATACTCGGCGCTCTTGATGTAATACTGGTCGGCGTTGGCCCAATGCAGTTTCACTTCCTCGCCGTTGTAAGGCACGGCAAAGGGCGCGGCCTTGCCGGATGTTTCCCGGGTGTAATGGCGGCGGGAAATGAAGTCGCCGTCGTCGTAGTAGCGCTCGAAGAAGCGATACAGGTGGTCATAGACGTCGGCCTCGGCGCTGGCCGTATCCTTGACCGCATCCAGCGCGGCCTTGGCCTTTTTGACCGAATCGGCCTCCTCCGGGTTGGGAGCTCCGTAATCCCTGGCCGTCCGGATGGCTTGCTCATAGGCAGCCCGCAGCTCGGCCCTGCGGGCCTGGTCAACATCGCCGAAGGCATCCTCCACGATCTTCAGCAGGTCGGTGCCGATGAAGTCCTGAACTTCCCGCGCCTTGGCATGCATGACGCGGTAGAAGCCGAATTCGAGATCCGGCTGGTCAAGCTGGAACAGCTCGGAAAGCTTTTTCAACAGACGGTGGCGAAGTTGTCCGACAGATGGCATTGATTTCTCCTGATCCTTGAATCACGCTCCATCGAATGGCGAACACCGGCGTGACCGTTGTTTTCTGTTGTATGTGTTTCCTTGCAGCTAAAAATCATTCCACGGTCACCGATTTGGCCAGGTTGCGCGGCTTGTCGACGTCCGTTCCGCGCACCAGGGCCACGTGGTAGGCCAGCAATTGCAGCGGGACTACGTGCAGCAGGGCGGAAAGCTGCCCGTAATGCTCGGGCAGGCGCAAGAGATGCACGCCGTCGGCCGGCGCGATCTCGCTGTCGGCGTCGGCGAACACGTAGAGCTCGCCGCCGCGCGCCCGGACTTCCTGCAGGTTCGACTTCAGCTTTTCCAGCAGCGCATCGTTCGGCGCCACGGCGATCACCGGCATGTTCTTATCCACCAGCGCCAACGGGCCGTGCTTCAATTCGCCGGCCGGGTAGGCTTCGGCGTGGATATAGGTGATTTCCTTGAGCTTCAGCGCCCCTTCGAGCGCGATCGGATAATGACGCCCGCGCCCCAGGAACAGGGCATCCTGTTTCGTGGCGAAGCGCTCCGCCCACTCCTGGATGTGCGCTTCGAGATCGAGCACGCGCAAGACGGCCATCGGCAACTGGCGCATCCGCGAAAGCTCGCTGGCTTCGTCCGCTTCCGACAGGCGTCCGCGCAAGCGGGCGACGATCAGGGTCAGGAGATACAGCGCGGCGAGCTGCGTGGTAAACGCCTTGGTGGAAGCCACACCGATTTCCAGACCGGCGCGCGTGATGAAGCGCAGCGTGTTTTCGCGCACCAGCGAGGATTCCGGCACATTGCAGATGCACAGCGTATGACACATGCCCAGCGACTTGGCGTGCGCCAGCGCGGCCAGGGTGTCCGCCGTCTCGCCGGACTGCGACAGCGTGACCACCAGCGTGCGCGGATCGGCGACCGACACCCGGTAGCGATACTCGCTCGCCACCTCGACGTTGCAGGGCACCCCGGCCAAGGCTTCGAGCCAGTGGCGCGCCACCAGGCCGGCGTGGTAACTCGTGCCGCAGGCGATGATCAGCACTTGCTTGATTTCCTTCAACACTTCCTCGCAGCGGGCGCCAAAGAGACCCGGCTGGATGCTGCGCGCCGCGCTCAACATTTCCAGGGTATTGCTCAAGGCCGCCGGCTGCTCGAAGATTTCCTTCTGCATGTAATGCCGGTACTGGCCGAGTTCGACCGCATCCGCCGAAAGATGCGTCTCGGTTTCCGGGCGCGTCACCGGCGTGCCGTCGATGCGCGTGACGCGGCAGCCCGTTCGAGTCAGCTCGGCGCAGTCGCCGTTCTCGAGGTAGACGATGCGCCGCGTCACCTGCAACAGGGCCGAGGCGTCGGAGGCCGCATAGCTGCCCTCGCTCGAGATGCCGAGCAGCAGGGGCGAGCCCTCGCGCGCGACGATCACGCGGCCGGGCTCGGACTCGCGCAGCACGGCCAGCGCGTACGCGCCTTGCAAGCGAGCGATGGCCGCGCGCGCGGCGGCGAAAAAGTCCGGCGTTCTGGCAAGTTCCGCGGCGATGAGATGCGCCACGACCTCGGTGTCCGTTTCCGAAGTGAATACGTACCCTTCGTCTTGCAGACGCGCGCGCAGCGCCTCGTGGTTTTCGATGATCCCGTTGTGCACGACGGCAAGACCGCCCGACACGTGCGGATGGGCATTGCGCTCACAGGGCGCGCCGTGCGTCGCCCAGCGTGTATGCGCGATTCCCGTGCGGCCGTCGACACGCGAGGCCTCGGCCTGCGCCGCGAGCTCGGACACCCGGCCGACCGCGCGCAGACGCCGCAAACCCGTCTCGGTGATCAGCGCGAGGCCGGCCGAATCGTAGCCGCGGTATTCAAGCCGGTACAAACCTTGCAAGAGAACGGAAACGATATTGCGGTCCGCGACCGCCGCGACGATGCCACACATGTTTCACCCCCGGTTGAAGTGGAAGAAAGGCCGTGCCTTGCGGGATTCTATCCTCGCGCCGCGCTCATTGGCTCGGATCGCCTCTGCGCGGCGCTCTCCTTCCGCGCGGAGGACCGGCTCAGCAGGACCTTGTCCACCCGGTTTCTGTCCATGTCGACGACTTCGAAGCGGAAGCCCGTGAGCTCGAAAGCATCCGCCACCGCGGGAATCCGTCCGAGAACGTACATGACCAGTCCGCCCAGGGTGTTGTAGGCGTTCTCGTCTTCTCCCGGAAACTCGTCCTCGATCTCGATCGCCGCCTTGAGGCGCTCGATGCCCACGCCGCCGTCGATCAGCCAGGAACCGTCGTCCCGCCGCACGATTTCCTCCATTTCCGAGGTGTCGGACGAGGGAACCTCGCCGACGATCGAGGCCAGCACGTCGGTCAGGGTCACCATCCCCTGCAATTCGCCATACTCGTCGACGATCAGCGCGCATTGCTCGCGCGTCTTGCGGAAGCTTTCCAGGAGATGCGTCGTGGTCACGCCTTCCGGCACGAACAGGGGTGGCCGCAGAAAGGGTTCGACGTCGAGCTTTTCCCCGGTCAGCGCCAGTTTCAGGACGTCGACCATGCGCAGGATGCCGGCGATGTGCTCCAGCCCGTCGCGGCAGACGACGATGCGGGTGAACGGACTCTCGCAGAGGCAGGCCCGGATTTCCTCCTCGGGGGCGTCGAGATCGAGCGCGTAGATATCGTTGCGATGCGTCATGATCGCGGCGATGCGCTGCTCGTCCAGGCGCAGCACGTTGGAGACGATCGCCTGCTCGCTTTCGTGGAAGACTCCCGCCTCGGCGCCCTGCTCCATCAGCACGTTGATCTCGTCGTCGGTCACCGGCGCCTCCGTGCCGGGCTTGGCGCCGATGAGGCGCAGGATCAGGCCGGACGAGGACGACAACAGCCAGACCAGCGGACGCGCCACGCGCGAAAAAAAGATCATCGGCGAGACGACGACTGCCGCGATCGCCTCGGGCGCGAGCAGGCCCAGACGCTTGGGCACGAGCTCGCCGATCACCACCGAAAAATAAGTGAGCGATACCACGACGACGGTCAGCGACAAGCCATGCGCGTAAGGACGCAGCCAGTCGACGCCCGACAGCCATTTGGCCAGCGGCTCGGCCAGCGCATTCTCGCCGATGGCGCCGCTCAGAATCCCCACGGTAGTGATGCCCACCTGGATGGTCGACAGAAAGCCCGAGGGCTCGTTGGAGAGATCCAGCGCGGCCTTCGCGCCGAGAGAACCGTCGTCGGCGAGTTTCTGCAGGCGCGATTTCCTGGCGGAGACCACGGCGATCTCCGACATCGCCAGGAGGCCGTTGATCAGGATGAGCAGCAGAAGAAGAAGTAAATCCATCCCATGAAAGTGAAATGCCCTACTTGACCCGCTGTAATTTTGGACGCCCGCCTGGCGGCGGCTTCCCAGGTCCGGAATCCGGATCGTCGCCCGGTATCGATTCCGGCGCTCCGGGCGCTTCGGTCTCGAAGGCCATCCCCACGCCGTTTTCCCGCGCGTAGATCGCCTCCACACAGCCGACGGGAAAGGAAATGTCGTGCGCCACGCCGCCGAAGCGCGCCTTGAAACGGATCAGGTCGTTGCCGATCTGCAAGCCGCCAGTCGCCTCGTAGCCGATGTTGAGGACGATCCGCCCGTCCCGCGCGTGCTCCCTCGGCACGCGCACACGCTCATCCACCTGGACCGTGACGTGGGGGGTGAAACCGTTGTCGGTACACCATTCGTGAATCGCCCTCACCAGGTAGGGCTTGGTCGAAGGCAGGGACGAAGGCAGATTCGCGCTCATCGGCGCATGGCCTTTTCCGACGGAGTCAGCGCGTCGATGTATCCCTGGCGGCTGAAGATGCGTTCGGCGTACTTCATCAGCGGCGCCGCCGACTTCGGCAATCCGATGCCGTAGTGGTCGAGACGCCAGAGCAGCGGGGCGATGGCCACGTCGAGCATGGAAAAATCCTCGCCGAGCATATGCTTCTGCTTGACGAAAACGGGCGACATCTCGGTCAGGCGTTCGCGGATGGCTTGGCGCGCCTCTTCGGCGTTGCCGGAGTTCTTTTCGAGCGCATCGACGTGGGCGAACACCTCGCGCTCCATGGTCATCAGCAATTGGCGCGCGCGCGCGCGCATGATCGGATCGGGCGGCATCAACTGCGGATGCGGGAAACGCTCGTCGATGTATTCGTTGATGATGTTCGGTTCATAAAGGATCAGGTCGCGCTCGACCAGCACCGGCACCCGCCCGTAGGGATTGATCATGGCGATGTCTTCCGGCTTGGCGAAAAGATCGACGTCGATCACCTGAAAATCCATTCCCTTCTCATAAAGAACGATGCGGCAGCGTTGGCTGAACGGGCACGTGGTACCCGAATAAAGGGTCATCATGGTCGGTATCCAGCAGTGGTTTCTTCTTCGTGACAAACGTCCAATTATACGCCGGCAGCACTCGAAAAATAAAGAAGATATGTGTCAAGTGATTGATATCAAATCGTTTTTCTCTCGCGCATGGCCTGCGCCAGGGTACCGGAATCGACGTATTCGAGTTCGCCCCCGACGGGCACGCCGCGCGCGATCCTGGAAATCTTGAGCCCGCGGCTTTTCAGCATTTCGCCCAGGGTGTGCGCCGTCACCTCGCCCTCGTTGGTGAAATTGGTGGCCAGGATGACTTCGCGCACCGCGCCGTCGGATATTCTCGCCAGCAGCCGGTCCAGATGCAGTTCGCGCGGGCCGATGCCGTCGAGCGGCGACATCCGGCCCATCAAAACGTAATACAAGCCCGAATACGCCTGCGTCTGCTCCATCATGTTCATGTCGACCGTCGTTTCGACGACGCACAGAAGCGATGGATCGCGCTTGGAGGAAGCGCATCGTTCGCAGATTTCGGTCTCGCTGAAGGTGTTGCAGCGCTGGCAGTGGCGGAGCGCCTGCAGAGCGTGCCGCAGCGCGTCCGAGAGCCGCTGCGCGCCGGCGCGGTCGCGCTGCAGCAGATGATACGCCATGCGCTGCGCCGACTTCGGGCCGACGCCCGGCAGGCAGCGCAGGGATTCGACGAGGTTTTCGAGCGAGGACGGCGCGGCCATCAGAACGGCAGTTTCATGCCCGCCGGCAGGTTGAGGCCCGCCGTGAAGCCGGCCATGCGTTCCCGGGTCGTTTCCTCGACGCGGCGCAGCGCGTCGTTGATCGCCGCGGCCACCAGATCCTCGAGCATTTCCTTGTCGTCCATGACCGAGGTGTCGATCGCCACGCGCCGCGCGTCGTGGCCGCAGCTCATCGTCACCTTGACCATGCCGGCGCCGGACTGCCCTTCGACCTCGATCTGCGCGAGCTCGTCCTGCGCCTTCCTCATGTTCTCCTGCATCAGTTGCGCCTGCTTCATCAGGCCGGAGAGTCCGCCTTTCATCATGGTGTCTTGCCTCGCAAAGGGATTGGAACACGTCAACAAATGGATGCGCACAACGCTTGGCGCTCGTCACTGCGAGGCGCACAACCCGAGCAATGACGGTGTGAATATATGGTCATCATGAAATTGATCCGCTCTGAACCAAACCTCCTTCGACACGGAGAACGCAGAGAGCATGGAGAATACCAACCTTCCCCGGTTTTCTCCGTGCTCTCCGTGGCTCCGTGATTTCCGTGTCCAAAGCGGTCAACAAATTTTTCATTCGAACTGAATCGGTTTGATCGACGACTCGACGACCGTGGCGTCGAACAGGTCGATCGCCTCGCGCACGAAGGCATCCTGCTCGACAAACGCCACCGCCTGCTCCTGAAGTTCCTGGCGCTGCCTCTGCGCCACGGCCGCGGGAGTTTCGCCGGAATTCTCCGCCAGTTCGATCGCCAGGAGCATGGGTCGTCCGAAATGCTCCGACAGCGCTCGCTCCAGCCGGTCCTCGGCCGTCTTCATCCGCAGGTGGCGATGCGCGGGCGAGAGCCGGAGCGCGACGCGCCGCTCGTCCAGCGAACTCAGCGCGCAGTGCTGCCCGAGTTCCCTGGCCATGCCGCTCAATTTCAAGGCGGCGAGCAGCTCGTGCCAGTCGGGCGAATCGCCGGCGTTCGACGGCATGGCCAGACCGGCCGGCGCCCTGGCCACCGGCTTCGCCTTCGGCTTGACCGCCGCCGATTTCACTGGTTCCATCGATTGCGCCGAAGCCGGCGAGGCGCCGGATTTCTCCGGGCTGCCGCTCGGCGTCGGCGCGGCGGGCGAGCCGCTTTCCTCCGGACGGAAGGCGAAAAGGCGCAGCAGGGTCATGGTGAAACCGTCCAGCTCGTCGGGCGCGAGATGCAGTTCATTGCGCCCGGCCACGGCGATCTGATAGGCCAACTGCACGTACTCCGGATCGAGGCGGGCGGCCAGATCGATCAGGCGCTCGCGCTCGGGCAGGTCGTCGGCCACCGCCTGCGGCGCGAACTGCGCCACCTGCAGGCGCGTCATCAGGCTGGCGAACTCCTGCAGGGCGGCGGAAAACGACAGGCTGCGCGCGGCCATCTCCCCGGCGACGCGCAACATGCCGGACACATCATTGGCGAGCAGGGCGTCGAGAATGGAAAACAGGTAATCGAGGTCGACCGTGCCGAGCATGTCGCGCACCGGCGCCTCCTCGACCTTGCCCGCGCCATGCGCGATCGCCTGGTCCAGGAGCGAAAGCGCGTCGCGCATGCTGCCCGCCGCCGAACGCGCGATCAACTGGAGCGCCGCCGGCTCGGCCTCGATCGATTCGGCCGCGAGGATGCGCGCCAGGTGCGCGGCGATGAGCGGCGGCGTCATCTGCTTCAGGTTGAATTGCAGGCAGCGCGAGAGCACGGTCACCGGAATCTTCTGCGGGTCGGTCGTCGCCAGGATGAACTTGACGTGCTCGGGCGGCTCTTCCAGGGTCTTCAGCATGGCGTTGAAGGCCGAGTTGGAAAGCATGTGCACTTCGTCGATGACGTAGACCTTGAAGCGCCCGCGTGTCGGCGCATAGACGGCGTTTTCCAGCAACTGGCGCATCTCGTCGACGCGGGTGTTGGTCGCCGCGTCGACTTCGAGCAGATCGACGAAGCGCCCGCCATCGATCTCGGCGCAGGCCGAGCAGACGCCGCACGGCGTCGCCGTGACGCCCGTCTCGCAATTCAGGGATTTGGCCAGGATGCGCGCCAGCGTCGTCTTGCCGACGCCGCGCGTGCCGGTGAACAGATACGCGTGGTGCAGCCGGCCGTCGGTCAGCGCGTGCGTCAGGGCGCGGACCACGTGCTCCTGGCCTACCAGCGCCGCAAAAGTGCGCGGGCGCCATTTGCGCGCCAATACCTGATAGCTCATGCCCGCTCCGCCTAGAGCAGCCCTTCCATGCGCAGGCGCGTGATGCCGCCGGTGAGCACCGGAAGCTGTTCGATCCGCGCGATGGCGCCGTCGACGTTCTTTTCGCGCGTCTCGTGCGTGAGCATGATGATGTCCGTCCGTTCCTCGTTTTCGTCCGGCTCGCGCTGGATCATCGCGTCGATCGAGATCTGATGGTCGGCCAGGATGCGCGTGATGTCGGCCAGCACGCCCGGCCGGTCGTCGACCCGCATGCGCAGGTAATAGCTGGTGACCACCTCCGCGATCGGCAGGATCGGCAATTCGACGAGGGCCTCGGGCTGGAACGCGAGGTACGGCACGCGATGCTCCGGATCGGCCGTCAGCATGCGCGCCACGTCGACCAGGTCGGCGATCACCGCCGAGGCCGTCGGCTCGGCGCCGGCGCCCTTGCCGTAGTAGAGCGTCGCGCCGACGGCGTCGCCCTTGACCAGCACCGCGTTCATCGCGCCCTCGACGTTGGCGATCAGCCTCTTCGCCGGAATCAGCGTCGGATGCACGCGCAGCTCGATGCCTTCGCGCGTGCGCCGGGTGATGCCGAGCAGCTTGATGCGATAGCCGAGCTGCTCGGCGTACTTGATGTCGATCGATTCGAGCCGGTTGATCCCCTCGATGTAGGCGTCGTCGAACCTCATCGCATGGCCGAAGGCGATGGCGCTCATGATGGTCACCTTGTGCGCCGCGTCGATGCCCTCGACGTCGAAGGTCGGATCGGCCTCGGCGTAGCCCTGCCGCTGGGCCTCGGCGAGCGCGTCGGCGAAGCTCCATCCCTTGCCGCGCATCTCGGAGAGGATGAAATTGGTCGTTCCGTTGATGATGCCGGCGATCCATTCGATGCGGTTGGCCGTGAGCCCCTCGCGCAGCGCCTTGATGATGGGAATGCCGCCGGCGACCGCCGCCTCGAAGCCCACGGCCACCCCCCGCCGCTGCGCGGCCCCGAAGATTTCATTGCCGTGCCGAGCGAGCAGCGCCTTGTTGGCGGTGACCACGTGCTTGCCCTTGGCGATGGCTTCGAGCACCAGATCCCTGGCGATACCGCATCCGCCGATCAGTTCGACCACGATGTCGACGCCCGGATCGCCGACCACGGAAAAGGCGTCGTCCGTCAGGCGGCAATGTCCGCCAAAGCGGCCGCGTCCTCCGGTCACCTTTCTCGCCAGTTCGAGATTGGTGTCGGCCACCACGTCGATGCGGATCGGCCGGCCCGCGCGCCGCGCGATCTCGTCGGCGTTGCGTTCCAGAACGGTGAAGGTCCCGCCGCCGACGGTGCCGATGCCCAGGAGCCCCACATGGATGGGTTTCATTTCAAGACTTTCCTGAAACAGTACGAGGAGATGGCCATGCCCTCGCGGAAATAGAAACGGTGCGCCTCCTGACGCTGCACTCCGGAATCGAGCGCCAGCACGCCGCACCCCAGGTTCCTGGCCTTCTCTTCGAGCCAGGCGAGCAGGAAATGCCCGACGCCGCGGGATCGCCGGTCGGCGTCGGTCACCAGATCGTCGACGTACAGCCGGCGGCCCTCATAGGTGTTGTCGACGAGCCGCCAGAGCGCCACGGAAACGACGTCCTCGTCCTCGACGGAGAGCGCCATCCGCCCTCCCGCGGCGAAGATTTCCTTGAGGCGCGAAACGTAATCCGCCGGCAATTGCGGACGCAGTTGCCGATGCACGCCCTCCGCTCTTTTCAGCCACTCCGTTTCGACGATTTTCCCCTGGTCTTCCGTTACCGCGACGACTCTCATCTCATGCCCCCCGCCGCTCGCGGTAGTTCTCCAGGAACCGGGCGATGCGCGCGATGGCCTCGCGCAAATCGTCTTCGTAGGGCAGGAAGACCAGCCGGAAGTGATCCGGATTCGGCCAGTTGAAACCGGTTCCCTGCACCAGCAGAACATGCTCTTCCTTCAGCAGTTCGGCGACGAACGCCTGGTCGTCGGCGATGGGATACATCGCCGGATCGAGCCTGGGGAACATGTACAGCGTGGCCTTCGGCTTGACGCAGGAGACGCCGGGAATCGCCGTGATCCATTCGTGCGCGAGATCGCGCTGGCGGCACAGGCGACCTCCGGGCGCCACCAGGTCGTTGATGCTCTGGTGGCCGCCCAGCGCCGTCTGGATGCCGTACTGGCCGGGCACGTTGGCGCACAGGCGCATCGACGCCAGCATGTCCAGCCCCTCGATGTAGTCGCGCGCCTCGTGCCTGTCTCCCGAGACGACCATCCAGCCGGCGCGGTAGCCGCACGAGCGGTAGTTCTTCGACAGCCCGTTGAAACTGATGGTCAGCACGTCTTCCGAGAGCGACGCGATGGACGTATGCCGCAGGCCGTCATAAAGCATCTTGTCATACACTTCGTCGGCATAGACGATCAGCCCGTGTTCGCGGGCCACGGCAAGGATTTCGCGCAACAGGTCTTCCGGGTACAGCGCCCCGGTCGGATTGTTCGGGTTGATGAGCACGAGCGCCTTGGCGCGCGGCGTGATCTTGCGGCGGATATCGTCCATGTCCGGCAGCCAGCCGTTGCCCTCGTCGCACAGATAATGCACGGGCGTGCCGCCCGACAGGCTGACCGCCGCCGTCCACAGCGGATAGTCGGGCGCCGGGACCAGGACTTCGTCGCCCGTGTCGAGCAGCGCGTTCATCGACATCACGATGAGTTCCGACACGCCGTTGCCAATGTAGATATCCTCCAGCGTGACCCCCTTGATTTCCTTCAATTGCGTGTAGTGCATGATCGCCTTGCGCGCCGCGAAGATCCCCTTCGAATCCGAATAACCGGCCGCGTTCGGCAGGTTGCGGATCATGTCGAGCTGGATTTCCTTCGGAGAATCGAAGCCGAACGGCGCCAGATTGCCGATGTTGAGCTTGATGATCTCCTGCCCTTCGTCCTCCATCCGCTTGGCCTGCTGCAGTACCGGGCCGCGGATGTCGTAGCATACGTTGGCGAGTTTTTTCGATTTGAGCACGGGTTTCATGACTATCCTTCACGCGAAGGCCGGGAGGATTCTTCGCTTGGAAATCCGTCCGGCGGGACTGCCAGAGAAAGCTATAATCCTACTTTATCGCATCAGGCGCCGCAATTTCATGAAGTCGCAACCCGGACGGAAGGACGCAGGGTTTTCACCGCCCGCGGCGAGGATCGACGCGGAAATCGTCCCGTTCGGTGCCGGCCCGTGAAAAACCCGGCCCAATCCCTGCCCCGCCTGTGGTTCCGCGAGCCAACCTCGCCGGCGCTGCTTCCCCTGCTGCCCTTGTCCTGGCTGTTTCGCCTGCTCGTCGCGTTGCGCGCCGCTCTCTATCGCCGGGGAATTCTGCCGGTGGTCCGGCTGCCCGTTCCGGTCGTCGTCGTCGGCAATCTGACGGTGGGCGGCGCCGGCAAGACGCCGCTCACGCTCTGGCTGGCGGAACGCCTGCGCGAAAGCGGCCGGCATCCGGGCATCCTCAGCCGGGGATACGGAGGCGCGGGGAGAATCGAAGCGGTGACTGTGGATTCGGATGTCGCCGCGGTCGGCGACGAACCCTTGCTGCTGGCGAGGAGAAGCGGTGTGCCGGTCTTCGTCGGACGGGACCGCGCCGCCGCCGGAAAGGCGCTCCTCGCCGCCCACCCGGAATGCGACGTGCTGATCTCCGACGACGGATTGCAGCACTACCGCCTGGCCAGACGCGTCGAGATCGCGGTGTTCGACCGGCGCGGCATGGGCAACGGGCATCTGCTGCCGGCCGGCCCCTTGCGCGAGCCGCCGGGCCGTCTGGCCGGGGTGACCGCGGTGGTGGGCAACGGCGGCATCATCCCGGCGATCCCGGCCGGCGTGCCCGCTTTCCCGATGCGCCTTGCCGGCCGGTGTTTCGTGGCCCTGGATGACCCGCGCAAGACCTGTGCGGCGGCCGATCTCAAGGGAAAAACCCTGTATGCCGCGGCGGGAATCGGTAATCCCTCGCGCTTTTTTGCCCAGCTCGCCGGCCTGGGCCTCGAATTCTCGGCTCATCCCTTTCCCGATCACCAGGTTTTCCGGGCCGGCGACTTGGCTTTCGCCCGGGGCGGCGTGCTGCTTGTGAGCGAGAAGGATGCGGTAAAATGCGCGGGCCCGGCATTGACCGAGGCCGGGCCGGCCGAAGCCTGGGCGCTGCCGGTGGAAGCCTGCCTTGACGGGGCGCCGGACGGCGCTTCCCTGCTGTCTTTGATTCTGGAGAAAATCGATGGACGCGCGCCTGCTTGACATCCTCGTCTGCCCGCTCTGCAAGGCCCGTCTCGAATATCGCAAGGCGGCGCGGGAACTGGTGTGCAAACCCTGCAAGCTGGCCTTTCCCATCCGTGACGACATCCCGCTCATGCTGGAGGACGAGGCGCGCCGCCTAGCCGAGGAGGAACTCTGATGCCGGCGGCGATGGCGCCGGGCTTCAAGGTCGTGGTGCCCGCGCGCTACGCCTCGACCCGTCTGCCGGCCAAACCTCTGCTCGACCTGGGCGGCAGGCCGATGATCGTGCGCGTGGCCGAACGCGCGCTCCTCTCGGGCGCGGAGGAAGTCTGGGTGGCCACCGATCATCCCGAAGTGATGAGCGCCGCACAGGCGCACGGCCTCTCCGCCCTGCTCACCCGCGCCGATCACCCGACCGGCACCGACCGCCTGGCCGAAGCCGTCGACCGGCTCGGCTGGAGTGACGGGACGATCGTCGTCAACGTGCAGGGCGACGAGCCGCTGATCGAGCCGGATCTGATTTTCAGAACGGCGCGCCAACTGTCGACGAGTGGCGCGGACATCGCCACCGTGGCGCATCCGATCGTTGAACCAGCCGACTTCTTCGCGCCGAACGTGGTCAAGGTGGTGTGCCGGGCGAATGGCGACGCGATGTATTTTTCGCGCGCGCCCGTTCCCTACGCGCGCGATCACTTCGCCCTGCGCAAGGATTCGCTGCCGGCCGGCTTTCCCGCCTGCCGGCACGTCGGCCTGTACGCCTACCGCGCGGGCTTTCTCAAGGCTTACGCCGGCCTCGAACCTTCGCCGGAGGAGCGTTGCGAGGCGCTCGAACAACTTCGCGCCCTGTGGCACGGCTATCGGATCAACGTGCTCGTCGCCGATCACCTGCCGATGCCCGGCGTCGACACACCCGAAGAAGCGGCGCGCATGCGGGCGTGGTTTGCGGAACACGGAAAAGAATACGGCAGGGGAGAGTCATGAAACTGATGGTGCTCGGACCGCCGGGCGCGGGGAAAGGGACGCAGGCCCGGTTCATCTGCAAACACTACGGCATTCCCCAGATTTCGACCGGGGACATGCTGCGCGCGGTGATCAAGGCGGGAACGCCGCTCGGACTCGAAGCCAGAAAAATCATCGACGCGGGCGGGCTGGTTTCGGACGCCACGATCGTCGATCTCGTCCGGGAGCGCCTCACGCAGGACGATTGCCGGGCCGGTTATCTGTTCGACGGTTTTCCGCGCACCATCCCGCAGGCCGAAGCCATCCGCTCCGCCGGGGTGGCGCTCGACTTCATCCTGCAGATCGACGTAGACGACGCCGAGATCATCGAGCGCATGAGCGGCCGCCGCATCCACATGGCGTCCGGGCGCACCTACCATGTGAAGTTCCATCCGCCGAAGGCCGAGGACAGGGACGACGAGACCGGCGAGCCGCTGGCGCAGCGTGACGACGATAAGCGCGAGACGGTGGAAAAACGGCTCGCGGTCTACCGCGCGCAAACCCGGCCGCTGGTCGACTACTACACGCGCTGGGCAGAGAGCGGCGACCCCGCGGCGCCCAGATTCCGCAAGGTGCCGGGCGAAGGCTCCGTCGAGGCGGTCGCCCGGGCGGTCTTCGCGGCGCTGGGAGCAAGCGGCCTTGGCCTTGCCCTTTGAACTCGCGATCGGCCTGCGCTACACGCGGGCCAAGCGGCGCAACCATTTCATTTCCTTCATCTCGCTCATCTCCATGCTCGGCATCGCGCTCGGAGTGACCGCGCTGATCGTCGTGCTGTCGGTGATGAACGGCTTTCAGACCGAGCTGCGCGGGCGCATCCTGGCCGTCGTCTCGCACGTGCAGATCAGCGGCGCCGATGGCGAAATGTCCGGCTGGCAGGACGTGGCGCGCGATGCCGAAAAATTGCCCGAGGTGCGCGCCGCGGCGCCCTACGTGCAGGCGCAGGGTATGCTCTCGTCCGGGCCGTTGGTGCGCGGGGCGGTGGTGCGCGGGATCATTCCCGGCGAAGAGAAGAAAGTCGCCGATTTTTCCGCGCACATGCGGCAAGGCGCGCTCGAATCGCTGCAGGCCGGCGCCTTCGGCATCGTGCTCGGCAGCGAGCTTGCGCGCGCGCTGGACGCGTCTCCCGGCGACAAGGTGACGGTGATCGCGCCGCAGGGCGTGGTGACGCCGGCCGGCGTGGTGCCGCGCCTGAAGAGCTTCACGGTGAGCGGCATCTTCGAGGTCGGCATGTTCGAATACGACAACGGCCTGGCGCTGATCCACCTGGCGGACGCGCAGAAGCTCTACCGCATGGAGGAGCGCGTATCCGGCGTGCGCCTGAAGCTCGACGACCTCTTCCGCGCGCCGCAGGTCGTGCGGCAACTGGCCGGCACCCTGGCGGTGCCGGCCTGGATCAGCGACTGGACGAGGAGTCACGCCAATTTCTTCCGCGCCGTGCAGATCGAGAAGAACATGATGTTCATCATCCTCTCGCTGATCGTCGCCGTGGCGGCCTTCAACATCGTTTCCACCCTGGTCATGGCGGTCACCGACAAACAGGCCGACATCGCCATCCTGCGCACGCTCGGCGCTTCCCCGCGCAGCGTCATGGCGATCTTCATCGTGCAGGGCGCGCTGATCGGCTTCATCGGGCTTGGCCTCGGCGTGGCGGGCGGCGTGGCGCTCTCGCTCAACATCGACGTGGTGGTGCCGTGCATCGAACGGCTGCTCGGCACGCAACTCTTCTCCAAGGAGGTGTACTACATCTCCAGCCTGCCCTCGGAACTGCAATGGCGCGACGTCGCCACCATCACCTCGGTGTCCTTCGCGCTCTCGCTCCTGGCGACGCTCTATCCGAGCTGGCGCGCATCCGGCGTCAATCCGGCGGAGGCGCTGCGCTATGAATGAGGTCGACCACGCCGAACCGGCCGTCCTGTCCTGCCAAGGGCTGAAGAAGACCTACCGCCAGGGCATGGCCGGCGAAGTGCCGGTGCTGGCCGGAGTCGACCTCACCGTACGGGCCGGCGAGCGCGTGGCCATCGTCGGCGCCTCGGGTTCGGGGAAAAGCACGCTGCTGCACCTCCTGGGCGGGCTCGACAGCCTCTCCGGCGGTTCGGTGCGCCTGATGGGCCGCGACCTGTCGGCGATCGACGAGGCCGAACGCGGCGAGCTGCGCAACCGGCATCTCGGCTTCGTCTACCAGTTCCACCATCTGCTGCCGGAATTCACCGCGCTGGAGAACGTCGCCATGCCGCTCTTCATCCGCCGCATGCCTCGCGAGGAAGCGGCGGAGAAAGCGGCGGCGATGCTCGCCGAAGTCGGCCTCGCTCACCGCCTCGAGCACACGCCGTCCGAACTCTCCGGCGGCGAACGCCAGCGCGCGGCCATCGCCCGGGCGCTGGTGACCCGGCCCAGGTGCGTGCTGGCCGACGAACCGACCGGCAACCTCGACCGGAAAACGGCCGGCGACGTTTTCGAGATGATGCTCTCGCTCAACCGCGCGCATCGCTTGAGCTTCGTCATCGTCACGCACGACCCCGGCCTCGCCGCCCGCGCCGAGCGAATCCTTAGCCTGAACGATGGCGTGCTCAACGGTTGAGCATCAAGAACCGCTTTCGGCACGGAGATTGCGGAGAGGCAATGAAAGGGCGGACGAGACGCCCGTGTTCCGAGGTCATGTCCTCGAATGCTTATTCCAGATTGCATCGGAACGCAATTCTTCGTCGATCTGCCGGGTCACGATCCCAGGAGGCACAATTCCGGTGCCGAATCGGTCATGGATGCACTAAGATAGTGCATCCATGACCGGGAGGGGTCGTGAAAGTGCCTTGTCGCACACACAGTTTCAGAGCGGTGGCGGCTCATGGCACCATTTTTGCTCCGTGGTGCCATGCTTCTTTCGCCGTCATGGAGGGAAGAAGCAGAGACAGTAGAGACGTTTTTTTGGACACTGATCGCCGGAGGGCCCGGTAACCGTTGAGGAGAATGAGCAAAATGGCAAGCCCGCAAGACATCATCAAAATGATCAAGGAAAACGAAGCCAAATTTGTGGACTTCCGTTTTACCGACACGCGCGGCAAGGAGCAGCACGTGAGCGTCCCGGTCAGCGCTTTTTCCGAGGACAAGTTCGAAAACGGCCATGCCTTCGACGGCTCGTCGATCGCCGGATGGAAGGGCATCCAGGCGTCCGACATGCTGTTGATGCCCGATCCGGACACGGCCTACGTCGATCCGTTCTTCGACGAAACCACCGTCGTCCTGATCTGCGACGTCGTCGATCCCGCCGACGGACGGGGCTACGACCGCGATCCGCGCTCGATCGCCAAGCGCGCCGAAGCCTATCTCAAGTCTTCGGGCATCGGCGATACCGCGTATTTCGGTCCCGAGCCCGAGTTCTTCATCTTCGACTCGGTCGAATGGAGCGCCGACATGTCCGGCTGCTCGCTCAAGATCTATTCTTCCGAAGCGGCCTGGAAATCCGGTGAAGCCAGCGAAAGCGGCGGCGGATCGGGGCACCGGCCCGGCATCAAGGGCGGCTATTTCCCGGTTCCGCCAGTCGACAGCCTGCACGACATCCGTTCGGCGATCGCGCTCACCCTGGAATCGATGGGCATTCCGGTCGAGGTGCATCACCACGAGGTGGCCACCGCCGGCCAGTGCGAAATCGGCACCCTGTACAATTCGCTGGTGCGCCGCGCCGACTGGACGCAGGCGCTCAAGTACGTGGTGATCAATACCGCCTATCAGTACGGCAAGACCGCCACCTTCATGCCCAAGCCGATCGTCGGCGACAACGGTTCGGGCATGCACGTCCACCAGTCGCTCTGGAAGGACGGCAAGAACCTGTTCGCGGGCAACGGCTACGCCGGCCTGTCCGAGACGGCGCTCCACTACATCGGCGGCGTCATCCGCCACGCCAAGGCCTTGAATGCGCTGACCAATCCGGGAACCAATTCCTACAAGCGCCTGGTGCCGCATTTCGAGGCGCCGGTCAAGCTCGCCTACTCGGCGAAGAACCGTTCGGCCTCGATTCGCATCCCCTATACCGCTTCCGACAAGGCGCGCCGCATCGAGGTCCGCTTCCCGGATTCGATCGCCAATCCGTATCTTGCCTTCTCGGCGCTCCTGATGGCGGGCCTGGACGGCGTCGTAAACAAGATTCATCCGGGAGACGCGGCCGACAAGAACCTCTACGATCTGCCGCCGGAGGAGGAAGCGAAGATTCCGACCGTGTGCGCCAGCCTGGAGGAAGCCCTGGCTTCGCTGGACAAGGACCGCGAATTCCTGAATCGCGGCGGCGTCTTCTCCAACGAATGGATCGACGCCTATCTCGAACTGAAGATGGATGAAGTCAATCGGGTGCGCATGACGACCCATCCGGTCGAATTCGACCTTTACTACAGTTGCTGATCGCCTGGCAAACGGAAAAGGACGGGCTTCCCGTCCTTTTTTGTTTTGCAATACCCTTCGACGCGGAGAAGCGCTTCTTTCTCCGGGTCTCCGCGCTCTGCGTCTTTTGTGCCGAAAGAACCGCGTCCGTTTGATATTCGGCGATCCATCCCATACACTTGACGCACGGTGAAGCGAAGCAACCGGCAATCACGGATGGATGGAATGATGAGCTCATTTTCAAGAATTTGTCTGGCGGCGGTATTGCTGGCGGGGTTTGCCGCGGCGCGGGCGGCGGATGTCATGTACCAGTGCATCGACGAACAGGGCCACAGGACATTTTCCAACGTCAAGCTCTCCGACACGAGCCGTAAATGCACGATCATGGATCTCGGGCCGGCGACAACCGTCCCGTCCGTCCCGACGGCGAAGACGCCTTCTCCGGCGGGCTTCCCCACGGTCGGGAAGGATGACCAGAAGAAGCGCGACGACGACCGGCGGCGCATCCTGGAAGGCGAGCTGTCCAATGAACGGCAGAATCTCGAGCAGGCGAAAAAGGAACTGGCCGCGCAGGAAGCCATCCGCTCCGGAGACGAGCGCAACTACCAGAAAGTGCTCGACCGTATCGAGCCGTACAAGAACAAGGCGGCCCTGCATGAACGCAATATCGAAGCCATAGAAAGGGAACTGGCCAAACTCGGCCGGCCTTGAAACCAGCGCATGAGCGACACGACGAACGCAGCTTTCTCCGGCCTCGATCTCCTGTCCTCGTCGGTCATCCTGCTCGACGCGCATCTTGCCATCCGCTACATGAATCCGGCTGCCGAGCATCTGCTCGCCGTCAGCGGCAAGACGGTCTGTGGCAGCCGCATCGACGACGTGGCGGGCTGTCCGGCCAGCCTGCTCGAGGCGCTGAAGAACGCGCTCCTGCACGGCTGGGACTATGGCGAGCCGAATACCGAGATCCGGCGCGACGACGACGAGCTGCTGCATCTCAACTGTTCGGTCAATCAGGTGGAAAACGGAGGAGACGTCCGGCTGCTGGTCGAATTGTGGCCGATCGATCCGCAGATCCTGCGGGCCACGCGCGAAGAGCAGCTTCTGGAGCGGCAGCTGGCCAGCCGCGAGCTGATTCGCAATCTGGCGCACGAAATTAAGAATCCCCTGGGCGGAATCCGCGGCGCGGCGCAGCTCCTGGAACACGAACTCAACCATCCCGGCCTGCACGAATACACCCAGGTGATCATCAAGGAGGCGGACCGGCTGCAGGATCTGATGAAGCGTCTGCTCTCGCCGCATCGGCCGATGCAGCCTGGCGCGGTCAACATCCACGAGATTCTCGAACGCGTGCGCAGCCTGCTGACGGCCGAATTTCCCAAGTCGCTCATCATCTGCCGCGATTACGACACCAGTCTGCCGGATCTCGTGGGCGATCGGGAGCATCTGATCCAGGCGGTGCTCAACGTCGCGCGCAACGCCGCCCAGGCCATCATGAACCGGCCGGACGGCCAGGCGGTCGGACAGATCACTTTGCGCACGCGGGTGGCGCGCCAGGTCACGCTGGCCAAGAGGCGCTTCCCCCTGGCCGTGGAACTTACGGTCATCGACGACGGTCCGGGCATTCCGGACGACATCCGGGAGCACATTTTCTATCCCCTGGTCTCCGGCCGGGAAGGAGGAAGCGGCCTGGGTCTCACGCTGGCGCAGAGCTTCATCCTGCAGCACCAGGGGACCATCGAGTGCGAAAGCCGGCCGGGATTCACTTGTTTCGCCATCCGTCTGCCGCTGAGCATGGGATCCTGAGTCCTGAATGGCAAGCTATTTGCTTGGCTTGTTCGTTCCGATCAACACGATGCTTGATGAGTCCATGAGACCTGTCTGGATTGTCGACGACGACAAGTCGATCCGCTGGGTGCTGGAAAAGACGCTCTCGCGCGAGCAGACCCCGTTCAAGAGCTATGCCTCCGCCAGCGAAGCCTTGACGCAGCTCGAATCCGGCTGCGAGCCGCCGCAGGTTCTGGTGTCCGACATCCGTATGCCGGGAGAATCCGGACTGGATCTCCTGAGAAAGATCAAGGAGCGTTTCCCGGCGCTGCCGGTCATCATCATGACCGCCTATTCCGATCTGGACAGCGCGGTGGCGGCGTTCCAGGGAGGCGCTTTCGAATATCTGCCGAAACCGTTCGACGTCGACCAGGCGCTGGATCTCATCCGGCGCGCCATCGACGAGAGCATGAACCACGTTGGTGCGGCGAGCGAAATCGCCATGGCGCCGGAAATCCTCGGCAAGGCGCCGGCCATGCAGGAGGTGTTTCGCGCCATCGGCCGTCTCTCCCAATCCTCGGCGACGGTGATGATCACCGGCGAATCGGGCACCGGCAAGGAACTCGTGGCGCGCGCCCTGCACCGGCACAGTCCGCGTTCCGACCGGCCGTTCGTCGCCATCAACACGGCGGCCATTCCCAGGGATCTGCTCGAATCCGAGCTCTTTGGCCACGAGCGCGGCGCCTTCACCGGCGCGACCGCGCAGCGGCTCGGGCGTTTCGAGCAGGCCGAGAGCGGCACGCTGTTTCTCGACGAGATCGGCGACATGCCGGCCGAACTGCAGACGCGCCTCCTGCGCGTCCTGTCCGACGGCAACTTCTATCGCGTCGGCGGACACCTGCCGATCCGGGCCAACGTGCGCATCATCGCCGCCACACATCAGAATCTGGAAACGCGGGTCAAGGAAGGGCTGTTTCGCGAAGACCTGTTCCACCGCCTGAACGTCATCCGGGTGCGTCTGCCGAACCTGCGCGAACGGCGCGAGGACATTCCGATCCTGGCCCGTCATTTTCTGCAGAAAAGCGCCCAGGAACTCGGCGTCGAGGCCAAGCGCATTTCAGAGGCGGCCCTGCGGCAGCTGTCCGCCGCCGATTTTCCCGGCAACGTCCGCCAACTGGAGAACGTCTGCCACTGGCTGACGGTCATGGCGCCCGGCCAACTGGTCGAAGTCGGCGACCTGCCGCCGGAGTTGCGCGGGCTGGCGCAGGCCGCCGACGCCGCGGACTGGGAGAGCGGGCTGGCGCAGACGGTCGATCGGATGTTCGCCTGCGGCGACGCTCCCGTGCACGAAAAACTGAACGATGCCTTCGAGCGGGTCCTCATTCGCCGCGCGCTGGCGCACACCGGCGGCCGGCGCATCGAAGCCGCGCTGGCCCTGGGCATCGGCCGCAACACGATCACCCGCAAGATCCAGGAGCTGGGCCTGGAAGGCGGGCAGGCAGAGGAGAAGAGTGAAAAGTGAAAACCATCGAGCCATGCCCGGTTTTCCGCAAGTTCCCGCGTTTCGTCTTTCACATTTCACTGCCTTTAAGGATAATGGCGGCCTCATCAGAATGCCGCCCATGTCCGATCCCCGTTCCCCGCTGATCGATCCCTTGCGCGTGCGCGCCTTCCTTGAAGCGGCGGGGCGCGTCGACATCCTTGCCGAGGGCGAATGCGCGTCCACGAATACCGTGCTGCTGCAACGGGCGAAGGAGGGCGCGCCGCCGGGCACGGTGCTCGTCGCCGACCGGCAGACCGCCGGGCGCGGCAGCCGGGGACGCGCCTGGGTCGCCTCGCCCGAGGCGAGCCTTACTTTTTCCATCCTGTGGGAGTTTTCCGGAGTCATGGCGCGTCTTTCCGGGCTTTCGCTGGCGGCCGGCGTCGCCGTCGTGCGCGCGCTCGCGCATTGCGGAGTGGAGGGCGTCACGCTCAAGTGGCCGAACGACATCCTTCACGGCGAAGGCAAACTGGGCGGCATCCTCGTCGAACTGGCGGCCGCGGGCGAAGCGGTCCATGCCGTCGTCGGCATCGGCCTGAACCTGCGTCTTCCGGAAAACGTCGATCAAGCCGGCATCGCGGCGCTGCCGCCGACGGCGCTGGAGCGGATCGTCGCCATTCTGCCCGAGCGGAACTTCTTGCTGGCCGCCTTGCTCGACCGGCTCGTGCGCGTGTTCGACCGTTTCGACGCGGAAGGCTTTCCCGGCTTGCAGGAGGCGTGGCAGTCGTGCAATGCCTGGCGGGACAAGCCGGTGCGCGTGTTGCGCGACGGACACGCCGGGAAGGAAGGCATCTGTGTCGGCGCCGACGCGGACGGCGCGCTGCTCTTGCGGACGGCGAACGGATTGGAGCGTTGCCTTTCGGGCGACGTGTCTTTGAGACCGCGATGATCGTTGCCCTCGACGTCGGCAATTCGCGCATCAAATGGGGCGTCCACGACGGCGCTGGGTGGGCGGCGCTGGGCAATCTGCCTACCGAGGAAGCGGCCCGGCTGGCCGAAGTCGCCGACGGTTGGCCGCAGGGAGCCTGCGTGGTGGCATGCTGCGTCGCCGGACCGGCGGTCGAGGCGATCGTCGAGGCGGGCGTCGCCGCGTCGGGCCATCGCCTGCATTGGGTGCGCTCCGGAGACCTGTTCGCGCATGGGGTGAGGAACGGCTATGAGCGGCCGGAACGGCTCGGCTCGGATCGCTGGGCCTTGCTGATCGGCGCGCGCGCCAAGACTTCGGCCGCGTGCCTGGTGGTCTGCGCGGGCACCGCGACGACGATCGACTGGCTTGACGCCGCCGGGAATTTTCGCGGCGGGCTGATCCTGCCGGGCCTGCGCCTGATGTGCGCCACGCTGGCCTGCCATACCGCCCAGTTGCCGTATGCCGAGGGCGAGTATCGGGACGAGCCGCGCAACACGATGGATGCCATCGTGTCCGGCGGCCTGCAAGCGCAGGCCGGGGCCATCGAGCGAATGTTCGCGCGGGTCTCCGGCGAAGGCGAGGCGGTTTGCCTGCTGACCGGCGGAGCGGTCTATCGGATCGCGCCCTGTCTTGCCATACCGTACCGGCTGGAGGAGACGCTCGTGCTCGACGGGCTGCTGCGTTTCGTCTCCTGAGCCGCGCCGTGATACCTACGGAACCTCTTTCGGCACGGAGAGAGCGCGGAAGTCACGGAGAACACGATGGACCCGGACTCATTCCGGAATCAGGCACAGTTGCCCCTCATGCACGAAGACCTTGAGCGGATAGTCGTACAGGGCGGACAGCCGTTCCGCGTCGAGCATCTCCGTCGCCGACCCGTATTCGCAGCGGCCGTCTCCGAGCACCAGCAGGACGTGGTCGCAGAAACGCCAGGCCAGCGCCGGCTCGTGCAGCACCATGGCCACGGCGGCGCCGTTCCTTGCCGCTTCGGCGAACAGCGTGAGCATGGCGATCTGGTGTTTCAGGTCGAGATAGGCTACCGGTTCGTCGAGCAGAAAGATTTCGGGCTGCTGCACCAACAGGGTGGCGATCGCCAGACGCTGGCGCTCGCCGCCCGACAAGGTCTGGATGTCGCGCCATGCGTAATCGGCAAGCCCCACCGCCTCCAGCGCCAGCCGGACGAACCTCGCGTCCCGCGCCGATTCCCAGTCCCAGCGGCCAAGATGCGGATGCCTGCCGATCAGCGCCGTTTCGAACACCGTCGAGGCGAAGACGTCGTTGCGGGTTTGCGGCAGCCAGCCTCTCAGCTTTGCCGCCCGGCGCGGCCCGAGTTCGGCATAACCCCTTCCCTTGAGCCGCACCTCGCCGGACGAGGGCGCGCGCAAGCCGGCCAGCACGGAAAGCAGCGTCGACTTGCCGGCGCCGTTGCGTCCCAGGATGGCCAGCCGCTCGCCGGCCTTGAGTTCGAGAGCGAGATCGCGGCAGAAGACGCGCGTTCCGATGCCGACGCTCAGATGGCGTGTCTCCAGCAAGGAGCTCATCGGAAAACCTCGAAGCACGGAGACGCAAGGGCACGGAGAAAATCCGTCTTCGGTTTTCCTCCGTGCCCTTGCGTCTCCATGCTCGTTCCAATTCCCGATTCATCCGACAAGAATCTGGATTGCCGCGTCGCTATGCCCTTCGCAATGACGAGGGGGAGGACGGGGCACGTCGACAAGCGCCTCGCGATGACGCGCAGAGAATTTCCGTATCGGTATGAAAATGGAATCGGCGCTTCTCCCATCACCTTCTCCTCCGCGCATCGCGCGCCAGCAGGAAGAGAAAGACGGGCACGCCGATCAGCGCGGTCAGCACGCCGACCGGCAGTTGCTGCGGCGCGATCAGCGTGCGCGCCGCCGTGTCGGCCACCACCAGCAGACTGCCGCCCGCCAGCATCGACGCCGGCAGCAGCAGGCGCTGGTCGTTGCCCGCCGCTAGGCGCACGAGATGCGGCACGATCAGGCCGACGAAGCCGATCGATCCGGCCTGCGCCACTGCCGCGGCCGTGGCCAGCGAAGCGGCAAAGTAAACGCCCCGGCGCAGCGCGCCGATGCGCACGCCGAGCGAGAGCGCCGTGTCCGGTCCGCGCGAGAGCAGATTGAGTTCGCGCGCGAAGGGCATCGCCGCCAGCAGCACGGCCGCCAGCGCCGCCAGCGCAAGCTCCGGATGCATCGCCTGCGACAGGTCGCCCATGATCCAGAACAACATGCCGTGCAGCTTGTCGTCGGGAGAGATCGACAGGATCAGCGCGACCAGCGCGCCGCAGCCGGCGGCGACGATGACGCCGGTAAGCAGCAGGCGGGTCTGCGTCCAGCTGCCGTCACCGTGCGCCAGGCCGAAGACGAGCAGCATCGCCGCCAATGCGCCGGCGAACGAAGCGCCGGCGATGCCCGCGACTCCCAGGCCGAACAGGATGGAGAGGATGGCGCCCACTCCGGCGCCGCCGGAAATCCCCAGGATGTAGGGATCGGCCAGCGGATTGCGCAGCAGCACTTGCAGGAGCGCGCCCGAGAGCGCCAGCAGGCCGCCGCAGGCGAAGCCCGCCAGCGCGCGCGGCAGGCGCAAATGAATGACCACTTCGGCGGACGTGCCGCCCTCGCCGGCGCCGACAAACGCCGCGAACACCTGCCGCGGGGGAACGTGAATGCTGCCTGCGGTGAGCGAGAGCAACAGGCTCGCCGCCGACACTCCGAGCAACAGCGCGAGAATGATCAGGGCGCGGCGGCGGGAGGGCATGGCGGCTTCGAGTGTTACTTGCCCGGCGCGTAGCGCACGCCGACGAAGAAATTCGCGCCGTCGGTGTTGTAGCCGTAGGCAAGCGTGTATTTCTTGTCGAGGACGTTGTTGGCGCGGACGAAGACCGTCCAGTCGGGGGCGAAGCGGTAGCCGGCCTGCAGGTTGAGCAGCGCGTAGCCGCCCTGATCCAGCGTATTGGCCGCATTCCGGTAGCGCCTGCCGTGCGCCTGCCATTCGACGTTCCAATCGAACGGGCCGCTGCGCTGGCCCACCGACAGGCTGGCATGGCGGCGCGAGCGATTGGTCAACGTCTTGTCCAGTTCGCGGTCGCGGGGGTCCTGGAAGTCGGCGCTGGCTTTCACGTCGAGATCCCACAGATGGCCTTCGTAGGCCAGGGTAAGGCCGCGCAGCCGGGCCTCGTTGACGTTTTGCGGCTGAAACAGGGAGGTGTTGGGGTCATATATCCAGCCGATCAGATTGCTGACATCGTTCTGATACGCGGTGACGGAAGCGTGATGCGCGCCGGTCTGGTAATGGAGCGCGACTTCCTTGTTCTTGGCGGTTTCCGGTTTGAGATTCGGGTTGCCGGGCATCCACGGATCGGGGTAATACAGATCGTTGAAGCTCGGCGCCTTGAACGCCGTGCCGTAGGAAACGTTCGCCCGCCAGGCAGCCGAGAACTGGTATCCATAGGAAGCGAAACCGGTCGTCTTGCCGCCGTACTGGGAATTCTTGTCCCGGCGCAAGTCGAATTGCAGCCGGTGAGCGTCGAAATTCCCGCGCCAGCCGGCCACGATGGAATCGATATGGCGCTTGTTGCGCTCCAGGACATCGTTGGTGGAAACTTTCTCCTCCAGACGTTCCAGCGCCAGCAGGGCGGAGCCGACCGGCAGACGGAAATCGTTCTGCCATTGATACTGAGTCTGCCGCGTGCGGAATTTGCCGTCATCCTGGTGATCCCGATAGTTGCGGCTGTCGTCGACGCTCTGGCCCAGGCGCAGCGTACTCGTCCAGAAGCTGTTGAGGCGGTTGAAACTGTACAGATGGAACGCCGAGAGGCGTTGGTCCTGACGATAGTCGGATGTCGGGCCGCCGTCGTAATCGTTCCAGCCGTCGGCATAGAGGAATTTGAGGCCCACTTCCTGATCCTTGGCGAAAGTGTAGGCCAGACTGCCGGAAGCGCTCGTGCTGCGGTAGCCATCCCGGTCCGGGTTGAAGGAATAACTGTTGTGCGCGTTGCTGGCGGAAAACCCGCGGGTGCGCTGGTTGGCCGCTTGCAGGCTGTAGCTCCAGCCCTGATGGCTGCCGGAGAGCCCGGCGCTTACGGCGCTTGTATGGTGGCTGCCGAAGCCCGCCTCGGCATTGACCCTCAGCGGCCCCTGGCCCTTCCTGGTAAACACCTGGATGACGCCGCCGATGGCGTCGGAACCGTACAGCGAAGACGCCGCGCCACGCAGGATTTCGATGCGCTCGATCTGTTGCAGCGGCAGGTAGGCGAAGTTGGGCGCGCCCGTCGTGGCGGAACCGGCGCGCATACCGTCGACCAGCAGCAGGACGTGCCCGCTGTTGCTACCGCGGATATAAACGCTGGACGTCGTGCCAAAGCCGCCGTTGCGGCTGATCTCCAGACCCGGCTGTCGCGCCAGGAGATCGGTCAGGCTGGCCGAAGGGCCGGCGGACTCGATCTCTTCGCGCTCGATGAGCGTCACGTCGGAGAGCAGTTCATTGGTGCGGGCCGGCTGCCGACTGGCGGTCACCACGATGACCTCATCGGAAGCGGCGGCGGACATGCCAGGAAAAACGGAAAACAGGGCGAGAACGCCCGCAGTCAGGGAAAAGCGTGGATTCATGGAAAATTCTCCGTCATGCCGGCGAGCGTCCCCGCACACCGGCGAACCATAAACGGAAGAACCACGGAAAATCCAGCGCAGAACGCGCCCGTCTCCCCGCGGCACTTCCTCCTTGGCGCGTCAAGGCCGGTATCCGGGCTGGCGAGTCCTGACGCATCGCCTTCCCAGGCCGAAGGCCCAGTGGCATGTCGACGCGTCCACTCTCGCTTACCGTTGCGGGGGCAGCACAGGCATGGTGTCTTGCGGCACGCACCTGTTTCCCGTTTGACCGCGGCGGAGAATCCGCCTGGCGGCACCTTGCGCCTTACTTCCGCCGCCCGGGAGCGGCGGAAACGAGAATCTTAGCACGGCATCGTACGGTTCGAGTAGGCTTTTCGGGCAGACAAGCGTGTTGAAAAATTCAGTGGGTACCGGTTGGGTGGAGCAGGACGCTGTCCATCTACGCTCGTTTCCTGTCGCCGTTCTCAAAATCGGCATTGGTGAATTCAGGGTTGGCGGCGGTCTCGAAACGGGTGAGTGCTGTTCCTTCTGTCTCCTGTTTCCTGAACCCGCCGCTGGCGAGAGGCGAGGAAGGCGGCGAGGCCAACGCTCATGGGGAGGGGTACGGGGGTGGTCGGGGTGTCGGGAGACGGACCGGGATCGGAGAGAGTGGAGGCGTAGGCCAGCCATCCGGCATCCGCCAACGTTGGGGAGAGGAGCGCGAGTTCTTCGATGCTCGGCAGGCGGCGGACGCCGGGTTGCAGGGTGGTCGACATGAGGTCGTGGGCGTCGGAGGTGTGATCCAGACCCACGGCGTGGCCTAACTCGTGCCAGAGGACGGAAAGCAAATCCATTTTTC
>JAITIQ010000052.1 GCA_031279425.1 Accumulibacter sp.
TTTCCTGGTGCGCATGAGTCACGAGATCCGGACGCCGATGAACGCGATCATAGGGTTGAGCGAGCTGGCGCGGCGGGAATACGGCAAGCCGAAGGCGCTGGAATACATCACGGGGATCCAGAGCGCGGGGGCGAGTCTTCTGGCGATCATCAACGACATTCTGGATTTTTCCCGGATCGAATCGGGGCGCATGGACATCGCGCCGTTTCCGTATGAGACGGCCTCGCTCTTGAACGATGTGCTGACCATCATCCGGGTGCGGATGACGGAGACGCCGCTTGAACTGGTCACGGAGATTGCGCCGGACACCCCGAGAGCCATGATCGGGGACGCCAACCGGATCAAGCAGATCCTGCTCAACCTGCTGAGCAACGCCGTGAAATACACGCAGCGGGGCTTTGTCAGATTCTCGGTTTCCTGGGAGCGGCTGGAAGGGGACGACATCCGGCTGATGTTCGCGGTCGAAGACAGTGGCATCGGCATCCGGCAGGAAGACCTTCGGAGACTGTTCGGAGAATTCACGCGCATCGATGAAAAGCGCAACATCAACATCGAAGGCACGGGACTGGGGTTATCCATCGCGCGCAGCCTGAGCCGGGCGATGGGCGGCGACATCCTGGTGCGAAGCGAATACGGCAGGGGCTCCGTGTTCACCGCCACGCTGATGCAGGCTGTGGCCGACTGGAAACCGATGGGCAACCTAGCCGAAGTCTCGGTGACGCGCGCGGAGACCCAAAGCGCCACCTTCATCGCTCCGGAAGCCGAGGTTCTGCTGGTCGACGACTTTCCCAGCAACCTGCTGGTCGCTGAAGGCCTGCTGGTTCCCTACCGGATGCGGCTATCCACCTGCCTGAACGGACGGGATGCCGTCGAACGGGTGAGGAAGCAGGCCTTCGACCTGGTACTGATGGACCACATGATGCCGGAGATGGACGGCGTGGAAGCGACGCGCGCCATTCGCGCCATGGACGAAGGACGCTGCTGGACGATGCCCATCATCGCGCTGACGGCCAACGCCGTATCCGGCATGCGGGAGATGTTCCTGGAGAACGGCTTCAACGACTACCTCTCCAAACCCATCGACATGCGGCGGCTGGACGCTGTGCTGAAAGAATGGATCCCCGCCGACAAGCGCCGCGCGCCGGAAGAGGACGAGCCGCCTGGGGAAACCGCGGCCATGCCGGAAAGCCGGCTCCCGGAGATTGCGGGTCTGGATGCCGCTGTCGGGATGGCGCGCATCGGCGGATCGCCGGAGCGCTACCGGAACCTGCTTGAAACCTTCTGCCGGGACGCGGAAACGGGCTTCGCGCTGCTCGGACGGGAACCGGAGGAAAGTTCCCTGCGCGCCTTCACCACGCTGACGCACGCTCTGAAAAGCGCCCTGGCCAACATCGGCGCGCGCGAACTGTCGGAAGTGGCCGCTGCGCTGGAGGAGGCGGGCCGCGAAGCCGAGATGAGCGCGATCCGCGAAAGGCTGGAGCCGTTCCGGGAAAAGCTCGTCGAACTGGTGGCGCGGATTGGCGAATTCCTGGCCTCGACCCGATCTGGCGAGAGCGAAGGGGAGTTCGATCCGGAGCTTGCGGAAGCCCTGGCGAGTCTGCGGGAGGCGCTGGAAGCGAAGGATTTCGACGCGATGGACACGGCGCTGGCGCGGGCGCAGTCCCGACCGATGGAAGGAAGGATGCGCGACGCGCTGACCAGAATCGCGGATTTCCTCCTGACAGCAGAGTTCGAAAAAGCAGCCAAAACCGTCAGGTCACTGCTCGAATGAGAAATGCGCGATACGGGATCGGAAAGGATCGGATTACCGTAGAAAACACGATCAAGTCAAAATTCGTCATTCCCCTGATAAGCGAAGCCTTGGGAAATCAATGAGTTGCATTCTCTCTTTGCCGGAATGACGAATTGTTCAGCGTTTCCCGTAGTTGATGATCCTTTTTTTTGCTAGACTCGGACCGATTTTTTTCCGGATATGCCATCATGGACGAACGACCCGTGAATGAGAAGGTCGCCTGGTTTCCCCGTTTCGCTTTCGGTCCCGCGTCGAATCCCATGCTGCGCCATCCGTGGATTCTCGGCGGCGTAGCCAGTGCCGCCCTGTTGGGAATGATGACCGCGTCGGCCATCGTGTTGCGCACGGAGCCGGGTGGCTCGCCGGAACCCGTTCGCACGGTCATCGAGCGGCTTGCGCTGCCTGCCGTCACGCTGGTCGATTCCGGCGCGGCCGAATTCTTGCATGAGGAACGCGTCCAACGATCGGATACTCTGTCGAGCCTGTTCTCCCGCCTGGGCATCAACGATCCGAAAGCGCTTGCCTTCATCAGCCACGACCAGAACGCAAGTATCATCGCGCGTCAACTGCGCCCCGGGAAAACGGTGACTGCGACGGCAGACCATGAGGGACAGCTCGTTTCCCTCTTCTTTCCCGTCAACGGCAAGGATTCCATGCTGGTCGTCGAGCGCGGGAAAGACGGCTTCACCGCCAGTGAACGGATGATGCACCTGAGCACGCGGATTCACGTCAATTCCGGAGAAATCGTCTCTTCGCTGTTCGGCGCCACGGATGAAGTCGGAATCCCCGATGCCATCGCCAGCCAGTTGGCGGATATCTTCGGCAGCGACATCGACTTTTACCGCGATCTGCGCAAGGGAGACCGGTTCGCCGTCGTTTTCGAAACGCTGACCTACCACGGCCAGTATTTTCGCAGCGGCCGCATCCTCGCCGCCGAGTTCGTGAATGACCACAAGACTTATCAGGCGTACTGGTTCGAGACGGAAAACGGGAAAGGCGGTTATTACACCAGCGACGGCAAGAGTCTGCGCAAGACCTTCCTCAGATCGCCGCTGGAATTTTCACGAGTCACCTCCGGATTTTCGAATTCCCGGCTTCATCCCATATTGCAGACCATTCGCGCGCACAAGGGGATCGATTATGGCGCCCCCACGGGAACCCCCATCCGCGCCGTGGCCGACGGCATCGTCGAATTCTCCGGCCAGCAGAACGGCTACGGCAACGTGATCGTGCTCAAGCATCAGGGCAGTTACTCGACCGCTTATGGGCACATGAACGGCTTCGCTCCGGGTGTCCGCAAAGGGGTACGGGTCAGCCAGGGCGACACCATCGGCTTCGTGGGACAGACCGGACTGGCCACCGGCCCGCATCTCCATTATGAATTCCGTGTCAACGGGCAGCAGATCAATCCGGAAACCGTGGCGCTACCGGATACCGCCCACCTGGAAGGCGCCCAGCTTGCCCATTTCAGGGAGGCCACCGGCCCGTCGCGTTCTTCTCTCGATTTGGCGAGGCAAACCCGAATACTGGCTTCGGTCGAATGATCGCGGGCGCTCATGAAAAAGGCGAGGCGGCCTACGTCGCTTCGCCCTTGGGGAGAGTCACTGCCGGTTACACGGAAAACGAGGAGCCGCACCCGCAGGTCGAGGTTGCGTTGGGATTCTTGATGACGAACTGCGCGCCTTCAAGCCCTTCCGTGTAGTCGATTTCGGCTCCGACGAGATATTGATAGCTCATCGGATCAACGAGCAGGGTGACCCCGTTCTTTTCCATGCGCGTATCGTCCTCGGCGGCCTCCTCTTCGAAGGTGAAGCCATACTGGAATCCGGCACACCCGCCGCCCGTGACGAACACTCTCAGTTTCAGGCCGGGATTTCCCTCTTCCTCGATCAAGTTCTTGACCTTGCTGGCCGCGTTGTCGGTGAAGACGAAAGGCATCGGCATTTCGGTTACGGCATTCATTGGTTTTCCTTCCAAACCGTTCTGACGTGTTCCTGTGATAGACATCGCAAAAAGGAGTTCCACTGGCCAGGGCAGGGCATACGCAAAAACCGGGCCGCCCCGACACGTGGCGGTCAGCGCTTGGAGAACTGTTTGCGCCGGCGCGCCTTGTGCAAGCCCACTTTTTTCCGCTCGACTTCCCGGGCATCCCGGGAAACGAAACCCGCTTTCGACAGGGCCGGCTTGAACGTCGCGTCGTATTCGATCAGCGCCCGCGTAATGCCATGACGCACCGCGCCCGCCTGTCCCGATTCCCCGCCGCCGGAAACATTGACCATGATGTCGAAGCCCGCCGCCTGCTCGACCAGCTCCAGCGGTTGGCGAACGATCATCCGCCCCGTCACGCGCGAAAAGAAATCATCAATCGGTTTGCCATTGATGGTGATGTTGCCTGCTCCGCGTTTCATGTAGACGCGCGCGACGGCGCTCTTGCGGCGCCCGGTGCCATAATAATAAGTCCCAGCCATTTCGACCTCTCGAGCGAATCTCAGATTTCCAGAACCTTCGGCTGCTGCGCCGCATGCGGATGAAGCCCGCCCACGTAACACTTGAGCTTCTTCAGCATGGCATAGCCCAGCGGTCCTTTCGGCAACATGCCCTTCACGGCCTTTTCGAGAACCCGGCCCGGGAAACGCTGCTGCAGTTTCCTGAAATTGGTCTCGTATATCCCGCCCGGGAAACCCGTATGGCGGTAGTATTTCTTGTCTTCCGCCTTGTTTCCGGTCACGCGCAGTTTTTCCACGTTGGTCACGATGATGAAGTCGCCGGTATCCACGTGCGGCGTGAATTCGGGTTTGTGCTTGCCGCGCAGGCGGCGCGCGATCTCGGCCGCGAGGCGGCCGAGCACCTTGTCGGTGGCGTCGACCAGAAGCCATTCACGCTTCACCTCATGCGCCTTGGCGGAAAAAGTCTTCATTTATAAAGCCATCCTTGTCGTAAGCCGGATAACGGAAAGCTCGGCATTCTATGACAAGCCCTCGATCCGTGTCAATCGATCACGGATCGACGCTTCCGACCCCGCTATGGTCCCATGAGTCTGTCGCCGTACAGCAGGGCGCGGATCGCGTCTTCCGGCGTCATGATGGTCCTTTGCCCGATCACGCAGAAATAGTCGGCAAACAGGGCCACGGGATACGAATTTCCCCCTCCCCGGATACCGGCCCACTTGCTGTTGCGCGCCCTGGACCAGGTACCATCGTTTCGGCCGAAGGCGTAGACCCGGCGCTCGCCGGTCGAACATCGCATCCCTTCGAAGCTGATGTTTCGTGCTCCGGCCGAACTGATGACGACCACCGAATAGCGGATCGCTTGGTCACTGCCCACCGAGATCGATTTTCTGTCGATCAGGAAACGCTTGTCCGTGGCCGAACCGACCTTGAACGGTATCAGGTCGTCGTTCTCGGGAAATGCCGGCAGTTCGACTTCGGCCTCGCTCCGCGACTTCTCGTCGCGCTGGTCGTCGAAGGCGTCGGGCGCCGGCCAGGCTGGCCGCGGGAAAACCGAAAACGCCAGGCAGAAAACGAGCGCTGACGAAAAACGGGATTTCATCGCCACGATTCCCGCCTTTCAGCCGACCGCGCCCCGGTCATCGTGCCTGACCCTGCCGCCCTGCCTGCGGGCGGAATCGCGCCGTCCATACCTTTGTCCGGCATCGAGAAAACGCGCCAGTTCATGCAAGGCCTGCTCGTAAACCTGGCGTTTGAACTCGATCACCGAGTCGAGGGAAACCCAATAGTTGTTCCAGCGCCACGCGTCGAACTCTGGATGATCCGTCGCGCGCAGGGAAACATCGCTGTCCCTTCCGACCAGGCGCAGCAGAAACCAGATCTGCTTCTGCCCGCGGTAACTTCCGCGCCATTCGCGCTTGACCCAATAGATCGGCACATCGTAACGCAACCAGTCCTTCGTTCTGCCAAGAATGCTCACATGCTCCGGGCGAAGTCCGGTCTCTTCCTGGAGTTCCCGGTACATGGCCTGCTCGGGGGTTTCTCCGCGCTTGATGCCCCCTTGCGGAAACTGCCATGAATGTTCACGAATTCGCTTGCCCCAGAAAACCTCGTTTTTCGCGTTACACAGGATGATGCCGACGTTCGGGCGATAGCCTTCACGATCGAGCATTTCGTCTAAATCCGCTGATTTTCATTTATTTGGATTTTTTCACATTTCACGGGGCTTGGAAAGCAGGAGCCGTTCGACCCGGCGGTGGCGACGGATGGATCGGCTTCAATAAATTGCCTCGATCCATCTTGATGAGGAATTTAATTGCTAATTTTTATAATAATTACTGATAATATTCCAGAATTCATTATTTTCTTACTTCACAACGCAAGATTTTGCCTCGCTGTTCCGTCTATGATTCGCCACTTTGGCAATCCGGCAAAGAATAACCAGGAACCGATCCGGGCCGTGTCGATCATCTCGATGAACCATTTCTTCGGTCACACCGGCCAGGAGGATGAGCATCGTTTGACGAGTGTTTCCACTCTTTCCCGAGGACCATCATGCGCCGCATCTCTCTGTTGCTTTTCGCCGCCCTGTCCGTTCTTTTCCTTCATTCCGGAGCGCTGTCCGCGTCGCCCGGCCTCGAAAAGGAAAGGATCGTCATCGCCGTCGGCGGGAAAAATCTTTTTTATTATCTGCCGCTGACCATCGCCGAACGGCGCGGTTTTTTCAAGGACGAAGGGCTCATCGTCGAAATTCCGGACTTCGCCGGGGGATCCAAGGCCCTGCAAGCCCTGATGGGCGGCAGCGCCGACGTGGTTTCCGGCGCGTACGAGCACACCATCAACATGCAGACCAAGAATCTGTTCATTCGGGAATTCGTCGTCCAGGGCCGCGCGCCGCAGATCGTGCTGGCGGTGTCGACCAGGACCATGCCGGATTACAGGCAGCTTGCCGACCTGAAGGGCAGAAAAATCGGCGTGACCGCGCCCGGTTCCTCGACCGCGATGATGGTTGCCTATCTGCTGGCCAAGGCCGGACTCTCGGTCAAGGACGATGTTTCGATCATCGGCGTCGGCGCGTCGACCACCGCGGTCAACGCCATCCAGTCCGGCCAGATCGACGCGCTGGCCAACCTCGACCCCGTGACCACCCTGTTGCAGAAGAGCGGCAGCATCAAGATCGTTTCCGACACCCGCACGCTCAAGGATACCCGGGAAGTCTACGGCGGCCTGATGCCCGCCGCGGTGCTGTATACGACGGAAGAATTCATCAGCAGGAACCCGAACACCACGCAGGCGCTCGCCAACGCCATGGTGCGCGCGCTCCACTGGCTGCAGACCGCGACGCCCGACGAAGTCGCCGACACCGTTCCCAAGGAATTCCTGCTGGGCGACCGCGCGCTGTACATGGACGCCTGGAAAAACGTCAAGGAAGCCATGTCGCCCGATGGCATGATGGATCCCTCCGGTCCCGCCGTGGCCTATGACATGCTGAAGACCTTCGACGCGGAAGTGGCGAAGAGGAAGATCGAGCTCGAGCGGACCTTCACCAACGAGTTCGTCCTCAAGGCCAGAGAAAAAATCCAATGATCGAAGCGGAATACGGCCTGCCAGCCTCCGCCGGGTCGGCACGGATCCGCGGACGACTGATGACGAAGACGTAGCGTCGCTCCGTCTTCCGTCCTTTGCCTTCACTCCGCGGTAGCGAGCCTGAATTCGAATCGACCGGAACCATGAATTCCGAACCTGCGCTTTTGTTGAGCGACATCACCTGCACGTTCGTTTCCCGCGACAACCCGGGCCAGCGTTACACGGCGGTGGCCGATACGACACTGGCCGTCTCGTCCGGCGAATTCGTCTCCGTCGTCGGTCCGACCGGCTGCGGCAAATCGACGCTGCTCAACATCGGCGCGGGGTTGCTCGAACCTTCGTCCGGCACGGTCACCGTCTATGGGAAAAAGCTCGACGGCATCAACCGGCAGGCGGGATACATGTTCCAGGCCGACGCGCTCATGCCGTGGAAGAGGGCGATCGACAACGTCGTTGCCGGGCTGCTGTTTCGCGGCGTCGATCCCGCAAAGGCCAGGGATCGGGGACTCGCCTGGCTCGCCCGGGTCGGACTCACCGGCTTCGAGGACCGTTATCCGCACCAGCTCTCCGGCGGAATGCGCAAGCGCGTCGCCATGGCGCAGACGCTCATCCTCGATCCCGACATCATCCTGATGGACGAGCCTTTCTCCGCGCTCGACGTGCAGACGCGCCAGCTCATGGAAAACGAACTGCTCGAACTGTGGTCGGAAAAGAGAAAAGCCGTGCTGTTCATCACGCACGACCTCGACGAAGCCATCGCCCTGTCCGATCGGGTCGTCGTTCTCTCCAGCGGACCGGCGACGCGCCCCATCGGCGAGTTTCCGATCGATCTGGAACGGCCGCGCGACGTCACCGAAATCCGTGGCCTGCCGCGCTTTACCGAGCTGCATGCCCGCATCTGGGCCGTGCTGCGCGACGAGGTCCTGAAAGGCTACGTCCAGCACCGGAACGTCCCCGAGGAATGAGGCGAAGGCAATGAACGACAAGCGGTTCCTGCGATTCTGGCAAATCCTTCTGCTCGCCGTCATCCTGTTCGCCTGGCAGCTATCCTCACTATTCTCGACCAAGGTCGCCTTCTTCTTCGGCGATCCCGTCGGCGTCGCCGAGCGGCTCGTCACCTGGTTTTTCGTCGATGGCGACATCTATCGCCATCTCGGCGTCACCCTCGCCGAGACCTTGCTCGCCTTCGCGATCGGCACCGCCCTCGGGCTGCTCGTCGGCCTCTGGCTGGCGTTGAGCCCGCAGGCCGCCGCCATCTGCGATCCCTTTCTCAAGGCCATGAACGCCATGCCGCGCGTCATCCTGGCGCCCATTTTCGCCCTGTGGTTCGGACTGGGCATCGCCTCCAAGGTCGCGCTCGCCGTCACGCTCGTCTTTTTCATCGTCTTCTTCAACGTCTTCCAGGGCGTCCGCGAAGTGAGTCCCACGCTGCTCGCCAACGCGCGCATGCTCGGCGCGGGACGCCGCGATCTCCTGCGGCACGTCTACCTGCCCAGCGCCATGAGCTGGGTTTTCTCCAGCCTGCACATCTCCGTGGGCATGGCCTTCGTCGGCGCCGTGGTCGGCGAATACCTGGGCTCGGCGCGCGGCGTCGGCTACCTGATCCTTCAGGCGGAAGGCTCCTTCGACATCCGTACTGTCTTTGCCGGCATCGTCGTCCTCACCCTCTGCGCCCTGGTACTCGACCTGCTCGTCGCCAAGGTCGAAAAGCGCCTGATGCGCTGGCAGCCCAAAAGCGGCACGACGGAGAAGATTCACCCGATCTGACCCGGATCGACCCGGTTCAGCGCGCCAGCCCGAGCCGCCGCAAGGCCGCATGGATACCGTCCGCCATGCGCCGGTATCCCGCCGCATTGGGATGAATCTTGTCGGCGCACAGATCGGGCTGCGACAGGATGTCGGAGAAGACGTCCTCGATCACCGGAACGCCTTTCTCCTCGCCGAGTTCCCCGTAGAGGGCCGCATCCGTGGCCTTGCCCGCCACGACGGCCAGAAAGGACAGGTTCGGCACGCCGACCAGAACCACCTGGGCGTCCGCCGAGCGGGCCGCTTCGATCAGAGCCTTGAGGTCCTGTTTCACGGCGCTCTCCGAACGCCGGCGCAGGAAATCGTTGCCGCCGATTTCGATGATCACCAGCTCGGGTTGGTATTCTTCGAGCAGGGGCCCGATGCGCGATGTCGCGGCCTGCGCGGTATCGCCCGGCACGCCCGCGTTGACGATGCGCCATCCCGTCAGTTCGCCGAGCAGCGTGGGCCAATCCTCGCCGGGACCGGCTCCCGTGCCGTGCGTGACGCTGTCCCCGAAGGCCAGCACCCGGCTGCCCGCGGGGAGCGCAGTAAAACCCCGGCGCTTGCCGCAGGCGGCGAGCACTGTCCCGGCGGCCCAGAACAAGAGAAAATCCCGACGTTTCATGGCGGATCACTTCCTCACTTCGTCATCAGATTCCGGATCGAGCGCACGCCGTCGCCGAACGTATCGCCCACCACCTTGGCCGTGTCCAGGGTCGCGCCGGCCGTTTTTCGCAGGGCGCCCTTGACGCCCTGGACCGTCGCCTCGGTCGCGTCGACGACGGTATCCCGCACCATCTGCCACGATTTCTCGGCGATGCGTCCGCCCTGCTCCCGGACGATGCCGCCGACCAGCGTGAGCGCCTCGGCGGTCGAAGACCGGCGCACGCTGCCTGCCTGCGGCATCGACAGGGCCGCGCAGTAACTCTTGGCCACCAATCCGACGCGCAAGGTCAGGAAGGCGTTCGCCGCCCCGTTGGCGAGGCTGTTGACCAGCAGCGTCGACACTCCCTGCAGGCCGGGCACGCTGCCCTTGATCGAGGGAAAGATGGCGGCGACGATCGGCGTGGCGATTTCCGCGAAATCGATTTCCTGGAGATTGTCGGCGATCAATACGTTGGCGCTGACGTTGCCATAGAGAGAAAGCATCTGCCGGGGCGACGGCCGGCCGTGATAGATCGACGCGATCCGCCACACCAGGCGCAATTGGCTGGCGAGGACGAACAGGGCGTCGAGGCGTCCGTTCTGCATCACCGCGGTGCTGACGAAGACGGTGCTGGCCGTGCGTTTCACGACTTCGTCCGCCTCGCCGCCGAGCTTTTTCAGGGCCGGCGGGATCCCCTCGTTCGATGCGAGATCCTCGCCCAGGAGGCGCGGATTGCCGCGGAGGTGATCGCGCAGGCGGTTCAGAAACGCCTCCATGGCAACCGGATCGTCGCCGACCGGAGGGATCGGCGGCCCGGGCAGCCGGAAATAGAGGTAGAAGGGCGCCAGCAGGAGCGCGCCAAAGAACGCGGCCAGGCCCCAGAAAACCCAGGGCGCGGATCCCGGAACCATGCGCTCCGCGAGGCCGGCGACTTGCGAGAGGATTGAAACGAGCGAAAGGAGAAAATAAGCGATCAACGCAAGACCGATCGCCGCGAGCATTCGCCTGAAGACTCCGGACATCGCCTGACTCCCTGAAGACACCGGCCGATCATAACCGCGTCCCGACCCCAATGCCAATGAGGACCTGTTCATGGTCTCCGCGCAGAGTCGGTTTCACGAGGGAGCAAGACGGGTTTTTTCCCGATGGATTCCCCTCCCCCGGCTGTACACGGGCAGGGGAGGGGAAGGCAGCGCGGCGCGAAAGGAAGCCGGGTCTTTCGAAGAAGGCAGCAAACCGTCAAAACGAATGGAAGCGCTCATTTCCTTCCATTTCCGGGAGGATGAATGATCCTGGAAAACCCCAATGGACCACGTCGAATGTGTTCGGATCATTCCAGGGGAACGCTGAATAAGCGTCATTGCGAGGCTTGATACGCCGTATCAAGGTGGTTCAAACCAGTGGCGCTGCGCGCCG
>JAITIQ010000142.1 GCA_031279425.1 Accumulibacter sp.
GAGGAGTTTGACTCATGGCCTTACCGTTTCCGATTCTTACCGCCGAAGAAGCGGCGGAATTGATCCAGAATGGACAGAACCTCGGCGTTTCCGGCTTTACCGGTTCCGGCCATCCCAAGGAAGTGCCGCAGGCGCTGGCCAGGCGCATCGAGGCCGCGACCGGGCGCGGTGAAACCTTCCGCGTCGGACTATGGACGGGCGCTTCCACCGCGCCGGAAATGGACGGCGAGCTGTTCAAGGTCAACGGCGTCTCCATGCGCCTGCCGTACCAGTCCGACCCGGATTGTCGCAACCGCATCAATGCCGGAGAAGCCTTCTATACCGACGTACATCTGTCCCATTCGGCGCAGAACGCCGCCTGGGGACATTACGGCAGGCTCGACGTGGCGCTGATCGAGGTCGTCGCCATCAAGGAGGACGGGCGGCTGGTGCCCTCGACCTCGGTGGGCAACAATCCCACGTGGCTGGACATCGCCGACCGGGTGATCCTCGAAGTGAACACGGGGCTCAATCCCCGGCTCGAAGGCATGCACGACATCTACCGCATCGCGCTGCCGCCGCATCGCCAGCCGATTCCCATCGCCAGGGCCGATGACCGCGTCGGCGAGCCGTATCTGCGCGTCGATCCGAAGAAGGTGGTGGCCGTGGTCGAGACGAACTGCCCCGACCGCGACACCCAATTCACCGCTCCGGACGAGAACTCGCGCCTGATCGCCGGGCACATCCTCGACTTCCTGCAACACGAGGTGAAAAAAGGCCGCATCCCGGCCAATCTGCTGCCGCTGCAATCGGGCGTCGGCAACGTCGCCAACGCGGTGATGGCGGGCCTCAACGACGGCCCCTACGAGAATCTCACCGCCTACACGGAGGTGTTGCAGGACGGCATGCTCGACATGATCCGCTCCGGCAAGCTGGCGATGGCCTCGGCCACCGCGATTTCGCTGTCGAAAGAGGCGCTCGTCGATTTCAACGCCAACATCGGTGAATACGCGAAGCGCATCATCCTGCGCCCGCAGGAAGTCAGCAATCACCCCGAAGTCATCCGCCGCCTGGGCGTCATCTCGATGAACGGGATGCTGGAAGCCGACATCTACGGCAATGTCAACTCCACGCACGTGCTCGGCTCGAAGATGATGAACGGCATCGGCGGCTCGGGCGACTTCGCCAGGAACGCCTATCTGTCGATCTTCATGACCCCGTCGCTGGCGAAGAAGGGCGCGCTCTCGTGCATCGTGCCGATGGTCTCGCACGTCGACCACACCGAGCACGACGTGCAGGTGCTGGTCACCGAGCATGGCTTGGCTGACCTGCGCGGCCTCGCTCCACGCCAGCGTGCCCGGCTGGTGATCGAAAAATGCGCCGATCCCAAGTTCCGCCCCGCGCTCGAGGATTACCTCGCGCGCGCGGAAAAGACCGCCAACGGCTTGCAGACGCCGCACCTGCTCGGCGAAGCCTACGACTGGCATCTGCGCGCGCTGCGCGGCGAGTCGATGTAGCCTCCGCGGACCACCCCCCCGCGCGTTGTCCGTAAAAAATCGGGACAGGGGCGGCAGCGTGGCTGACCGATCCCTTCCCGTGTCGTGCGGGTCCATACCGGGCGGTTTCGTCCTGAGCCGTTGAGTCCATCAGGGCCAGAGGGCCAGACATGAGCCACACCCAGTCGATCTGCCATGAACGCCCGCCGGCTGACGCCGGGGACACCCTCGTCATCGACATCGACGGCCGGCCACGCGCCGTCGACGCGCGCTGGAGCGTCGCCGCCGCGCTCGTCGCGCACGGCTACGCCGCCTGCCGCCACACCGCCGCCGGACAGCCGCGCGGGCCCTTCTGCCTCTCCGGCGTCTGTTTCGAATGCCTCGTCGAGATCGACGGAATTCCCAACCGCCAGGCTTGCCTCACGCCGGTCGCGCCCGGAATGAAAGTCGCGCTCGGAGTTCCTCCGGAGGCGCTTTCGTGAAACACGTCGACGTGCTGGTCATCGGCGCCGGCCCGGCCGGGCTTTCCGCCGCCCTGTCGGCGCATGGCTTCGGCCTGTCCGTGCTGGTGGCCGACGAAAACCCGCGGATCGGCGGACAGATCTACCGCGGGCTGCTGGACGATCCCCCGCGCCAGCGGGGACGGATTCTCGGCGCCGATCATGCGGCGGGAGAAGCGCTGCTCCAGCGTTTCACCGGCAGCGGCATCGTCCATCTGCCCAGCGCCCGCGTCTGGCAGATCGGAGACGATCAGGTCGCCTACCTGTCCTCGCTGGTCCGGGAACCGGCGCCCGAGCCGGTCGGGGCGCGCTTCATCGTGCTGGCGACCGGCGCGCAGGAGCGCCCCTTGCCCCTGCCCGGCTGGACCACGCCGGGCGTGATGAGCGTCGGGGGCGCGCAAATCCTGTTGAAGACGGCCGGCCTGCTGCCGCCGCGCGACGCCGTGCTGGTCGGCAGCGGCCCGCTCGTATACCAGTTTGCCTGGCAGATCTGCCGGGCGGGCGGACGCATCCGGGCCATCATCGACGCGCGCGGCCCGGTGGCGCCGCTGCCGCTGCTCGTCCGTGCCGTCCGCGCCATGCGGGCGCCCGCCTTGCTCGGGCGCGGCGCGGGGCTGCTCGCCGCTCTCCGCCGGCACGGCGTGCGGCGGATCGCGGATGCCGAAGCGGTTCGCATCTCCGGCAAGTCGCGGGTGGAGGGCGTCCGTTACACACTCCGCGGCGCCGAGCGCGCGCTGGAAACCTCGTCCGTTCTGCTGCATGCCGGCCTGGTGCCGGAAATCGGCTTCTCCTCCGCCTTGCGCTGCGAACACTTCTGGAATCGCGAACAGTTCTCCTGGCAGCCGTGCCGCACGGTCTGGCAGGAAAGCTCGCGCTCCGGCGTGTTCATCGCGGGCGACGGCGGCAGTATCGTCGGCGCCGAAGCGGCGCGGCTTTCCGGGCAGATCGCCGCGCTGGAAATCGCCCGCCGGGCCGGAAGACTCAGCGAACGGGAACGCGATGGACGAGCCGAGCCGCTGTTCCGCCAGTGGCGCCGGAAACTCGCGCCCAGACCGTTTCTCGACGCACTCTATCCGCCGCCTCCCGCGTGTTTCTCCCCCTCCGACGAGACGACCGTCTGCCGCTGCGAGAACGTGACGGCCGGGGAAATCCGGCGGGCCGCGCGGCTCGGCGCGTCCGGACCCGACCAGATCAAGGCGCTGACCCGCGCCGGGATGGGCAACTGCCAGGGACGGATGTGCGCCTGCGCCGTGGCCGCGCTGACGGCGCAAACGACCGAACGCGGTCTGCCTGAAGTGGCAATGCCGCGCGGCCGTTTTCCGGTCAAGCCGGTCACTCTGGAAGAGATCGCCAATACATGGCAGGCATAGCTCGCCGGCTTGGCGAATGGCGTCCTTCCGTCCAGAGACCGCAATGAATCTGCTTCGCGGGCGGGGTCCTTGACGCCGGCGACCCTGTGGCAGGAGAGATTGTCGGCGACGATGAGGTCGCCGGGTCACCGAGGGACCGGCGGGCTGATCGTCGCCGCCCTCACCGTTCCCTCAGTCCGCACAGGTCGGGGGGGAGCGAAGCGAACCCCAACATATCATCACCTTCCCGGTCCCCGAAGGCGCCGTGATCGACCCTGCCGTCACTATCACATCCACTTCCGCCGCTCAGTCGTCCGGGAACCATCCCTGCCGAACATAGGTATCTACACACTCCGAATAGCGGCGCTCAGGATTCCCCTCCCTCACTTGGCGGGGGAGGGTGGCCACATCGGCGATCACCCCGGCGACGCGCGCCGGATTCCCCTCCCCCGCCTGGCGGGGGAGGGTGGCCCGCAGGGCCGGGAGAGGGTGTCGTTCCCTCCGGCGCGAGAGCGCCGCCGATCAAAAAGGGAAGGAATAACGCTCATCCACCACTCTTCACCGCCAAGAAATCAGAGCGTCGCTGCGCTCCGCATGCCTGGCCCCCTCTCCCTGGCCCTCTCCCCCCTGCGGGGGGCGAGGGGAAGCATCCATAACCCTATCGCCTGATACGGCTACCCTCTCCCCCTGTGGGGGGCGAGGGGGATCCATTGGGAGAACTCGTCATTGCCCGGGCTACGCGCCGTGGCAATCCAGTTCGTTCCATCCTCATCACCAGCTGTTTCAGAGCGTGTAAATACCTATGCCTGCCGAACATGGCGGTGTATCGAACTGCAAGGCCAATCCGAAGCCCGCTCGGCCAGACGGACCGTGAAAAAACAGGCGCCTCCCGCAACTCGGGTTCGCCGATATTTCACAGGGCCATTGAGCCTGC
>JAITIQ010000184.1 GCA_031279425.1 Accumulibacter sp.
TTTCGGCGTCGATCCAGACTTCAACGACTGCATCGACGGGCTGGTGCTCGTGGATATTTCCCTGTTGAAGCCGACGCGCTATCGGCGCTATATCGAACCGCATCTGGGGGCCGAGGGCGAGAGACGAAAAGACGGTATCGAACCGACGATGGCCCTGCCGCTGGAGATCACGGCCGATGCGTTGTGCTGACCGATCCCTGGTCGATCTCAGCCGCGCCCGCTGACGCCCGGCCCCTCCACCCTGCTTCTGCCGCCGCTTTGCGGGACGACGCGAATCTGCGCCCGAATGCGTTCGCGCAGGGCCGGGACATGCGAGATGACGCCGATCAATTTGCCTTCGCGTTCGAGGTGGGCGAGAGTTTCGAGCGCGGTCTCCAGGGTATCCTCGTCGAGCGCGCCGAAGCCTTCGTCGAGGAAGAGCGAATCGACCGCCACGTTCCGGCCGGCCATGCGCGACAGGCCCAGCGCCAGCGCCAGGCTGACGATGAAACATTCGCCGCCGGAAAGATTGCGGGTGGAACGAAGCTCGCCCGCCTGGTCGGCGTCGACGACGTCGAGTTCGAGCGCCTCGGCTTCGTTGCGGATCAGAAGGTAGCGGCCGCTCATCCTGGCAAGCTGCAGGTTGGCCTCGCCGATCAGGCGTTCGAAGGTCAAGCCCTGGGCGAAGTTGCGGTATCTCTTGCCGTTTTCCGAGCCGATCAGCTCGTGCAGCGCCTGCCAGCGCCGGTATTCGCCCTGTTGCCCGGCGATGGCCGCCTGACGGGCCGCCAGTTCCCTTTTCGCCGTCTCGTTGTCCTGTAGTTGCTGGCGCAGGGCGCCGATTTCCTGTTGCAGATCGTCGTGCTGCCTGGCCAGACCGCTCTCCGCGGCGAGCAGGTTCTCCAGCGCTTCTTCCAGCATTCCGGCGTTCGCCGCCTTCCGCTTTTCAAGTTCCAGCCGCTGGCGCTTCTCGCGCGTCCGGGCGGCGATCTCGCTGGCTTCCTCGGCCAGGCGGCGCGCCTCGGCCTCCAGGCGTCTGCGTTCGTCCTCGGGCAAGGCGGCGCCGCGGTATTGCGCTTCGTCGGCGAAAGCGGCGGCGGCAAGACGAGCGGCGAACGCCGTTTCCGCCGTCAACAAGGGCCCGGCGCGGCGCTTCCCGTTTTCCTCGAGTTCGGCGATTTTCGTCTTCAGACGGGCAAGCGATGCCGAAGCCTCGTCCCGCCGGATACGGCCATCCTCCTGCGCCCTTTCCGCCGCTTCGACGGCCTTGGCCAGCCGCGTTTCCTCTTCGTCGGGATTGCCGTCGCCGAACCGCTCCCGGCGCTCGGCGCGCAGGCTCTGACATTCCTTGCGCAGAATTTTCCCTTGTTCACTCGACTGCGCCAGATCGCGCGCGGCCGCCTCCAGCGCTTCGGCGCGCTGCGCCGTCGTTCCGGCCAGGGTGGCGATGTTTCGTTCGAGGGCGGACTTCTCGGCCTGCTTCGCCTGCAAGGTGTTCTCGGCCAATTCCAGGATGGCGGCGCGCAGGGCTTTCCATTCGGCGTCGACCAAGGCGAGGCGTCGGCGGGTTTCGTCCGGCTGCGGATGATCCTTGCCAACGTAGGGGTGCTCGGTCGCACCGCACAGCGGACAAGGCCGGCCGTCTTCGAGATGGCGGCGCGCCTCCGAGAGGTCGGCGATATTCCTCAGCAAGCTCAACTGGGTGGCGAGCAGCCCCCGCTCGCGCTCCAGCCCTTCCTGCTGTTCGTTCAAACGCGCGAGCCGCTCGCTGCGCGCGATCCGATGTTCTTCCAGCCAGCGGGCGAGCGCCTCCAGATCTTTCTGCCGGCGCGCAAGATCGGCGCGATCCCTCTCCTGCTGGTTTTGCAGCGCCAGCCGCGCCTGCTCGCGTTCGGCAACGGCCTTCTCCAGGGCGACGAGCGAAGCCTGTTTTTCGGCGGCTCGCTGGTCGAGTTCGCGCGCGCGGCGGATCGGCATCCGCCTTTCCTGCTGCGCCGCGCGGGCCGAAGCAAGAGTCTTCGCGGCCCCTTGCAGGCGTTCTTCCGCCGCGAGCGCCGCCACCTCTTCCCTGGGCACGGCTTCGCGCCCCGCTCGCAGGCTTTCCCGATCTTCTTTCTCCGCGCGGCGCAAGGCGGAAAGAGCGCTGTATTCGGCGGCGAGTTCGAGCGCGCGCAGGGCGGCGTCCAGGCGTTCCCGCCTGGGCGCGAACGCGGCCCGGCGTTCGGTCAGCGACTTTTCCCGCGCGGCCAGCGTGTTCAGATCCGCTTCGAGTTCCTGCATTCCGCGCCGCCAGGCGATGGTTTCGCGCCGCCGCGCAAGCTCCGCCAGTTTTTCCCCGTCCGCCTGTATCTTCTGTTTGAGCGCCGCATCGAGCGAGGCTTCCTCCTCGGGTTTCAATGGCGCGTAGCCCGCCAGACCGGCCTGCAGCAGTTCCAGCCTTCTCCTTTCCTCGCCGCGCCGCGCGAAGACCCGCATCGAGATGCGGCTGTAGATTTCGGTGCCGGTAATCTGCTCCAGGATCGGCGCGCGCGTGTCCGGCGGCGCCAGCAGGAAGGCGGCGAAATCGCCCTGGGCGAGCAGCATGGAACGGGTGAAGCGTTCGAAATCCATGCCCGTGTATTGCTCGACCACGCGGGGAACGTCGGCGAGTTTGCTGCTGACGAGTCCGCGGGTCGCCTCGTCGGAGATTTCGTGTTTCTGCGCCTGCAATTCGCCACGCGGATTCGCGCGCGCGCGGCGCTGGCTCCAGAGGCAGCGATAGCGGCCCTTGCGCGTCTCGAAGACGACTTCGGCGAAACACTCGCCGGTCTGCCGCGACATGATTTCGTTCTCGTTCTTGTTGACGCGGCCCAGGCGCGGCGTGCGCCCGTAGAGCGCGAGGCAGATGGCGTCGAGCAGCGTGCTCTTGCCGGCGCCGGTCGGCCCGATGATGGCGAAGATGCCGTCGCCGAAGGCCGGATGGGTGAGATCGATCTCCCACTCGCCGACGAGCGAATTGAGATTGCGGAAACGGATCGCCAGGATGCGCATATTTCATTCCGTCCGCGCGCCATCCTCCTCGTCCAGCGCGAGGCAGGCTTCGGCGTGGGCGCGGCGCAATTCGGCCCGCTCCGCGCCGGGGATGCGGTTGGCGTCAAGACAACGCTCGAAGACGTCCTCGACGCCGAGATCCTCGAGCGCCTCTTCGAACCGCTGCGCGGCAATAAGACGCGCCGTGAGGCGCGAGGCGCGAACCCGCAGGACTTCGAGCCGGGTTCCGGCGACGAGCTCATCGACGCGCTGCCGCAGATCGCCCAGGGTTTCCTCGCCGCTGTAGTCGACTTCCAGCCACCACGCCGATCCATCGGCCTTCAGCCCGGCAAGGACGCGCTCGATCCGCGCCCAGTCGCCCTCGACGCGGGCAAGCCGCCGGAAAACCGGGACGGGGATGCGCGTCACCGTGGGCGCCCTGCCCTCGAAGACGACGCGGCAGACGCTCTTTTCCTGCGCGGCTTCGGCAAAACCCATGGCCAGCGGCGAGCCGCTGTAGCGGATGCGCTCGGCGCCGCGCACCGTCTGCGGCAGATGCAGGTGGCCCAGGGCGAGGTAATCGAGGGTCGGCGGGAAGAGTTCGGCCGGCACGTGCGCCAGCGAACCGACGTACAGCTCGCGTACGCCGTCCCCGTCCACGGTTTTGCCGCCGTCGGTAAACAGGTGCCCCATGGCGACGACGGGAATGTCCCGTCCCGCGCGCTTCTCCCCGGCGATTTCGGCGACCCGCGCGTAATGCGCGCACAAGCCCTGCAGCAGCTTGGCCTCCTTGTCGGCGATGGACTCGCCGGGTTCGACCTCGCGCAGATCCCGGTCGCGCAGATAAGGCACGGCGCACACGATCGCTACCGCGGCGCCGTCGGCGTTTTCGAGCAGCAGCACCTCGTCCGCCGGATCGTCGCGCTTCCTGCCGACGACATGTACGTCGAGCGCGCTCAACAGCTCGCCGGGCGCATCGAGAAAGGAAGGCGAGTCGTGATTGCCGGCGACGATCACCACGTGACGGCAGACGGCGCCCGCCGCCACGCGGCGCAGAAAGCCGTAGTACAGGGCTTGCGCGCGATGGGTCGGCGTCGTCGTATCGAAGATGTCCCCCGCCACCTCCAGCACGTCGACACGCTCGCGCCGCATGGTTTCGGCCAGCCAGTCGAGAAACGCGGCGAATTCGTCGTCGCGGCTCCTGCCGTACAGGGCGCGCCCGAGATGCCAGTCGGAGGTATGGAGCAGCGTGAGCATACGCCACATGGTATTCCAAAACCTTCATCGACATGGGATGGGGACGTACCTGGGATGGTCGCATCGGAGCGCCCTGCTCGCGGTGAAGCCTTTGGCCATCCACTGAAACAGAAGGAGCAGCCAAGGAACACCCCGCTTGCAAGGCAATCGGCACGTCGCAGCGACTTTTGACTACAATGCGATTCCCTGTCCATTTCCCCTTTCTCCGGATGCGTCGCGCCCTTCTTTCACGGGTCTTGTCGTTTGCCCTGCTGTTCCTGCTGGCGCAGGCGGTAGCGGTGGCGCACGAGTTCAGCCATCTCGACGGGGACGAAGGCGAAGCGGCGGTGGATGTTTGCGTGTCTTGTCTGGTGGCGGCGGCGCTGGACGCGGCGGCGTCCCTGCCGGATGCTCCGGATTTGGCCCTGCCGCGGTTCCTGGCCGCGGTCTTTCTGCCGCTTTGCTTTTTTTGTTTTTCATCCCCTTGTCGCGTCTATTGGGAACGCGCGCCGCCGAGGCGCATACGCCTTCGATAAGCCGGTTTCCCGCGGCTGGACGGCGGGAAGCGTTCACTCATTGAAACAAGGAGTCATGAAAAATGAAAGAAGGCATTCGCGCGACCATGGCGTTTTGCGCTTGTGGTCTTCTGGGCGCGTGTTGCGCGCCCCTCGTTCTGGCGCAGGAACACGCCGCGCACGTGCATGGCGAGGCGCGTCTGGACGTGGCGCAGGAAGGAAACACGCTTTCCCTGCAACTGGAAAGCCCGCTCGACAATCTGCTGGGATTTGAACACGCGCCGAAAAACGCGGCGGAAGAAGCGCAGGCGAAACGCATGAGCGAGACGCTGCGGGCGGCGGATCGCCTGTTCGCGCCCACGCCTGCCGCAGATTGCGCGCTGGAAAGCGTAACGCTGGAATCCTCGGCGCTGACGCCGGAGTTGCTGGGCGAAACCGAACACGAACATGAACACGCGAAGGAACATGGAGACGCGCATGAGGGCGAGGAAGGCCATGCCGATCTGGACGCGCTCTGGCAATTCCGTTGCGCGCGCCCGGAAGCCCTGCGCGCCGTGGAAATCCGCATGTTCGACAGCTTTCCCGGCCTGCGCGCGCTGAAAGTGCAGACGGCAACGCCTGGCGGGCAGCGCGGCGCGACACTGACGCCGGAAAAACGGACGCTGACGTGGTAGCGCGGACCATGGAAACCGGGGAGCGACAACAGCCCCCGGTTTCCCTGCCGCCCGTGCTGACCATGCAAAATGTGCGCTTTGCCTGGGAAAAGGCGACCGCGCCCTGTCTTGCGGCGTTCTCGCTCACCGTCGAGGCCGGGGAACACTGGTTCATCCACGGCGCGAGCGGCAGCGGCAAGAGCACCCTCCTGAATCTGGCGGCAGGCGTGCTCTTGCCGGACGCGGGCGACATCCGTCTGCTGGGACAGGATTGGAGCGCGCTTTCCGCCAGCGGGCGCGACCGTTTTCGCGTCGATCACGTCGGCTTCATTTTCCAGCAATTCAACCTGATCCCCTGGATGTCGGCG
>JAITIQ010000187.1 GCA_031279425.1 Accumulibacter sp.
AAACGCGCTCCGCCAGCAACAGGACTTCAAGAACGCAAGGCGATGGAAAAAGAACGCATCATCCAGGAATTCGTGCCCGGAAAACAGGTGACGCTCGCGCACCTGATCGCGCACCCGACCGCCGATCTCGCCAAAAAGATCGGCGTGCCGGGAGCCGAAGCCATCGGCATCCTGACGCTGACTCCCGGAGAAACGGCCATGATCGCCGGCGACATCGCCACCAAGGCGGCATCCGTAAACATCGGCTTCCTCGATCGCTTCACCGGCGCGCTGGTCATTTTCGGCTCGGTCGGCTCGGTCGAGGAATCCTTGAAGCAGGTGGTCGCCACATTGCACGAGCAGTTGGAGTATGCCATCTGCTCGTTGACCCGAACCTGACGCCGGCGGGAACCCGAGCCATGGAACCGCGAACCGCCATTTCCCCCGCGCCCTCCGCTTTCATGTTGATGGGAGCGGTCGACGCCGGGAAGACGACGCTGTTCAACCTGTTGTACGGTCGCGCGGAAAACGCCCGCAAGACGCAGGCGCTCGAATTCGAGAATTCCGGAATCGACACGCCGGGCGAGTTTTTCAGCCATCCCCGCCTGTACCACGCGCTGATCAACACCTCGAGCGACGTCGATGTCCTGGTTTACGTCCATTCGTGCGACAACGACGAATGCCGCCTGCCGCCGGGCCTGCTCAACGTCTATGGCCACCAGCGGCTGGTTGGGGTGATCACCAAGACGGACTTGCCCGACTGCGACCCAGGACATGCGGAAAGCATGTTGCGGCGCGCCGGGTTTTCCGGTCCCATTTTTCGCGTTTCTAACCGGCATCCCGGCAGTATTCTCCCGCTCAAGCGGTATCTGCTGGGCGGTGAATCAACGGAGGAAGGAGCAGGATCGTCATGAAACGTCTGATTACGGCGGAAGCCGTGCGCAAGGAGCACGCCGGCGGCAAGAAATCGATCGAGGTCGTTCTGCCGCAATGTATCGTTACGGCGGAAGCGCGCCTGATGGCGGAACAACTCGGCATAAAAATCGTCGAGACGCTGGAGGCCGTGAGCCTGCCCCGGGCCGGGGCGCGGCGGACGAACGACGTCCCCGCCGGCAATTCCGTTGCGGACGGATGCACAGGGGCGGACTTGGCGAAAATCAAGGCGGAGGTCATGTCGCGCCTGCCGGCGGGCGCCGTTTCGGGAAACGTCGTCGAACAGCTGGTCAAAAAGCTCGCGGCGGAAAGCGCCGCCGCGGCAAAGGAGTCCGGGAACGCCGGAACAGGGCCCGTGCAGGCAAACTCCGCATTGCCCGGAGAAGCGGCCTTCGATGTCCGGCTCATCCAGGGCGGTATCAAGAAGGTGGCGGGCGATTCCGTGCGTTTCGGCCTGTTCGACGGCGCCGGCCGGGAAAGCCAGGTCGGCATCGCCGATGTGCTTGGTGCCGCCGACGGCAGTTCGATGGGCGCGGGATTCATGAGCTGGAAGAGATGCTTCTTTCCGTGGACCCTGACTTACGACGAAGTCGACTACGTCATCGAAGGGGAATTGCACATCCGCTGCGGCGGCGAGACAGTGATCGGCAAGGCGGGCGACGTGATCTTCATTCCCAAGAACACGGCGATCGAATTCGGCACGCCTAGCGAAGTCCGCTTCCTCTACGTCGCCTATCCCGCCAATTGGCAGGACACGTGAGCTTCCGGCGGCAGCGGATGGATCGAGGACGCCCGACATGAGCACTTTCGTCACCGAAAGCTGGCTGCGCGAACGGTTCAGCCTCGCCTCCGGCAGTGAAATCCACCTACCGGAAAACGCTCGGCTGACGCCCTCGGCCCGGACGCTGCTCGAAGAACGCCAGATTCGCGTCAAATATCTGGACGACGCCGGCCGCGCGTTCGTCGAGGCGGAAGCCGGGACCACTCGCGGCGAAGAGCCGGCGCTTAAGCGAGTGCCGGTGTTGACCGGGAAAAACGAGCGGAATGTGGCTACGTGCCTGCTCTGCGCGCAGCCGCTCGCCACCAAGCCGGATACGCTGACCAGCCTCGACGGCAAAGCGCTCGTGGCGAAAAACGATCCGCGCCTGAAACTGCGCGGCAAACTCGACACGGCCATCGCCCATGCCGTATGGATACAGACCGAGCTGGATGCGGACGGCGGGAAAACGACGCTGGCGCACTGGCTGGCCGACGTCCGCTCGGCGCTGGGTCAGGTCCTCCGGGCCGAAGTCACCGGCGAGGCGATGCCGCCGGTGGCCATGGGCGAGTTTGACCAGGCGGCGATCCACGCGATCTCGCACAATCCGCTCAAATACATCGGCCACGACCATATCGTGCCGGAAGTCGGTCACGGTGCGCGGGTGGCGCGCCTCAACCTGCTGCGCGCGGAGATCCGCGAAGCGGAACTTCTCGCCGCCGACGTTTTCATCGACCGCGATTTCAAGGTGACCCGCCCCGACCTCATGCAGGCGTTGAACCGCCTTTCCAGCGCGGTTTACGTCCTGATGCTGATGACGCTCATGAGCGAGCGCGGACAATCGGTTCCCGCGAAAGAGGAGCGCTCATGGACCTGATCGCCCGCTGCGCCGAATCGGCGCGCGCCCGTCCGGGGCGCGTCGTGTTTCCCGACGCTCTGGACGAGCGCGCCATCCTCGCCGCCGTGCGGCTGGCCCGCGAGGGCTGGGCGAAGCCGGTCCTGCTCGGCAACCCGTTCGAGCTGCGCGCCCTCTGCCTGCGCCAGGGGCTGCGTCTCGAAGCGGTGCCGCTCATCGACCCGGCGGTTTCGCCCCTGCTCGACCGTTTCGTCGAAGGATACGTCGAGCGCCACCCGGACAGCCCGCCGGAAGAAGTTCGTGCGCAGATGACCGATCCTCTGTGGTTCGGCGCGGCGCTCGTCGAACACGGCATCGCCAGCCACTGCATCGCCGGTAATCTTTCGACGACTTCGGCGGTCCTGCGCGCCGGACTGCGCGTCATTGGCCTGGCGGAAGGCAACAGGACGGTCTCCTCGATCTTTTTCATGCTGCCGCCCGGAAGCGAAGGCGGCGGACGCATTCTCGGCTTCGGGGATTGCGGCGTCGTTCCCCGGCCGACGGTCGAACA
>JAITIQ010000196.1 GCA_031279425.1 Accumulibacter sp.
CGAATCGTCATTTCGACGAGCGCAGCAGCACCCACAGGGCGCCTTCGCCACCGTCGCTGGGCGGGGGGTGGCAGAACGCCAGGACGTCCTTGCTGCGCGACAGCCAGCCTTTGACCAGCTGGCGCAGGACGCCTTCGCGCCCCGGCGAGCCGTGGCCCCGGCCATGCACGATGCGCACGCAGCGCCTGCACTGGCGCACCGATTCGGCGAGAAAGCGAGTGACTTCCTCGCGTGCTTCGCGCCGGTCGAAGCCGTGCAGGTCGATATGGTTGCGGATCGCCCAGCGGCCCCGGCGCAGGTCGCGCAGCACGCTGCGCGGCAGGCCGGGACGCAGGTAGGCGTCGGCTTCGCCGATGGCCAGGAAGTCGTCGATTTCGAGCGGCCCATGCAAGGATTCGACGATGGCCGAGGCCTCGTCGAGTTCGCGCTGACGGGGACGCGGACTCGGCTTGGCGCGCTCGTGCAGAACCCGTTCCGCCGTCTTCAGTGGCCGGGCGTCGGCGACGGCGGCGCGGAAATCGGCGATTTCCTCGGGCGACGGCTGATGGCTCATGTCATCCAGTGAAAGGGGGAACGCGCTTTCGGTTTCACGTTTCATTCAAGCCGTCGAGATACCGTTCGGCGTCCAGCGCCGCCATGCAGCCCGCAGCGGCCGAGGTACAGGCTTGGCGGTAGACGTGGTCCTGCACGTCGCCGGCGGCGAAGACGCCGGGAATCGAAGTCGCCGTGGCGTTGCCCTGGCGGCCGCCCTGGGTGACGATGTAGCCCCTGTCCATCGCCAGTTGTCCGGCAAACAGCTCGGAGTTCGGCCTGTGGCCGATGGCGATGAACACGCCGGTGAGCGCAATCTCCTCGCTGGCGCCGGTCCGCGCGTTGGCAAGGCGGATGCCGGTGACGCCGCTCTCGTCGCCCAGTACCTCGCTCAGTGTCGAATTCCATCGGATGGCGACCTTGCCGGCCCTTTCCCGTTCGAACAGCTTGTCCTGCAGGATCTTCTCGCCGCGCAGCTTGTCGCGGCGATGCACCAGCGTGACGTGGCTGGCGAGGTTGGCAAGATAGAGCGCTTCCTCGATCGCCGTATTGCCGCCGCCGATCACGGCGACCGGCTTTCCCTTGTAGAAGAAGCCGTCGCAGGTGGCGCAGGCCGAGACGCCGCGGCCGGCGTATTCCTTTTCCGAGGGTAGATCCAGGTATTGCGCCGACGCGCCGGTGGCGATGATCAGCGCATCGCAGGTGTAGACGCCGGAATCGCCGATCAGGGTGAAAGGCCGTTCTCCCAGCCTGGCCGTATGGATGTGGTCGAAAACGATTTCCGCGGCGAAGCGGCGGACGTGTTCCTCGAAGCTCTGCATGAGTTCCGGTCCGGTGAGGCCTTCCGCGCCGGCTGGCCAGTTGTCGATCCCGGTGGTGGTCATCAGCTGGCCGCCCTGCGCCAGACCGGTGATCAGGACGGGTTCGAGGCTGGCGCGCGCGGCATAGACGGCGGCGGTGTATCCCGCGGGGCCGGAACCCAGGATGAGCAGTTTGCAATGACGTGTTGACGGCATGGCCGGTTCCTTTTCTTGACTGTAGGCGATGGCTTGATTATAACGACAGGCACGGAAGGGTCGGAACGAAGGGAACGAGCATGGATAGCCGCGTCGAAGCGGCGGCCGGAAAACCGGTGCGCCTGCTGCAGAACATTTCTCTGTTTGCGGGGCTCACCGAGGCGCAGCTCGAGCCCATCGCGCGGATCGCCATCCTGCGACAGGAGCCGCGGAACGAAACGCTCGTCTTCGTCGGTTCGGAAGCCGATCTGTTTTTCGCCATCCTCCAGGGCAGTGTGAAAGTATTGAACCGCGATGCCGAGGGGCGCGAAGTCATCCTGTCCATCCTGCACGCCGGCGACAGCTTCGGCGAAATGAGCCTGATCGACGACCTGCGCCGTTCGGCCGACGTGGTGACCAACGAGCCGTGCGAGCTTCTGGTGATCCGCAGGACCGATTTCAAGCGGGTGCTTCTGGAAAACAGGGATATCTGCTGGAACGTCATGAAAGCTCTGGTCGGGCGCCTGCGGGAAGCCAATGACAAGATCGAGAGCCTGGCGCTGATGGACGTCTACGGAAGGGTGGCGAAGCTGCTGCTGGACATGTCGGAGACGGAGAACGGCCTGCGCGTCGTCAAGCGCAGGATCACCAAGCTGGACATGGCCAAGATGGTGGGCGCCTCGCGCGAGATGGTCAGCCGCGTGATGCGCGACCTCGAACATCGCGGTGTCATTCGCAAGGAACGGGGACGGATCGTTCTCAACAAGAAGTGAGGAGCCTCTGGCTCGCATTGCGGGCGAGACGCCCGTTTCGTGAAAACTGATCGAACCTTGCCTTTTCACCCGATGTTGAGTCCGTTTTTGCCCGAAGGCCGACACGATCCGCAGGTCGTCCTCTTGGCGAAACTTCGTTGCCAATCGAGATGAATTTCCCTGCGCCTCTGCGTTCCCCGTGGCGAATGTGGTTTTGCCGGTGCCGCTCAGCGCCGCCGGAAGCCCGGCTCCGGCACCGGTGTGACGTGGGATAATGCGACTTTCGTCCCGCTCGTCGAATCGTGATGTCCGCGCAGTACAAACCGGCCCCGCTCAACCGCGCCGCCAGCCCGCTTCCGGAGAAAATCGGGTTCATCATCCAGGAATCGCGCTGGCTGGCGCTGGCCGTGCTGGCGGCTTTCCTTGGCCTCGCCTTGTGGGGGTTCGATCGCGCCGACCCCGGCTGGTCGCACGCCGTTGCGGTCACCGAGGTGCATAACCCGGCGGGGCGCGGCGGCGCCTGGCTCGCCGATCTTTTGCTCTATGTCTTCGGCCTTTCGGCCTGGTGGTGGGTGATTCTCCTGCTGGCCATGGTCCGCTGGGGCTACCACCGACTGGAAGGGCCGCTTCCCGCCTCCGCGGACCGCCGGCCGCTGTATCTCGCGCTCTCCGGTTTCGTCCTGCTGATCGCCGCCAGCAGCGCCCTGGAAAGCCTGCGTTTTTACTCGCACCAAACCCCGTTGCCGCTGGGGCCGGGTGGGATGCTGGGACAGTCGCTGGGCGAATGCTCGGTCGCTTATCTCGGCTACACGGGCGCGACGCTGACGCTGATCGCCGCCTGGATGCTGGGCTGGGGCCTGTTTTCCGGGATATCCTGGCTGGCTGTCTGCGAGCGCCTGGGCGCCTTGCTGGAATACCTCTATTCCGGCGCGCGCGCCCTGATCGAACGCTGGCAGGACCGGCGGATCGGCCGCGAGACGGCACGGGAGCGCGAAGCGGTGGTCGAGGAAGGAAAACGCCGCGAGGAAATGCGCGAGCCGATCCTCATCCAGATGCCGCCGCCCGAGACGCCTGTGCCGCCCAGGGTCGAGAAGCGCATCGAGCGCGAACGTCAGGCGCCGCTGTTCCCCGCGGCGGTCGCCGGCGGGCTGCTGCCGCCGCTGTACCTGCTGGAGCCGGCGCCGGCGGCGACGGAGTCGGTCGGCGCCGAGGCGCTGGAATTCACTTCCCGCCTGATCGAACGCAAGCTGGCGGATTTCGGCGTGCAGGTGAAGGTGCTCTCCGCTTATCCCGGTCCGGTGATCACCCGGTACGAAATCGAGCCGGCGGTCGGCGTCAAGGGTTCGCAGATCGTCAACCTGGCCAAGGACGTGGCGCGTTCGCTGTCGATGATTTCCGTCCGCGTCGTCGAAACCGTGCCCGGCAAGTCCTGCATGGCCCTGGAACTCCCCAATCCCAAGCGGCAGACCGTGCGCCTGTCGGAAATCATCTCCAGCCACGCCTATAACGCCACTTCCTCGCCGCTCGCCATGACGCTCGGCAAGGACATCGGCGGCCAGCCGGTGGTCGTCGACCTGGGCAGGATGCCTCATCTCCTGGTCGCCGGCACCACCGGCTCCGGCAAATCGGTCGGCATCAACGCCATGATCCTGTCGCTCCTCTACAAATCCGAACCGGACAAGGTGCGCCTGATCCTGGTCGACCCCAAGATGCTCGAACTCTCGATCTACGAAGGCATCCCGCACCTCCTGTCGCCGGTGGTGACCGACATGAAGCAGGCTGCCAACGCGCTCAACTGGTGCGTCGGCGAAATGGACCGCCGCTACAAGCTGATGTCCGCGGTCGGCGTGCGCAACATCGCCAACTTCAACCACCGCGTCCGGGATGCCGAAAAGGCCGGCAGCCCGCTCCCCAATCCCCTTTCGCTGACCCCGGAGACTCCGGAACCGCTGGTCCCGATGCCCTACATCGTCATTGTCATCGACGAGCTCGCCGATCTCATGATGATCGCCGGCAAAAAGGTCGAACAGCTCATCGCGCGGCTGGCGCAGAAGGCGAGGGCGGCCGGCGTTCATCTCATCCTCGCCACGCAGCGTCCCTCGGTCGACGTCATCACCGGCCTGATCAAGGCCAACATCCCGACGCGCATTTCCTTCCAGGTTTCCACCAAGATCGATTCGCGCACCATCCTCGACCAGATGGGCGCCGAAGCCCTGCTCGGCCAGGGCGACATGCTCTACCTCGCCCCCGGCACCGGCTACCCGACGCGCGTGCATGGCGCTTTCGTCGCCGACGAGGAAGTTCATCGCGTCGTCGACTACCTGAAGAACGTCGCCGAACCGGATTACGTCGACGGCGTGCTCACCGGCGGCGGTTTCGATGACGACGAGGATGGCGGCGGCGAGGGAGGGGGCGGAGAAGGCGACGCCGAATCCGACCCGATGTACGACCAGGCGGTGGAAGTCGTGCTGAAGAGCCGGCGCGCCTCGATCTCGCTGGTGCAGCGGCATTTGCGCATTGGCTACAACCGCTCGGCGCGGCTCATCGAGGCCATGGAAAAGGCCGGCCTGGTGTCGGCGATGGACGGGCGCGGGGGAAGGGAAGTGCTGGGACGCCGGACGGAGGAATGACCGGAACGCGCGCCCTGTCCATCCGCCGGGGCCGTGTCACGGGCCTGACCGGACAGGCCCGGGTTCCGGAGAGCCGTGATGAGGCACGGGCGGCGCGATGCGGCCATTCCTCCGCCGCGGTCCGGTTTCCCGCAACGCCGGAGCCCTCCGCAAGGAGACCATGAGCAGGTTCTCATGGTTTTCTCCATGACTCTGTGGCGAGAGGTTTCCGTGGTTTGAAAAGCTCAGATGATCCCGCTCCGTTTCAGTTCCCAGTAACGGTTGACCAGCGCGACCGGCAGGCGCTGCGGCGAGGTATCCAGCACATGCGCGCCCTGACCGTGCAGACGGGCGAACTGGCGCTGCCGCGCCTGCAGGTACTCGATAGCGGCGGCATAGCCGAGCGCGTCGTCGAAGTCACCGATTTCGTTTTCCCGCAGCCGATCCAGGCCGGTCTCGCGCAGGCTGGCGAGCAACACCAGGTGGCGCCGCCGCAACTGGAAAAGCGCCGGAAACAGCGTCGCGTCGTCCTCGTCGCGCAGGTTGGTGAGCAAGACCACCAGCGAGCGCTTGCGCAGGCGCCGGCACAGGATTTCGCTGGCGGCCAGATAATCGGGGGTCAGCGCCGAGGCTTGCAGATCATAGACGGCATCGAGCAGCAGGCGCAGCGCCACGGACGATTTGCGCGGCGGAAAAAAGCGCGGCCCGGCGTGGGCAAAGCTCGCAAAACCGACGGCGTCGCCCTGGCGCAGGGCGACGTGGGCGAGCAGCAGCATGGCATTGAGCGTGTGATCGAAATGCGAGAGCGCGCCGTCCCTGGTGCGCATACGTTGGCCGCAGTCGAGCAGGAAGACGATCTGCTGGTCGCGCTCGTCCTGGTACTCGCGCGCGATCAGCTTGCGCATGCGCGCCGTGGCTTTCCAGTCGATGCTGCGCGGCGGATCGTCGCGCCGGTATTCGCGCAGCTGATGGAAATCCGAACCTTCGCCGCGCCGCCAGCGGCGCAGCACGCCCATCTGCGCCAGCCGGTTGTCGGTGGCGAGCAGGGTATATTGCGTGACCCGCGCGAAATTCGGATAGATGCGCACTTCCGCCGCGCCCGCGCAGCGATACTGCGCGCGCCACAGGCGAAAGGGCGAGTCGAGGCGCGCGTGCACCTCGCCGAAGCGATGATCGCCGCGCTCGTTGGCGGTCAGGCGGTAGGCCGCTTCGATCCATTCCCCCGCGCCCAGGGCGAACGACAGCGGCAGATCGCGCGAGGCGAAAGCGTCGGGGTGATGGTCGAAGAGCCGCCCGGAGAGCCGCCCTCCGTTCCAGCCGCCCTGCGCGCGCACGCGCAGGCGGATCTTCTGTTCGACGCCCAGGGGCCAGATCACCGCCATCCGCCGCTCGATGACGAGCGGGTTGCCGCGGCGCGCGGCGAGCCAGGCGTCGGCCAGCGCCAGGGCCAGCAGCAGGACGCCTGCCGCCTGCCAGACGGGCAGCAGTTGCGGGACCGGAACGGCGGCGATGGAGACGCCGGCCCAGGCCGTGACGACGAGCAGCAGTCGGCGGTGCGGCAGCAGCATCGGATCTCCCGGAGGTTCAGGAACGCGGCGCCGGAACGCCGTCGAGCAAGACAGCCAACAACGAATCGGCGGTGGCGCCCTCGATTTCCGCCTCCGGCGCCAAAGCCACACGGTGGCGCAGGGCCGGCAGGGCGACGCGCCGGACTTCGTCGGGCGTGACGAAGCCCCTTTCCTGCAACAGGGCCGCCGCCCGCGCCGCGCGCACCAGCGCGATGCTGCCGCGCGGCCCCGCGCCGACGGCGAAACCCGGATGCTCGCGCGTGGTGCGCGTAATGCGCACGGCGTAATCGAGCACACGCTCATCGACGTCGACCAGTGCCGCGGCGCGCTGCAAGGCCAGAATCTGCGCCGGGGAGACCAACTGGCCGACCGCGTCCACGCCCAGGGTCGCGCCGGTCCGGCGCTCGGTCACGCTGCGCGTCAGCGCCGCCTCTTCGCGCTCGTCCGGGTAATCGATGCGCACCTTGAGCAGGAAGCGGTCGAGCTGCGCTTCGGGCAGCGGATAGGTACCCTCCTGCTCGATCGGGTTCTGCGTCGCCAGCACCATGAACGGTCGGGGCAGGGGGCTCGCCTCGCCTTCCAGCGTCACCTGGTATTCCTGCATGGCTTCGAGCAGCGCCGATTGCGTCTTGGCCGGCGCGCGGTTGATTTCGTCGGCCAGCAGGAGATGGGTGAATACCGGCCCCTTGCGGGTCACGAAGGCGTTGTTGGCGGCATCGAAGAAGGTATGGCCCACCACGTCGGACGGCATCAGGTCGGGGGTGAACTGGATGCGCGCGAACTGGCCGGAGAACGCCTTGGCCAGAGCCTTGACCAGCAGCGTCTTGCCCAGGCCGGGCACGCCTTCGATCAGCACGTGCGCCTCCGCCAGAAGGCCGATCAGCACCTCCTCGATCACCGCGACCTGCCCAATCACCGCCTTGCCGAGCTCGCCGCGCAAGGCTTGCAGCAAGGCGGCGGCTTTCTGCGTCTGTTCCTGTGTCAATGTGCTCATGAGCGGGTTCCAAAAAAAGCGGTGAAAGGTGAAACGTGAGAATCGGTTGGCCGGCCGGTTTTTCGTCTGCCCGGCTTCCCATTACAATTTCTGTTCCAGGCGCTGCAAAGTCCGCATCGTCCGCGTGAAGTCTTCCGGCGACGGCGCGCGCGCGTCATCCAGCGCTTCCCGGATTTCCCGGTCGTCGAGGCCGGTCATCCGCGCCAGCGCGGCGCGGCGTTCGCCCGCCGGGCGGCGTTCGAGCGCCGGATGGCGCAGAGCCAGACGCTGCGCCACCTCCCGGCGCGCCAGCTCGCGCAGGGTTCCGAGCCCGCCCTCGCGCCAGAGGCTGCGGCCGATGGCGAAAAGATGCTGGGCGAGGTCGCGCCGCGCCGCGTCGGGCGCCGCGCGCAGACCGCCAAAGCGGGGAATCACCGACCACAGCCACAGCGCGACGAGCAGCGCGAAGCTCGCCAGGGCCATCCACGCATATTCCGCCAGCCACTGCCAGAGCGACGGGTACTCCAGGCGGTCGGCCAGATGAATCGCGCCCTCGGGCTGGTAGCGCCGCAGCAGCGCCCAGGCGAGTTCGGCGTGATCGAACTGGCCGATCCGCCAATTGCCAAGGAAGTACAGACTGTTGACCAGCGTGACCTTGCCACGCCCGCGCGCGTAGTGCAGGATCAGACTCCCGTTCCGCCCGGCGACCCGCCATTCCGGGCGTATCTTACCGGCGGCCAGTTCCCGGGCGCTGCCGAGAATCAGCCGGTAGCGAAGCGGATCGCCCGGCAGAACGACGTCGACGCAAGGTTTGCCGGCGCCCTTTTCGCCGCTCTCCGGCGACTTGCCAGACGATGCGACCGTTGCGACACCGAAGGCTTTCGCCAGGAAATCCTCGCCGTCGAATTCCACGTCGGCGATCAGATAAGCGCCGCGCTCGACCCATTGCAGCAGCCGTTCCGCCTGTTTCGGCGTGAATACTTGCTGGCGCGCCCGCAGGATCAGCACGCCGTCCCCGCCGCCCGCGGCCAGCGCGTCCAGATCGGTGGAGTTCCGGATGCGCGTCACCTTCCGCCCCAGCCGCGAGAACAGGCGCTCCGCCGCGAGGAAAGGATTGCGCAACGCCTCCGCCTTCATGCCTTCGTGCCTTTTCACCGGCACCGACTCGACGTTGTCGAAGAACCACAGCGCCGCCACCGTGCAGAGCGCTGCCGCGGCGATCGTCCACCAGACCACGCGGCGGCTCATGCCGCGCCTCCGCGTCCGAAGTGTTCCGGCCACTCCCGGCACAGCGCGCGCACGTCCGCCAGAGGAGGCGGCGAACCCGCGTAGGCCGACGCCTTCCACGCCTCCAGCAGCGCGGCGAAGTAGGCGCGCGCGGCTTCTCCGGCATGGCCGGCGAGGCGTTGCAGGCAGACGTTCTCCGTGTCGCCCTCGCAAAACGGCACCCGGTGACGCTCGATTGCCGCCACCAGCGCGCCGCGGTAGAGCAGCGACAGCGCGGCGGCAACGCGTCCGGCCAAAGCCTCGGCCCAGGCCGCCGCGGAAATGTCGGCGGGCAGCGAGGCCGGCCGCAGATCCAGGCCGAACAGGGTTTCGGGCGCCCGTGAGGCAGACCCGGACGGCTTCCCGGCAAGGCGCCCCGAGTAGCGGTAGAGGGCGACCAAAAGCGCCGCGAGCGCCGCCGCCATGAGCAGGTAGAGCAGCCAGCGCGTCCCCTCGGCCAGCCAGCCGGCGACGGCGCGCAGCCAGGCGAGGAATTCGCCCGGCTTGCGTTCCGGATTTTTCGCCTTGTCGCGCAGCTGCCAGCGCGTTTCCTCGATCTCGCGGCCGAACACCGGATCGGACAGCACTTCCCGCGCCACGCGGCTGGCCTCGCCGCTCACCGCGCCCGACTTTTCGGCGGGCGGGCGAACCGACGCGGCCAGCGCCTCGGGAACCGTCAGGACGAGCTGCGCGCCGAACAGCAGGGCGACCGCCGCCATCATCCATCCCGCGCGCCCCGATGAGCGCGCCGGCTCGTCGGCATGGCTCTCGGCCATGTGCCGGAAAGCCATCTCGATGTCCCAGCCTTCCAGATCGTTGCGCCGGCTGAGGTAGAGCGAGAAGCCGCCGGCAACGTAGAACGGCTCGACGATCGACTCGGCGATGAGCCAGGCGGCGTTGAAACAATGGTACGCGAAGAGGTTGGCTTCTCCCTGGAACATCTCGAACAGCGAGAATTCGCTCAAGGCGTCGCCGGGAATCAGCAGGCCGACGAGCTGCACCTGTCCGATCTCGAGGATCGCCACCACGCAGAAGCACACCTGCATGAGGTAAATGGCATGGCCGGCGACCTTGCGAAAGAGCGTCCGCCGGCGCAGCCGCAGCGCCTTGCCGCGCTGCCCCTCGAGTTGCAGCATCGGCAGTTCGAGCGAACGGTAGGGAGTAAAACGCCGCAGGGTCAGACGGGAGAACAGGCCGCTGCGCAGGAGCAGCGCCGGCAGGCTCCGCCACACCTCGCGCGGCGTCGGTGGCTCGCCGAAAGTCGCCTCGGAAAAGAATTTGAGCAGCACGCGGTCGGCGACGGGCTTCATCCACCACACCACGAGCATGCCCGCCTGCGGCCACTGCCAGAGCAGCGCCAGGATGCCGACGGCGACCGGCAGCACGGTCGTCAGCCAGACGCGGTAAAGCGGCCCGCGCCAATGTCGTACCATCACCAGACCGAGGTCGATCGCCTCCCACGGCGAACGCCGCCGCAGGGCGAGTTCAATGCGATCGAGCCGCACGCGCCCTTCTCCCTCTTCCTCTCCCGGCCAGCAGGAAGTACGCCAGCAGCGCGCACCACAGGGTGAGGCCGGCGCCGATCTTGAGGCCGAAGGGCAGCGCGCGGTGGGGCGACCACAGCGCCTCGATGAAGGCCGCGCTGAAAGTCAGCAGAGCGGCGCCGTAGAGCAGGCGCACCGCCTCGCGCGCCGCCTCCTTCAGCGCATCGACGCGCCGCAGCCGGCCGGGGGCGATCAGCGCGTTGCCGATGCGCAGGCCGGCGGCGCCGGAGAACACGATGCCGATCAGTTCGGGCGCGCTGTGCCCGGCGACGAAACCCCAGAAGGTTTCGATGAAGCCCATCTGCGTGAGATGCCCGGCCGTCGCGCCGATCATCAGGCCGTTGTAGACCAGGAAGAAGACGCTGCCCAGCCCGAAGACAAGGCCTCCGGCGAAACACTGGAAATCGATTTGCACGTTGTGGCTGATGTAGAAGGCCAGCATCGTCAACTGCCTTGCCGCCTGGCGCTGCGGCTGATATCCCAACTGCTCCGCCTCGGGCGAATACATGGACTCGTATCGCGCCACGTGTTCCGGCGGCATCAGGTAATACACGCCGTCCGGATATATTTGCAACAGCCCGAGCGTCGCCAGCATGGGGATGAAAAGCAGCGCGACGGCGGCCAACACGACGCGCCATTCCCGACGTGCCAGATCCGGCAGCCCGCCAGTCAGGAATTCCAGCCAGTGCCCACGCAGGCGACGGCGCGCGCCATACACCCGCTGGTGGGCCGCCAGCACGCGCTGCTGCAGGAGATCGGTGAGCGCGCTCGAATAGCGCCGGTCGCGGGCGAGCGAAAGATCATGGCACAGCCGGCGATACGCCGACGGCAGATCGCCGGGCGTGATCGCGGCCTGTCCGCCGCGCCCCTCCCGGCGGCGTTCCGCCGGCTCATCCAACCAGCAATCCCATGCGGCCCACTCACGCTGCCGCAGATGAACGAACTGACTTTCCTTCATTGCCTCCTCCGGATGGCCGCGGCCATGGTATCAGAGAACAGGGGGCGGGCCGCCCCGGCGTCAAGGGCGCCAGCGCAGCCGGTCCATGGTCGGCGGATTGAGAAAGCGCATGGGTAAACAGATTTTTCCCGGCCCGAGGGGATGAGCGCGCGAATGTCTTCGTGCCGCATGAGCGGCGCTGCCGGCGGGAGCTCGGCAAAGGCGCAATGGCAAACCCGGATCATCAGCGCGGCGGCGATGAGATTTGCCCACGTCGTGTATTCGAACGGATCCTCGCGCGCGATCCGGACGTCGCCGTCCCGGTCGCGCGACGATCACGGATTCGTCCGTCATTTCTCTTCCCGCATGGCTTGCGGCAATACGATGGAAGCCGCGTCGATGCGCCTGCGCATCATGCCGTTGTCGAGCATGAACTGCATTTCCCGGCGCATGCTTTCGATGTCCCCGGCATCCAGGCGCTGGGTGAAGTGCGACCAGTCATAGAGTTTCCGGGCTTCTTCCGGGCTGATGTCCTGCACCCTGGCGCCGAGCGAGAGCGCCTCCTCCAGGTTGGCGCTGATCCAGGCCCAGGCGTCGTCGTGCGCCGCGACGGCCGCCCGGACCCGCTCGGGATGCTCTTTCAGGAATTTCTCGCTGGCGGTCATCGTCAGGATCGGCGTGACCAGCCCGGCGGCGGCGCTCAGTATCCGGGCGCCCTCTTTTTCCGCGTGGATGAGCATGTTGGCCGCCAGCAACGCGGCATCCACCCGGCCGCTCTGCAACGCCGAGAATGCCTGTGGGATATCCATCTGGGCGAAGTTCACGTCGTTGATGTTCATGCCTTCCCTGGCCAGCGCGGCGATCAGCAGCTGGTGCAACACGGTGCCCTTGGGCCCGGCCACGGTCTTGCCGCGCAGTTCCCCGATACCTGCCACGCCGCCCTTGGCGGCCACCAGGGCGAATACATCCGTGGGCCGGGCGACGCCCGCGACGATCCGGACCGGATTGCCTTCGCCGTTGGCCATCAGCACGGAGGTGGTGTTCATCACCCCGCCGATGTCGAGATGGCCACTGGCCAGGGTCTGGGCCTGCCTGGCGCCCGAAGTCATTTCCAGCCACTCGACGCCGACCCCCAGCGGGGCCAGCCGCTGTTCCAGCAGGCCGCGCTCTTTCATGACGATCGATTGCAGATTGAAGGGCGCGCGCACGTAGCTGATGCGCAGGGTTTCTCCAGCGCCCGCGAGACCGCCTTGCAGGAGAACGGCGCCCGCCAGGAAGGTGATGCACAGGATGTTTACGGGTTTCATGACGGTACTTTCTCGGGTTCGGGTGGTTCAAGAAGCTGTTCCCGGAGGCGTTCGCGCAAGCGGCGCGGATCGAGTGAATCGCCGGTGTCGAAACGTTCCGCGACGCATCCCCCGCGCAGGACGAAAATGGCGTCGCCGATGGCCAGCGCCTCGTTGATGTCGTGCGTGACGAACAGGCAGGTGACGCGCTGCCGGCGGATCAGTTCGAGCAGCATTTGCTGGAGTTCCGAACGGGTGATGGCGTCCAGGGCGGCAAAGGGCTCGTCCATCAGCAGGAAGCGCGGCCGGCGCAGCAACGCGCGGGCCAGCCCCACGCGTTGCGCCATGCCGCCGGACAGTTCGTCCGGCAGGTGTTTCTGGAGGCCCGCGAGCTGGACTTCCTCCAGAATCGCCGCGACGGCCCGGTCGCGCTGCCGGCGCTCCAGCCGCGCGGGCAGGGCCAGCGCCAGGTTTTCCTCGACGGTGAGCCAGGGCAGCAGGCGCGGGTCCTGGAAGACGACGGCGCAATCCTCCGGCGTGATGTGTACCGTGCCTTCGTCCGGAACGAGCAGGCCGGCCGTGACGCGCAGCAGAGTGGATTTGCCTCCGCCCGAGGCGCCCAGCAGACAGTTGATGCCGTCTTCCCTGACGTCCAGGGTGATGTCGTGCAACACCGTGTGATGCGCAAAGGCGAAACGGACGCGGCTCAGGATCAGCATTGCTTCCCACCTACGCCCTGAGTTCGGCGAACCGGCGGCCAAGGGTCCTGACCACGGCCCAGCTGAAGAGTTGGTCGAGCAGCCAGCCGATGAGTCCGATCGTCAAGATGCCGACGATCACTTCGTCCGTGCGCTGCATTCCCTGGGCATCGATGATCAGGTAGCCCAGCCCGCTGGAAGCGGCAATGAGTTCCGCGCCGATCAGCGCGCGCCAGCTGTAGCCGAAGGCCAGCCGGACGCCGGTGACTATCGACGGCGTCGCGGCGGGCAGCAGGACGTACCGGTAGTAGCGCCGCCAGCCAAGATGCAGGCTGTTCGCCAGCTCTCGCTGCGCGGCCGTGACGCGCCTCAATCCGGCGCAACTGTTGAGGAAGATCGGGAAGAACGAGGCCAGGACGATGATCGTGATCTGGGTGGCATGGCCGATGCCCAGCCAGAGGATCAGGAGCGGCACCATGGCCAGCGGCGGAATCATGCGCAGCAGGGCGAGCGGGGCGGTCAGCAGTTCCTCCAGCGGACGGAAGCGGCAGACCAGCAGGGCCAGCAAGAAGGCGATCAGGCAGCTCGCCGTGAATCCCCAAAATACGCGGAACAGCGAGGAATGCACGTGCAGCGTGAGCTTTCCGGAAGCGTACAGCCTGAAAAAGGTATCCAGCACGGTCAGGGGAGCGGGCAGCAGATAGGCGGATACCCACCCGGAATCGGCCAGCGCCTGCCAGAACAGCAGCGCGAGGAATGGCGTGAGCAGGGCACGAATTCGGGCGAACATCGTTTTTTCCCGGCCTGGAAGCGGCTATGGCACGCGGATGGCGTCGTCCGCGCGCAGGCCCGGAAGGAGGTCGCCGAGCAGGCGCCAGAAGATTTGATCGCCCTCGAAGTCCTCGGCAATGCGGTCGAAGAGTACGCTGACGCGCCGCCTGGGCAAGGGAACCAGCGCGCCGTCGGGGACGGCCTGCGCCACGGTCCGAACATGCCCGCAATTCACGACAGCGATTACAAACTTTTCTTCTCCCATCCGGAAATGGTACGCGATCTTCTGCGCGACTGGGTATCGGGCGAGTGGATCAAGGAAGCCGACTGTTCGCGCATTGACGGCTGCCGCATGGGTAGGGCTGGGCAAGGAAGAGCCGGATGAGCGGAGACGTTCACGTCTGGTTTCGCGGGCGCCCGAGGGGGCGGTTCCCTCGGGGGGTTCGACTCATCGTGACGGGACGCTCGATGACTGTCCTCTGGGTAATGACGAATTGCTCAGCGTTTCCTCAACGATCCTCGAAATAATCGACCACCAGTTGTGGCGACTCCAGCCCGTTGTATTCGTTGACCGTCAAACGGTAGGCCGCGCGGATGGTAACGCCGGGCGCCCGATCAAAGTTGAACAGCATGGCGTCGATGCGCATGCGGCCCTTGCGCAGGCGCAGCTTGAGGTGGATGTCCTTGAGGATGCGCTGGTTCTCGACGACGAATTCGTCCTCGAACAGCGGCGCCGGGAAGCCCTGGCCCCAAATCTCGTCTTCGAGCAGGCGGGCCGTGGCGATCGAGAAATAGCCCTCTTCCAGGCCGCCGTCGGTTTCCAGCGTGTGCGCGAGGTCGGCGGGGGAAAGCAGTTCGCCGGCCACCCGCGCGAACTGCTCGCCAAAGCGTTCCAGATCGGTCTCCAGGATCGTCGCCCCGGCCGCCATGGCATGGCCGCCGAAGCGCCTGAGCAGGCCCGGCGCGCGCTTGGACACGAGATCCAGCGCGTCGCGCAGGTGCAGGCCGGGGATCGAGCGGCCGGAACCCTTGAGTTCCCCGTCGTCGCCGCGCGCGAAGGCGAATACCGGGCGATGGCGTCGGTCCTTGATGCGCGAGGCGAGGATGCCGATGACGCCCTGATGCCATTCGGGGTCGAACAGGGTGAGGGCGGGGCCCGCGTCCGGATGCTCCGCATCGATGGCGGCAAGGCGGGCGAGCGCCTGCTCCTGCATGTCCGATTCGATGTTCTTGCGCTCGCGGTTCAGGCGGTCGAGTTCCCGCGCGATGTTGAAAGCGCGCGCCGGATCGTCGGTGACGAGCGCCTCGATGCCGAGCGACATGTCGGCCAGCCGGCCGGCGGCATTCAGACGCGGCCCGATCATGAAGCCGAGATCGGCGCTGCCCGCCTTCGCCGGATCGCGCCCGGACGCGGCGAACAGGGCGCGCACGCCCAGGTTCATGCGCCCGGCGCGCACGCGCCGCAAGCCCTGATGGACGAGGATGCGGTTGTTGTGGTCGAGCCGCACCACGTCGGCCACCGTGCCCAGGGCGACCAGATCGAGCAGCGCGCCCAGGTTCGGCTCCCTCACTCCCGTGGCCTCGCCGAACCAGCCGCGCGCGCGCAGCTCGGCGCGCAGCGCGAGCAGCACGTAGAACATCACGCCGACTCCGGCCAGATACTTGCTGGGAAAGTCGCAGCCCGGCTGGTTGGGATTGACGATGCAGTCCGCGGCGGGCAGTTCCCTGCCCGGCAGATGGTGGTCGGTGATCAGCGTGGCGATGCCCAGTTCGCGCGCGCGCGCCACACCCGCGAGGCTGGCGATGCCGTTGTCGACGGTGACGAGGAGGTCGGGATGCCTGGCCGCGGCGAGTTCGACGATCTGCGGCGACAGGCCGTAACCGTCGGTGAAACGGTTGGGCACGAGATAATCGACCGACGCGACGGCGCCGTTTTCGCCCGCCATGGCCCGCAGCGCGCGCGCGCCGACGGCGCAGGCGGTGGCGCCGTCGCAGTCGTAGTCGGCGACGATGATGATTCTCGCCCGCGCCTCGATGGCGTCGGCGAGCAGCCCGGCGGCGGCGCCGGCATGGGTGAGCCGCGACGGCGGAATCAGGCCCTTGAGCTCGTAGTCGAGCTCGCTTCTGTCCTTTACGCCGCGCGCGGCGTAAAGACGGGCGAGCAGCGGCGGCACGCCCTGTCCTTCCAGTTGCCGGACGAGGCGGGGCGGCGCGCGCCGGGTTTCGAGACGGGTCATGCCGTTTCCCCGCCCTTCCCGATGGCGGCGGCCAGCGCCGCGACGACGTCCGCGAGCGCGCGCGGACGCCGCCAGAACGACCAGACGGCGGCGCGGCCCGCCTCCCAGGCCAGGGTTCCGAAGTCGGACGGCGCCACCAGGCGCAGATGCCGGACGGCGCCCGTCGCCAGCGCGCGCCAGGCCGGAGCGAACCAGCGCGCTTCCAGCGCCGCGAGAAAGCGCTCGTAATCCGCCTCGCTTCCACAGCGGACGGGTTCCGCCCATTCCTCGAGCACGGCCAGCGGCCGCCTGCCCGGCGGCGCCCGGACGAGCAGCGCGCCGGCGTCCTCGGGCAGCGGGTACGAGGGCAGGCCGGCGATGCGGGCCAGACCGCGCGAGAAAGGGTCGCCGCTCCAGACGCCGTCGAAATCCGCCCCGGACGGCGCCGGCGGCGTCCCC
>JAITIQ010000033.1 GCA_031279425.1 Accumulibacter sp.
AGTCGGTAATTCTGCTTGCATGAATATGCCAAATACGAAAACAGATCAAGACTGCGTCATTGCGGGGAGCGCAGCGATGGGGCGGTTCAGAGGACAGGGGAATCCATCGGGACTCGTCATTATTCGGGCTGCGCGACGCGGCAATCCCTGCGGCGGTACCGCTTTCTGGAATGCCGTGGCAATCCAGAGGGCCGTATGAATTGCCACGTCCCTCTCGCCCCCGCCATGACGAAACTTCCGGTTCCCTTCGCCCCCCGCAGGGGGGAGAGAGTGGCCAAAGGCCGGGAGAGGGGAATCCATCGGAAAAATCCGGCGCAGCCGCAAACTGACCGTCTTTTGTCCTCTGTCCTCTGTCTCCGCGCCTCCGTCTCTCTGTGGTTGATGGTTTTTTTCCAGGTTTTCCGCTTTCCGGCGCGCTTGGCCGCGCTCGTTCCGCTGCTGTTCGCGCTCGTTTTTCCAGCTCACGCGGCGGCTGCGCTCTTTGCCGCCGAAGGCAGGGACATCCGCGCCGAAATCGAAGCCGCCAGACTCGAAGGACGGCGTCTCGCCGTCGTCTTCGAACTTCCCGATTGCGCCAATTGCCTGAAAATGAAACGCGAGGTTTTTAGCGACCAGCGCGCGGAGACGGATTTCGGACGCGCCTATCGCACCGTCCGGATCGATCTCGCTTCCGTTTCTCCCATTACGGATGCGCGGGGAGAAGTGCGCACGCCGCAGGAATTCGCGCAAGGGCTGGGCCTTTTCGCCACGCCGTCGTTCGCTTTCTTCGCCTCCGACGGCAGCCTCGAATACCGCCATGCGGGCGGCCTCGCCAGTCCGTCCGATCTCATGCGCCTGGGCCGTTTCGTCGCCGAGGCGCTTTATGAGGAACGACCGTTTTCCGATTATCTACATTCGTCCGTCAAACACCACCACTGAAGATGATATTTCCATGAGCCTGAATAAACTGGTCCCACTGCGGGAGGCCGTTTCGCGTTTCTCCGCGGACGGCATCCAATACGCCAGCGGCGCCGCCTTGCCCGTCGGTTCGGACGCCATCGTTTTCGGACGCGAATTATTGCGCCAGAAACGTAAAAGGCTGCATGCGCTGTTCCATTGCAATTCCCAGCAGCTCAACCTGCTGGCCGCCGCCGGCGCCGTTGACCAGGCTGAGTGCGGCTTTTCCGGCCTCGAAGTCTTTGGCTTCGCCAACGGTCTGCGCCGCGCCGTCGAAAGCGGACGCCTCGTTCTCGAGGACTATTCGAATCTGTCGATGTCGCTGCGCTTTCTCGGCGGTGCGCTGAATTGGCCCTTCGTTCCGGCGACGGTGAATATCGGTTCGGATATCGCTTGGCGTAGCGCTTTTTCCCCCGATGAGCATCCTTCGGCGGGAAAAATACCGACACTCGTCGATCCATTCACCGGTAAAAAGCTCGGCGCGCTGTCCCCGCTCAAACCGGATCTCGCGGCGATACACGTCACGCTCGCCGACCCCGAGGGGAACGCGATCATCATCGGCACCGAGTGGAGCCGTTTCGAGCTCTCCCGCGCGGCGAAAAAAGTCGTCCTCATTGCCGATCACATCGTCGATACCGATTGCGCGCGCCAGTTCCCGAATCTCGTGCGGATTCCCGGCGTCATCGTCGACGCGGTCGTCTGGTGGCCGTTCGGCGCCTGGCCGCAAGGCTCGCCAGGCGCCTACGACATCGACGAAAAACACATGCGCCTGATGAACGAGCGGCTCGCCAGCGAAGAAGGCACGGCGCGCTACATCGACGAGTTCGTGACCCGGACGGCCAGCCTCGACGATCATCTCGCCGCGATCGGCCCGGAAACGGTCGAACGGCTGCAAAAAAGTTCGTCGAGCTTCCTGCTCGACCCTTACCGAAAATGGATCAAACCGCGCGAGGAAGTCGATTCGCTTCTTGCGCAAAACGTTTCGAGAGGAGACGCCGGATGAGCGAGACGCTTGCCTACACGCGCCAGGAAATGATGGCCATCGCCACGGGACGGGAAATCCGCGACGGCGAACTGGCGATTTTCGGCGTCGGCCTGTCGATGCTCGCGGGCTATTTCGCGCAGGCGTGCCACGCGCCGAACGTGCGTTCGATCACCGAGGGCGGCGTCTTCGGCGCAACGCCGGTCGGCGGCCTGCCCTGGGGCATCGAATGCAACCGCATATCGTCCAACGCCGTCAGCTTCACCAACGCGATCGACGCGCTCGGCTTTCTGGTCGCTTCCGGGCGCTGTGACGTCGGCGTCATCGGCGCGGCGCAGGTCGACAAGTTCGGCAACGTCAACACGACCGGAATCTGGGGACGCGAGATCGGCGAGACTTATTCCACGCCGAAGACGCGCCTGACCGGCGCGGGCGGCGCCAACGACATCGCCAGCGGCGCGCGGCGCTTCGTCATCATGGCGACGCACGAGAAAAAACGTTTCGTCGACAAGGTCGAATACATTTCCTCGCCGGGTCATCTCGACGGCGGAGACGCGCGCGAACGCCACGGTTTCATCGGCGGCGGCCCGTCGGCGATCATCACGACGCTCGGCATCCTGCGTCCGCATCCGCAGACGAAAGAGTTCGAACTGGCCGGCTGGTTCGCCTTTTCGAACATTGATGAAATCCGCGCCAGCACGGGATGGGAATTGAAGATTTCGCCGGACGCCGCGTCGGTTCCCGAGCCGTCCGAGGCGGAACTCGCGGCTTTGCGCAAGGTGGATGAAACGGGAATGTTGCGTAAAAAATAATCCGGGGCAGCCTGTCTACGACTCGCCTTCCCCGTCGGGAGCGCCGGCGTTCCGTCGGCGAAAGAGATGCCGGCGCCCCACCGGAAGGTATCGGCGGAACTCATCAAGCGCCATGGCCTTCGTTCATTGATGTACTGTATTGGAGGGAAGACTCATGATGACATCGGACACGCAGGAAGAAGCGCTCGTATTGAAAACGCAGGAAAACGGCATCGTTCATCTGACGCTCAATCGCCCGCGGGCGCGCAACGCGCTTTCCCAGATCATGCTCGAGGTCCTGCTGGCCGAATTCGAGGCTATCGCCAAGGATGGAAGCGCAGCGGTCGTCGTCCTCGCCGGCGCGGGTCCAGCCTTCTGCGCGGGGCACGACCTCAAGGAAATGCGAGCGACCGGCTACGACCCCGCCTACGCCGAGAAGCTTTTCGCCACCTGCGGCGCGCTGATGCAACGCATCGTCTCGCTGCCCCAGCCGGTCATCGCGCGAGTGCATGGCATCGCCACGGCGGCGGGCGCGCAACTCGTCGCCACGTGCGACCTCGCCATCGCCGCGGACGATACCCGCTTTGCCACGCCGGGCGTCAATATCGGCTTTTTCTGTTCGACGCCGATGGTCGCGCTCTCGCGCAACGTGAGCAACAAGCACGCCCTGCAAATGCTGCTGACCGGAGATCTCATCGACGCGCCGACGGCCTGGCGCTTCGGCCTCGTCAATGAGATCGTCCCCGAAAGCGAACTCGATGCCGCCGTCGGCGCGCTGGCCGCGAAGATCGCCTCCAAGTCGCGCCACACGCTGGCCATCGGCAAGGAAGCCTATTATCGCCAGGCCGAACTGACGCTTGGCGAAGCCTACGCGTACGCGCAGGGCGTCATGGTCGACAACCTCCAGACGCTCGATGCGCAGGAAGGAATCACGGCGTTCATCGACAAGCGCCCGCCGGTCTGGTGCCATGCTTGAAGAGGCGGGCGACAAAGGCCGCAACGTCCGCTCTGTCCCCTGACTGGTTGTCCGCGCAGGGGTATATTTGTGCCTTCGCCGGGATGACGGCTTACTCAGCGTTTCCTTAGAGCAGATTACTCATCGGTCAGTAATTTTGAGGACATTCTGATGCTGAAAACGTGGCCGAAGGCCCACCACCTTTTTTCCCCCTCGCCCCCTTGGGGGGAGAGGGTGGTCGAAGGCCGGGAGAGGGAGCCAATCCACGCGGCGCAAAGCGACGGATATTTTGCGGCTTCGCCGGATGGAACGCCCCCTCTCCCGCCAGCGGGCGAGGGGAAGGCAAGCGGCGGCGCTTCGTCTGGAAGGAAAGCGCATGTGGCCGGACTGCCGCCTGGATTGCCACGTCGCGCAGCCCGGGCAATGACGATGAATTTGATCCTGGTATCTCCTGAATTACTGACCGATGAGTAATTTAATGCTGGTCATATATTTATTTGTATCGTCATGGCAAGGGCGAGAGATCCGTGGCAATCC
>JAITIQ010000095.1 GCA_031279425.1 Accumulibacter sp.
CGGTGCCGGATTCCTATCGCCGTTATCTGGAGAACGTGTTCCGGGAAGTCTTCAGGCTGCAGGGAACGCCGCTGCGCATCCAGTTCAAGACCACGGAGAACCCGTACGCGCGAAGCGGAACCACGGATCGGGCAAGGCCGCGCCAGCGGTGATCGCCATTCTGAATAAATTCCTTGGTTCAACTGAGGAATTTAGGTTTGACGAGCATTTCGGGTTTTGCGTCTCGAAAGACAAGGCCATCTCTGCATCAGACACGCTCGATCAGGATGCCGGCACTCCCCCGGAACCCGCAGACACGGGTTTCAGGCCCGACGGCTCATTCCCCGACCTCCCTTGCCGCCGGAGCCCTTGGCGCCCTCCCCTGCCTTGGCTTTCGGTTCCTTCTTCTCGAATTCGAAGCCGACCTTGCCGTCCGGGCCGCGCACGAGAAACGCCGAGAATTTGCGCTTCGTCCGGGCCGATACGAATCCGGTCAGCAGATCGGTCCGGCCCGTCGCCAGCAACTTCGCCATCTGCGCGCGGTCCACCGCTTGTTGGAGGATGACTTTGCCTGAACGAAAATCACAGCTTCGTTCTTTGCCGACGGTTTTTTCGCAAACGAACGCTGCTCCATGCTCGAACACGCGAGCGCCGCATTTGGGGCACGGACCTGGAGACTCCTGCCCTGAAAAATCGACTTCTCCGCCGCCTTCGCTCCCCGCATTTGAATCGCGGTCGAAAACGAATTCGGGCTGAAGATTTGCGTTGAGCCGAATGACGGCATCGAAGGGCCGTCCCATCTTGTTGCGGAAACCCGTCAACGGCCCCAGCACCCTGTCGCGGATCAGGCGTTCGATTTCCGCCGCCTCGTATTGCCGTCCAGCGACGATTTTCCACAGCGAAAAATCACAACCCTGACACTGGAATTTCTTGTACGTTTCCCTGACCACTCCCCCGCATTTGGGACACGGCGTCTCCAGCTGGCCGAAGTCACCGGGGATGGTATCGTTGTCGTAGCTTTTGGCGCGCTCGACGATATGCCGCGTCATCGCGGAGATTTCCTTCATGAAATCGTCCCGGGACATTTCTCCCCGCTCCATGCGCGCCAGCTTGTATTCCCATTCTCCGGTCAGCTCCGGAGCCGTAAGCTCCGGAATGCCGAGTCCGTCCAACAGGGTCATCAGCGAAAAGGCTTTCGCCGTCGGCTGAAGCTCCCGCCCCTCCCGATGCAGGTATTGCTCTCCGATCAGGTTCTCGATGATCTGCGCGCGCGTCGCCGGCGTCCCCAGGCCGCGTCCGGCCATCGCCGCCTTCAATTCCTCGTCGTCCACCATCTTTCCGGCGCCTTCCATGGCCGACAGCAAGGTCGCTTCGGAGTAACGCGCCGGAGGCCGGGTTTCCGCGCCGTTTACCAGGATTTCCTCGGCCACGACCCGCTCCTGCGGCTTGACGGCAACCATGTTCCCTTCCTCGCCTTCCTGGGCGTCGCGACCGTACACGGTGAGCCAGCCGGGCTTGACCAACATCTTGCCTTCGGTCTTGAACGGCTCTTCCTCGACGCGCGTGATGCGCGTAGTCACCAGATATTCGGCGGCCGGATAAAAAACCGCCAGAAACCGCTTGACGACGAGGTCGTAGAGCTTCTGCTCCGGCTCGGAAAGATGCCTGGGCGCCAGCAGCGTCGGAATGATCGCGAAGTGATCGGAAATTTTCGCATTGTTGAAAATGCGCTTGTTCGGCACCACCCAGCGACCGGCGAGGATCTGACGGGCAAAGGCGGAATAGCGGGACAGCAGGACTTCGTCATGCCCCTTTCCAGTTTCCTTTCCCGCTTCCTCACCGCTCAGCATCTGCAGGATTTTCTTGACGCTGGCGAGATAATCCTCGGGAAGCGCGCGCGAGTCCGTGCGCGGATAGGTCAGCACCTTATGCCTTTCGTAAAGCGCCTGCGCCAGCGCCAGCGTGTTCTTCGCCGAAAAGCCGAAACGCCCGTTGGCCTCCCTCTGCAGGCTGGTCAGGTCGTACAGCAAGGGCGAAAGCTGCGTCGTTGGCTTGGCTTCCTCGCTGACCTTGCCCATCTTCCCGACACACTTGGCCTGAAGCGCCCTGGCGCGCGTCTCATCCCAGATCCGCTCGGGGCGCAGATGTTCCTCTTCCTCGCCCTTGCCTTTGGAGAACTTCTCGTCGAACCAGCGTCCGCGATATTCGCCTTCCCCGCAGGTGAAAACACCTTCGAGCTCCCAGTAGCGCCTGGACCTGAACTTCCGAATCCGGTCTTCCCGGTCGACGATCAAGGCCAGCGTGGGCGTCTGCACACGGCCGACGGTGGTCAGGTGAAAGCCTCCGGTCTTCGAATTGAAGGCCGTCATCGCGCGCGTGCCGTTGATTCCGACCAGCCAGTCCGATTCCGACCGGCAGACCGCGGCGTCGGCCAATCCGCGCATTTCGCTGCCTGCGCGCAGGCGTGAAAACCCGTCGCGGATGGCCTGCGGAGTCATCGACTGCAGCCACAGGCGCTCGATCGGCTTGCTGGTCCTGGCATGTTGCGCGATGTAATTGAAAATCAACTCGCCTTCGCGTCCCGCGTCGCAGGCGTTGATCAGGCCGGCAACGTCCTTGCGCTTGATCAGGCGCGTCAGCAGTTTGAGGCGTGATTCGGTCTTTTCGATCGGGTGCAGATCGAAATGCGGCGGAATGACCGGAAGATGGGCGAAAGACCATTTTCCGCGCTTGACTTCATACTCCTCCGGGCAGCTCAGCTCGAGCAGATGGCCAACGGCCGAGCAAATGACGTAGTCCTCGCTCTCGAAATGATCGTCATGCTTTGCGAAGCCGCCCAGCGCGCGCGCGATGTCGGCTGCGACAGAGGGTTTTTCGGCAATGACCAGTTTCTTGTTCATGAATTTCCAGCGCCAATGGGACGGACGATATATGCGTTTGGTATTGCATCGCTAGGCGATGAGGGTTTGCATGATAAGAGTTCCGCACGATGCTTGGCAAGCCGGAGCCGTCCGGAACGGCCGGCCGGATTCGGGGGCGCCGGGGGTGCCGCGGTCACCCGTCCCGCAGCCGCTGGTAGCGGTTTCCAGGCAGGCTGGCGACGCGCCCCTCGAGTTCGAGGTGCAGGAGGATCACCGACAGCGCCTCGGCGGCAAGCCCGGAGCGCCCGACCAGATCGTCCAGGCTGCACGGATCGTAAGCCATGAGCGCCAGGATTTTCCGATTTTCGTCCGTTTCTCCGGCCTCGGAAGCTTCGCTCGCGGATTCGGCCGATGGCGGCGCCAGCCAGCGGATTTCTTCGAGCACGTCCTGCGCGGTCTCCACCAGCTTGGCGCCTTGCTTGATCAGCCGGTGGCATCCCCGCGATTGCGGCGAATGGATCGATCCCGGGATGGCCAGGACTTCCCGTCCCTGCTCTCCGGCCAACCGGGCAGTGATCAGCGAACCGCTGTCGACGCCGGCCTCGACGACCAGCACGCCGCTGGCCATACCGGAGATCAGCCGGTTGCGCCGCGGGAAATTGGACGCGATGACCGGAGTGCCCAGCGGAAACTCCGATACGATCGCTCCTCTGGCGCCGATTTCGTGGGCCAGATCCCGGTTGCGCGCCGGGTAAACGCGGTCGATTCCGGTACCCAGCACGGCGATGGTGCCGCCGCCGGCCGCCAGCGCTCCGCGATGCGCGGCGGCATCGACGCCGAGCGCCAGGCCGCTGACGATGACCAATCCGGTCTCCGCCAGCGCACGCGCGAAGCGCTCCGCGTTCAGCGCACCCTGCGGCGTCGGGCTGCGGCTGCCGACGACGGCCACGGCGGGACGGTTGAGCAGTTCGGTCCGGCCGAGCGCGTACAAGAGCGTGGGCGGGTCGGCAATTTCGAGAAGCGCGCGGGGATACGCCGGGTCGGCCAGCGTCAGAATATTCCGGCCGGGCAGTCCGGCCCAGGCTGCGGCACCGGCGACGGCCGCTTCGACGTCGGCATCGAGCAGCCGTCTGGCCGCCTTGTCCCCGATCAAGGCGGAGACGGATGGATAGCCCGCGGAAAAAATGGCTTCCGGCAGGCCGAAGGCGGTGAGCAGCCTGCGCTGCGTCCTGCCGCCGATTCCGGGAACGAGAGTGAGTCTGAGCCAGCCGGTGAGCGTCTCGGGCCCGGTCATCGGTTACGGAGTGCGGACGAAATCGTTGGGTTCGATCAGCCCGTCCGCCTGCACGACCAGCGCATAGGAGACGTGTCCGAAAATGCGGAACACGAAGATCAGCCCGAATCTCCTCGGAGGAATGACGATGCTTTCCTTCCGGTCGTACTCATCGCGCCGCTCGACGACGCGGTTTCGCTCGAGGGCCAGAACATGGCCGATCTCGATCCCGTCATTTTCGCCCCGGTTGATCGCGACGATCGACAGCCTGCCGCCGCCTGAACCGATACCGTCGTAGATCGACACGACGCGTCCGTCGATCAATTGGTCTGGCGCGTGGGGCACGTAATCGACGAGATCCGGACGGAGCATGGGCACCAGGCGATCGCCGTAGCCCATTTCCTGCTTGGCCTCGGTCACTTCGAACATGGCTGGATCGCCCGGCTCTAGCTGCGTCACCGAACCCAGGTGGAACGCCTCGTAACCCAGGAGCCGCTGGCTTTCTTCCGGGTCGTACAAGGGTCTGCCGTTGCGGAAGACCTGCCAATCCTTCTGCTCCGGATCGGCGCCTTGCACATAGGCCGTATCTCCCTTTCCGAGGAAAACGCGGTTCTCCTGCGTGGCCACGATGCGCGGCGCGGACTGGAGCGCGTCTTCCTCGACGAACAGCGGTGTGACAATGAAAGGCTCGATCACGTTGGGCGGAATCGGCGGAATGGCGTCGGTCAGCAACTCCTCCTGAACCAGCGGGCTCATTCTGGAATCACGGCGCTCAAGCCGCAGCAGCGGATCGCCCTTGGCATCGCGCGCGAGGAAAATGACGTCGCCCGGATAGATGCGGTGCGGATTCTTGATGCGGTCCTGGTTCATGCGCCAAATTTCCGGCCAGCGCCACGGTTCGCTCAAGAAGCGGGCGGAAATGTCCCAGAGCGTATCGCCGCGAACCACGACGTGCTGGTTTGGGGCCTGGTCGGCGAGCCTGAGCGCGCCGGGAGCAGCGGACTCCGCGGCATGGGAGGAGCCAAGGGACAGAGTGCCGAAAACGGCCAGGAGGAGCACAGGGGAAAGGTGGAACAGCGGCGGGCGGGGCATCGTGTTATCCTCATGCGAACGGACGGCAGGCAGTTCGAACGTTTACGGCTGAACCGCCGCGGAGGATGAGCGTTCCGGAACGTCTTGCCTGTCCCGGGATCGTTCCGCCGTCCGCCGCGGGTAGCGCATACAATGTGTCTCCACCATGCCGCGAAAAAACCATGACCATGCTGCGAATATCGCGTCGTACTTCAAGAGTTTGCATTAGATTCTGCACGTAATTGTTTATTTGATCAAGCTTTTTATGTCTTTGCTGCCGATTCTCCGTTTTCCCGACCCGCGGCTGAAGAAGCCGGCCGCGCCGGTGCGGGAGATCGATGAAAACATACTGCGCCTGGCGCGCGACATGGCGGAGACGATGTATGAGGCGCCTGGCATCGGTCTTGCGGCCCCCCAGGTCGACGTGCTCCACCGGGTGGTCGTGATCGACGTTTCAGACACGCGCGACGAACTGCTGACCCTGATCAACCCGGAAATCGTCGAAAGCGAGGGCAAACAGACCGGCGAGGAAGGCTGCCTGTCGGTTCCGGGCATCTACGACAGGGTCGAGCGCGCCGAGCGCGTCGTCGTCCGCTATCTCGACCTTGAGCGATGCCGCAAGACGATCGCCGCCGATGGGCTGCTGGCCGTGTGCCTGCAACACGAGATCGAGCACCTGGACGGCAGGATATTCGTCGAGCACCTCTCGCGCCTGAAACAGGCGCGCATCCGGGCCAAGCTGGCCAAGCAGGCGAAGATCACCGCGTGAGCCTGAAAAAGGCATGGCAAGAACCTCTACAGCATATCAACAAGCCAAGGAAATACTGAATAAGTCGTTACTTTGACGAAAGGAGATATATAACTTATTGATTTTTATATGTCTTTATTTTCAGAAACGATGAATTACCTCTCCCCAATGGGGGCGTTCTGTCCTCTGTCCTCTGGTACCCATGCGGGCGGCTCCGTTGACCTTCGCCCTCACCCGCCCCTGCCCAAGGCAAACAGCCGCGTGGCGGCCTGGGTCGATGAAATCCTGCCGCCGATCACCTGTTGTTCGATTGCCGGCATGTTCTGCCGGACGCTGGCATTGCCGTAGAACGAACGCTTGATCTGCTCCAGCACCAGGTTGTGCATCCAGTCGAGGTTCTGCTGTTGGCGGCGCTTCACGAAGACGCCGGAGAGCGTGGTATTGGCGCGGAAGGCTTCGATCACCTTCCACAGTTCGTCGACGCCCTCGCCGGTGTAAGCCGAGCAAGCCAGCGCCTGCGTTTTCCAGCCTTCGGTCGACGGCTGCAAGTAGCGCAGGATGCGCTGGTAATCGGCGCGCGCGGCTTCGGCGCGCGTCTTGTTGTCGCCGTCGGCCTTGTTCACCACCACCAGGTCGCAACGTTCCATGACGCCCTTCTTGATGCCCTGCAATTCGTCGCCGGCGCCGGCGATCTGCAGGAGCAGAAAGAGGTCGACCATCGAGCGGACGGTGATCTCGCTCTGTCCGACGCCGACCGTTTCGACGAAGATCACGTCGAAGCCGGCGGCCTCGCAGACGATCATCGTCTCGCGGCTTTTCCGAGCCACGCCGCCGAGCACGCCGCCGGATGGCGAGGGCCGGATGTAGGCGCGGCGATCGCGCGAGAGCCGCTCCATGCGTGTCTTGTCGCCAAGGATGCTGCCGCCGGTGACGCTGCTGGAGGGGTCCACCGCCAGCACGGCCAGTTTGTGCCCGCGTTCGCACAGGCGCAGCCCGAGGGTTTCGATCAGCGAACTTTTGCCGGAACCGGGCACGCCGGTGATGCCGACGCGAATGGTCTTGCCGACGTGCGGAATCAGGCGCGTGAGCATCTCCTGCGCTTTTTCCTGATGACGTTCGGCGTTGCTTTCGACGAGAGTGATGGCGCGCGCCAACACGGCTCGGTCGCCGCCGAGCACGCCGTCGACGTATTCGTCGACGGAAAGCTCGGGGCGCTGCCCGCGGACCGGATGGAAGATCGTTTCCCTTGTCGCGCCGGGCATGCCGTCGTGCCGGCTCTTGATGCCCGGCATGACATTTGTGGTGAAGCCTTCCGCCTCGCCGGCCCGTTCCGGCACCCATTCGGGACGGTGGTGCGTATCGTGTTGTTCTTCGTTCATCACTTGAAAGCCGATTGCGCATTCATTTGTCAATGTGCTCTGAATTCCCCGGTCCGCAGGCTGGACATACCCGCCCGACCTGGGCGGTCCATCTTGCGAAGGCGCGTTTTCAACGGCCCGATCTCGGGCAGGCATACCCGATCTGTGACGGAGGAATTCGGGTTCATCCGAGCGCCGTGTCGAGCTTTTCCAGCACCTTCTTCGCCGCCACGGGAATGACCGTGCCCGGCCCGAAGATCAGCGCCGCGCCGTTCTCGTAGAGGAAGTCGTAGTCCTGCGCCGGGATGACCCCGCCGATGCAGGCCAGGATGTCGCCACGCCCGCGCTTTTCGAGTTCCCGCACGAGTTGCGGCAGCAGCGTGTTGTGTCCGGCGGCCAGCGAGCTGAAGCCGACCACGTGCACGTCGTTCTCCACGGCCATCTCGGCGGCTTCCTCGGGGGTCATGAACAGGGGACTCACGTCGACGTCGAAACCGAGGTCGGAGAAGGCCGTGGCGATCACCTTGGCGCCGCGGTCGTGGCCGTCCTGGCCGATCTTGGCGACCAGCATGCGCGGGCGCCGCCCGTGGCGCTGCTCGAAGTCGGCGCACAGCTGCTGCACCGTGGCGAGTTCCCCGTTCTCGGCGTATTCCGAACTGTAGACGCCGGAGATCGAGCGGATCACCGCCTTGTGGCGCGGGAAGACTTTCTCGATGGCGTCCGAGATTTCTCCCAGGCTCGCGCGCGCCTTGGCTGCCTCGACCGCCAGTTCGAGCAGGTTGCCGTGCTCGCGCGATTCGGCGGCGCGGGTGATCGCGGTGAGCAAGTCCTTGACGCGCGCGTTGTCGCGCCCGGCGCGCAGCTTTTTCAGGCGTTCGATCTGGGAAGCGAGCACGGCGGCGTTGTCGATCGAGAGGATGTCGATCGGGTCTTCGTGCTCCAGCCGGTATTTGTTGACCCCGATGATCGGCTCGGCGCGCGAGTCGATACGCGCTTGGCGGCGCGCCGCGGCTTCCTCGATGCGCATCTTGGGCAGGCCGGTCTCGATCGCCTTGGCCATGCCGCCGAGCTTCTCCACTTCGACGATGTGCGCCCACGCCTTCTTGCGCAACTGGTCGGTCAGCCATTCGACGTAGTACGAGCCGCCCCAGGGGTCGATGGATTTGCAGATGCCGGTTTCGCTCTGCAAGTAGATCTGCGTGTTGCGCGCGATGCGCGCCGAGAAGTCGGTCGGCAGCGCAATCGCTTCATCGAGCGCGTTGGTGTGCAGCGATTGCGTATGACCCAGGGTGGCCGCCATCGCCTCGATGCAGGTACGCGCGACGTTGTTGAACGGGTCCTGCTCGGTGAGACTCCAGCCGGAGGTCTGCGAGTGCGTGCGCAAGGCGAGCGACTTCGGGTTCTTCGGGTTGAACTGCTTGAGCAGCTTGGCCCACAGCAGGCGACCGGCGCGCAGCTTGGAGACTTCCATGAAGTGGTTCATGCCTTCCGCCCAGAAGAAGGAGAGGCGCGGCGCGAACTTGTCCACGTCGATGCCGGCGGCGATGCCGGTACGCACGTATTCGAGCCCGTCGGCGATGGTGTAGGCGAGTTCGATGTCCGCCGTCGCGCCGGCTTCCTGCATGTGGTAGCCGGAGATGCTGATGCTGTTGAACTTGGGCATGCACTTCGAGGTGTACTCGAAGATGTCGCCGATGATGCGCATCGAGCCTTTCGGCTCGTAGATGTAGGTGTTGCGCACCATGAATTCCTTCAGAATGTCGTTCTGGATCGTGCCCGAGAGCTGGTCCAGGCGCGCGCCCTGCTCCAGCCCGGCGACGATGTAGAAGGCGAGGATCGGCAGCACTGCGCCGTTCATGGTCATCGACACCGACATTTCGGAAAGCGGGATGCCGGAGAACAGAATTTCGGCGTCGAGAATCGAATCGACCGCGACGCCGGCCTTGCCGACGTCGCCGACGACGCGCGGATGGTCGGAATCGTAGCCACGGTGGGTGGCGAGGTCGAAGGCCACCGACAGGCCCTTCTGCCCCATCGCCAGGTTGCGCCGGTAGAAGGCGTTGCTCTCCTCGGCCGTCGAGAAGCCGGCGTACTGGCGGATGGTCCAGGGCCGCTGCACGTACATCGTCGGGTACGGGCCGCGCAGGTTGGGCGCGATGCCGGCCGAGAAGCCCAGGTGCTCGATTTCGGCGGCATCCTCCTCGGTGTAGAGCGCCTTAACCGGGATCTGCTCGTTGGTCATCCACACCGGCGCCTCGCCGATGCGCGCTTCCAGCGCCTTTTCCCAGGTTTCCCGGTCGACGGGCTGGACGACCGGTTTGTAATCCATTTCAGTGAAATTCGGGAAGGTACTCATCTCTCACCCCATGTATTTTTCGTGCAGTTTCGCGTTGATTTCGTAGCAGTTGGAGCGCACGTGGATGTAGTCGTCCACACCGACGGCGTTGAAGGCTTCGGTGACTTCCGGCGGCTGCCTGCCGGCGACGATCACCGTCACCTCCGGCCGGGCTGCCTTAATGCGTTTGGTGAGCTCGGGCACGTAGTCGGGATAGGTGGCGTCGGTCGAACAGATCACCACCACCGGCGCGTCGGAGGCGAGCGCGGCGTCCGCCGCCGCCTCGGAAGTTTCGAAGCCCTCGCTGCCGATCATCTCGAAGCCCGCGACTTCAAAGAAGCCGCGCGAGAAATCGGCGCGCGGCTTGTGCTGCGGAATCGGCCCCATGTTGGCGAGGAAGATGCGCACCCGGCGGCCTTCCTCGGCGAACTTGGTCTCGACCTCGCGGCGCAGGCGCTCGAACGCCTCGGCGCGGCGCGCGATCCTGAGCGGCGCGGCTTCGGGCCGGCCGGCATCGAGGCTGGCGAGCACTTCGAAGAGCTGGCCGAGCGTGGCGCCGCTCACCACGGCGTCGACCGTCAGTTCGACCGCGTCGCCGCCGCTTTTGTTCTCGCTCCCGGCAAAACCCTTCTCGATCGTCGTCAGATCGAAGCCGAGCGAATAGCGCTGGCTCGCGTGCCGGTGAGCGGCCACCTCGGCGACGCGCGCCTTTTTCAGCGCGGCGCGGTCGACGAGCGGCGCTTCCAGCCGTTTCTCGGCGAGGTTGGCGTACATGTTGGTGCCCAGGATCACGTCGGCGCGCGTCTCGACGGCCTTGGCGCGCTTGGCGGCGGTCGCCGCGGCCATCGTCCGGGGAACGCCGGCCATGATGGCGGCGGCCATGCCGCCGTTCTTCTCGATGTCCTGGAAGATGCGCCACGCCGCCCGACCGAATTCATCGGTCATCTTCTCAATGGTGTAGGAGCCGCCGCCCATGTCGATCGGCATCGTGAAGCGCGCTTCCTCCTGCAAGACGATCTGCGCGTTGCGCGCGATACGCCGCGAAAAGCGGTCCGGCGCGCGGATCGGTTCGTCGAAGGGCGCCAGATGCAGGCTGTCGACGCCGCCCACGGCGCCGGAAAAGCCCTCGCTGGTCACACGCAGCATGTTGACATAGGGGTCGAACACGGTCTTGTTGAACGCCGAGGAACGGGCGTGGATCGTCATCTTCCGCGCTTCGGACGAGCCGCCGAAAGCGGCGACGATCTGCGCCCACAAGATGCGCGCGGCGCGCAGTTTGGCGATCTCCATGAAAAAGTTCGAGCCGAGCGAGAAGCCGAAGCGGATGCGCGGCGCGACCTCGTCGATCGCCAGTCCGCGCCCGATCGTCTCGCGCAGGTAGTCGACCGCGGTCGCCAGGGCGAAGGCGACTTCCTCGGTCGAACTCGCGCCGGCATCATGGTAGGGGTGCCCCTGCACGAAGATCGTCTGCAGTTTCGGCGCCTTGTTCAAGGCCCAGGCCGTCGTCTGATACAGGCAGTCGTAGGCCGTCCTGAGCGAGACGCCAAGCCGCCCGTCGGTCGCCAGCGCGCCGAGCGGGTCGGCGCCGACGCAGCCCTCGATCTCGAGAAGATGCCGGTTCTCCCGCAGGGCCCCGGCGAGCATGGCGATCAGCGGCAGCGCCGAGGCGCCCGCGAAACACTGCACGGCGACGTGCGCAAGATCGATGTCGCGAAGCAGCATGGTCAGATCGGTGAGCGTCGCCAGCGACACGCCGCCTGCGCCCACTTCGCTCTCCGGCGCGTCCGCCGGGTCTTGGCCTGCGCGCGTCGGGCGGTCGAGCACGATATGGAGCGCCGTCTGGCCGCGCGCGAGGTCGTGCCGCGCCTCCTCGTTGAATTCCTGTGGAAAGGCCAGCGTCAACTCCTGACAAATCTTCCACGGCGCGCCGATGAAGCCGTCGGGCCGCGTGCCGCGCGCGAAGGGCGTGAAGCCCGGCATCGAACCGAGATGCGGCAGACCCGCGATGTCCTCGGCGCAACAGATCGGCTCGACGGTCAAGTCCTCGTAGGTCCTGGTGTACAGGACCTTGTCGAACGGCGCGCCCTTCAACGCCGCGACGGCTTCCTCCTTCCAGCGCTCCTTGTCCGGCTTCTCGAATTCGTCGAAAAACCCGTGATCGGCGTCGATTTTCGTGATGTCGACTCTTGCTTGTTCCGTCATATGAATGTTCTCCCGATGAACTCCGTCATTGGCCGGATTGACTTGAATGAGGTGTCGCCTCCACCGCCGCCGCCGTCATGTCCAGTGGAGCTTTGGCGGTTTTGGCGACATTGATCCGGGATGCCGCGCGCAACGGCAGCCGCCGCGGCGCAAGCATCCAAAAAGAATTAGAATTTTCGGCGGACGCGCCGCCATCGGGGGACGAGAAACTCATTGACGCCAGAAAGTGAGGCGCGAATGCCCTGACCCGGTCCATGGCCACGGCTCGCCCGACAAAACCTCCCACGCCGCGCATTGCTCTTCCCTCGCAACAAATGGCGAACCAAGCTCTCCAGGGGAGGAAAAAAGACTACGTCATGCGGCCCGGAACAAAGCGCAGAGAACAGGACTTTGGCGCCGAGCGGCTGGCTTCACCCCAACCCCGGGGAACACCCAACCACCATTCCGGGCCGGTCTTCTGACTTGCCGTCATCCTCCTCCGGCGCCTTCCCATGCGCATCCATCCGCACAGTGGCATTCACCGAATTCGTCGGGCCTACAGCAGCGGGGGCTGTGCCGGAATGTCCGCGCATGAAGATGGACGGAACCACCGGCTTCCCGTTTCACCCGCCCCGCGGTCGCGGAGCAAGGCACCCAGAACGGATGATACTCTATGCCTTTCTCCAGACCCTGGCAAGTTCGGAAAACCACGTGGATCAGTAAGAAATTTCAGCGATCCTGAATGGGATGAAACGCGAACCCGACGAGACCGGCGCTGCGCGCTACCCCCTCGAAGAGCGTAGACGAGCGCGGCGGCTCCTCCATCATCTTGCCGCGGAGCCTCGCGCGGCGCGCCTCTGTGGTTGATGGTCTTCCGCTCAGCGCAGCCATCCCTTCCTGTAGAAGAAACAGAACGGCACCAGCACCGAGAACGCCATCAGCATCAGCGAGAACGGATAGCCGTACCTCCATTGGAGTTCCGGGAACCACTGGAAATTCATGCCGTAGATACTGGCGATCAGGGTCGGCGGCAGCATGGCGACCGAGGCCACCGAAAAGATCTTGATGATCTTGTTCTGGTTGATGTTGATGAAGCCGACGGTGGCGTCCATCAGGAAGTTGATCTTGTTGAACAGGAAGGAAGTGTGCCCGTCGAGCGATTCGATGTCGCGCAGGATCTGCCGCGCGTCGTCGATCTGGGCAAGGGACAGCGATTTGCCGCGGACCAAAAAGGAAACGGCGCGGCGCGTATCGTGCACGTTGCGCCGGATACGCCCGTTCAGGTCTTCTTCGCGGGCGATGTCGGCGAGAATCCTGGCCGCCTCGTCGTCGGTGATCTTGGTGCCCAGCACGTGCTTGCTGACTTCGCCCAGCGCGGCATACACGTCCTCCAGCGCGTCGGCGGAATATTCGGCGTCGGCGGCGTAAAGGTCGAGCAGCACGTCCTTGCCGTCGGTCACGTAACCCGGCTGGGTGCGCGCGCGCAGACGCTGCAGGCGGAAGATCGGCAGTTCCTCGGGGCGCACCGAAAAGAGCACGTCGCGGTAGAGGATCAGCGCCACCGCCACGTTGCGCGAATCGTCCTTGGTATCCAGCAGAAAATCGGAGTGCAGGTGCATCTCGCCGTTGTCCTCGACGTAGAAACGCGCCGAGGCTTCCAGGTCGGTCAGGTTGCTCGGGTTCGGCAAGCGCACGCCGTAGAAGCGGCCGACCCAGGCGCGGATTTCGGGGGTCGGCGCGACCAGGTCGATCCAGATCGGTTTCAGGCACTTGAGATCGTAGGGGGTGGCCACGCGAATCTGGGCGAGCCGTCCGTTGCGCAGCTCGAAGGCGGTCACCGAGGTTTTCTCGCTGCGCAGATGGCTGTCGGCGATCAGGTCCTGCCGCACCTCGTCCGACAGGATTTCGAGAATCGCCTCGCCGCGCTCCTCGCGCACTTCATGCCAGACGGCCAGGCGTTCCTCCGGGTCGAGCGCTTCGATGAGGCGCGCGATCTCGTCCAGGGATTCGCGCTCCAGGAGCGCGCGCAATTGGGCTGGATACGTTTCCTGCCCCGCGCCTTCGGCAAAATCGCCATGCGGGCCATCCGGTCGGTTTTCAGCGAGTTCTTGCCCGGCGAGCAGTCCGCGGACGAGCTTCATGAAATCCGGGCTGTTTTTTTCTTCACTCATCGGGACGCTCCCCATGGACAAGGCGATGCGGCGCAACAAAAAATGCCGTGATTCTATCAGACTGTCAGGGAAATCTGACGGACGGCATACGCGACAGGATGAGCGCTTCCCGAACGGCCAGGCCGGGCGCGCCGCGATTGCGGTCGTAAAAACGCGGGTTGGGCACCATCCCGGCCAGCCGCGCCGCCTGCGCGGGAGACAGGCGCGCGGCGCCAACCCCGAAGTAATGCCGCGCGGCCGCCTCGGCGCCGAACACGCCGTCACCCCACTCGATCACGTTGAGATAGACCTCGAGGATGCGCCGCTTGTTCCAGACGCTCTCCAGCATCAGCGTGATTGCGGCTTCCTGGGCCTTGCGCCACGGCGTTTTTTGCGGCGACAGGAAAAGATTCTTGGCGAGTTGCTGGGAGATCGTCGAACCGCCGGAAACGATCCGACCGCTTCGCTGGTTTTTCTCCATGGCCACGCGAATTCCGGCCCAGTCGAATCCGTCGTGCAGGAGGAAGCGGGCGTCCTCGGCGGCGATCAGTGCGCGCTTCAGATTCGGCGAGATGCGATCGTAATCGACCCATTGTTTTTTCAGCCGCGCCCGCGGATCGCCGGTCCGCAGTTCGGCAAGGCGAATCTCCATGAAGCGCGTCATGCCTGGCTCTGTCCAGCGCCACAGGACGACCCAGCCGAACAGCCACGCCTGGTAGAGCAGAACCAGCCCCAGCAGGGCGACCAGCATTCGCCGGATCCCGAGCGCGAGGAAAGAGACGGCGGCATGCGTGTTTGCCATTCGACGGAATTTCTCGACCAGATTGGTCGGACAATGATAACTTGAGGAGACGCTGAACAAGCCAGTAAAGGACGGCCATGGCAGATTTCTGGTAATTAGAGCAGATTGATTTAATGTTGGTCATATATATTCACATCGCCATTGCGAGGGCGAGAGCCCGTGGCAATCCATGCGGTGGTTCGCTTTCCCGAAACACTGTGGCAACCCCCGGGCCGCCTGGATTGCCCACGGCAAACCCAAACTCTGTTCCAGCGATTTCCTTGAATGTTTGCAAGCTGTTGAAAGTAGTGGATTTTCCATCATTCTTCACGGTGCGCCAGAAGCAACGGAAATCCACGGGTAGCCAAAGTCTTTGAGTCCATTTTCAGTCCAAAACCCGGGGGAAACCGATTCCGGTTTTTCTCTGGCGCAATGGGACGAAGGGCATAATCCTCCAAGCCATGACTCGACCACACAAGAAGTGATCATGGCACTCACCGATACCGCCACCCGGCAGGCCAAGGCCACCGGCAAAGCCTGCACCCTCGGCGACCTGGATGACCTGTCCCTCGCGGTCTCCACGTAAGGTGGCAAATCGTGGCATTTCCGCTACTACTGGGGCGGCAGGCAGAAACGCATGTCGCTCGGCACCTACCCGGAGGTATCCCTGCGGGAAGCGGGCAGGCGCGGGATGAAGTGCGCGCTGGGGTTTCAGCGTATACCTTGCTGGATCAGCCGAGGCGCGGCGACGCTGGACGAAGCACGGTCGCCATGCAGCTCGAACCAAGCGCCGACGGGCAACTCTGGTTTGGCCAGTTCAGGCTGGGCATCTGGCCGGACTTCCATCCCGGCGTACAGTTCCCGCGGGACGAGGAATCATTGAACCAGTTCTTCCGGCAGATGACTCCCAATACCGGCCCCTATGATCCGGAAGTAATCTCCGACGCCCTTACCGCCCTCTTTGAACGGGAAGAGGCAGGCATCCTCGTGCTGCACTCGCAGGCCGGCGGCCCTGGCTGGCGGGCATGAAGACCGACAAGATCAAGGGAATCGTGGCCTACGAAACCGGTTCCGGCTACGTGTTTCCAAGAGGAGAACCGCCGGAGACCATCTCGACGAATTACGGCCCCGTGGTCGGCGTTGAAGTGCCCAGGGAGGACTTTCTCCGGCTCACGAAAATGCCGATACTCGTCGTCTATGGCGACAATATTCCGGACGAGCCCGTGCGGCATCCGGGCAGTGATTACTGGCGCGGCGTGAAGATACTTACTGAAAAATGGGTGGAAACCATCAATAGGCACGGCGGCGGCGCAAGCTTCGTCCATCTGCCCGACATGGACATCAAGGGCAACACGCACTTCCCGTTCGCCGACCTGAACAACCTTGCGCTAGCGGATCACCTGTCCGCTTGGCTGAAGGAAAAACGACTTGATTGATTTTTGCCTCCTGGGCCGGTTATTCCATCCTGGAGGAAAGTCGTCGCAATTGTCATCGAAAAATGGAAAAGCCTGGCAGAATGCCGTACCGGAATGCGGGCCGGTAAAATGCGCATCGAGAGAGAAAAAACACACGGGAAGATTCCATGCTGAAAAATGTGGCAATGCTGATGATCATGTTTGGCCTGGTGCCATCCATCGCCTGCGCCCAGGAAAAGGAAGAAAAACCTCCTTCCGGACACCTGACGACCGACAATCATGTGCGCGACATCGTCGATCACCCGGCGTTCGAGGGTTTTGGCCAACTCTTGTTGCCAGGAGAAAACGATGCTTCATACGATACGCGGCTTGCGGACATCGCATCTCTCATGCCATATCATCGGAATGTGAATCCCGATGAGGTCGTAGCTGCGCTCAACTTCATGATCGATGAAGCGAACTCCGGTAGAAAAATCTTTTATGAGTTTTACGCCACGGCGCGGAAGCAGGGCGATCGCGCAAAGGAAAATACGGGACTTTTCTTTTTTCGTGGAACCCCCGGGGCTCCTTTTGCCATTGTCTGTCCGGGCGGCGGATTTTCGTATGTTGGTTCCCTGCATGAAGGCTTTCCGCTTGCATTGGAGATAAGCAAGAGAGGGTATAACGCTTTCGTCATCCGCTACCGTACCGGAGGGGAACGCAGAGCCTGCGAGGATCTGGCGGCGGCGATCGGCTACATCTTCACGAATGCCGAAACGCTTCATGTCGGCGTAAAGGATTATTCATTGTGGGGCGCCTCGGCGGGCGCGCGAATGGTCGCCCGGCTCGCTTCTCGCGGAACAGGCGCTTACGGCGAACGGGACTTCCCCAGGCCAGGCATGGCGATGATGGCCTACACCGGCCACCCGGACTGGACGCAAAACGATCCGCCGACCTTCGCCATCGTGGGAGAACGCGACGGCATAGCCAGTCCCGCGACGATGGAAGCGAGGGTAGACGACATGAAAGCCGCCGGCATCGTCACGGAGTTTCACAAATACCGCAATGTCGGTCATGGCTTCGGCTTGGGCACGGCCACCGACGCGGAGGGCTGGCCCGCGGACGCGGTCCGCTTCTGGGAGCAATGCATGGAACGCCATGCCTCGTCGCCGCAAGAGCAGCCGCGGGAAGATGAATGACACATGGCTTTCCCGCGGCCCTGGAAAATAATTCCATTTCCACGCCGGCACGGTGATTTCCGCCCGTCATCGCTCGGGCTACGTGCCATGGCGATCCAGATCATTGCCGTATTCATATGGAACGGGAATAACATGTAAACAAACCGGAGGAACAGTTGAAATGCAAAGACGGCAATTAGGCACCAGCGGACTCGAAGTTTCCGCTATCGGCATGGGCTGCATGGGAATGAGCCACGGCTACGGCCCGGCATCCGACCAACAGGATATGCTTGCCCTGATCAGGAAAGCGGTCGAGAACGGCGTCACCTTCTTTGATGACTTTCACGCTCTCCAGCGCATTCGAGGTCTGTTGGGAATTCCATGAGGAATGCAGCCAATGCCGGATTTCGGCCCGGTGGTAGTCACCGGGAGATCGCGCCAGCGCCTCGGTGCCCCCATGGAAGGGGTCGGCAATCATCGTGATTCTGTTCACCCTCGGCAGACATGTCTCCCTTGAAAAAATCCACGTCGCCCTCATTTTGAGCCGCGTCGCGCTGCGCCGGCACCTCGGCGCGCCTGCCATTTCCAATCCAATCAACGTCTTGCGGAGTCTTTCAATGAGCGCCAACAAGGAAACCCTGGGCTTTCAGGCCGAAGTCAAGCAACTGCTCCATCTGATGATTCACTCGCTGTACAGCAACAAGGAAATCTTCCTGCGCGAACTGATCTCCAACGCATCCGACGCCTGCGACCGGCTGCGCTTCGAGGCGCTCGCCGACCCGACGCTCTTCGGCGGCGACGCGGAGCTGAAGATTCGCCTGTCCTTCGACAAGGCGGCGCGCACGCTGACCGTTTCCGACAACGGCATCGGCCTTTCCCGCGACGAGGCCGTCGAGTCGCTGGGGACCATCGCCAAGTCCGGCACGCGCGAATTTTTCTCGTCCTTGACCGGCGACCAGGCCAAGGATGCGCACCTGATCGGCCAGTTCGGCGTCGGCTTTTATTCCTCGTTCATCGTCGCCGACAAGGTGACGGTGATCTCGTGCCGCGCCGGCGCCGAGGCCGGGCAGGCGGTGCGCTGGGAATCCTCGGGCGAGGGCGAATTCTCGATCGAGCCGGTCGAAAAGGCCGCGCGCGGCACTGACGTCATCCTGCACCTGCGCGGCGACGCAAACTCGGGCGAGGACGAATTCCTGTCGGGCTGGAAGCTCAGGCAGATCGTGCGCAAGTATTCCGACCACATCAGCCTGCCGATCCTGATGAAGAAGGAAAAATGGGACGAGGAAAAGAAGGAACAGGTCGAGACCGACGAGGATGAGACGATCAACCAGGCCTCCGCCCTGTGGGCGCGGCCGAAGTCGGAAATCACCGACGAGCAGTACCAGGAGTTCTACAAGCACGTCGCGCACGATTTCGAGGAACCGCTGACCTACGTGCACGCCAAGGTCGAGGGCAAGCAGGAATACACGCAGCTCCTGTACATTCCGCAGCGCGCGCCCTTCGACCTGTGGGACCGTCAGGCGCGCCACGGCATCAAGCTCTACGTGCGCCGGGTGTTCATCATGGACGACGCCGAGCAGTTGATGCCGCTCTACCTGCGTTTCATCCGCGGCGTGGTCGATTCGAACGACCTGCCGCTCAACGTCTCGCGCGAGATCCTGCAAAAATCCAAGGACATCGAGACGATTCGCGGCGGCTGCGTGAAGAAGGTGCTGTCGATGCTCGAAGGGCTGGCCGACAGCGAGGACGCGGCCGAAAAGGAGAAGTACGGCAAATTCTGGAGCGAGTTCGGGCGCGTGCTGAAGGAGGGCATCGGCGAGGATTCCGCCAACAAGGAGCGCATCGCCAGGCTGCTGCGCTTCGCCTCGACGCACACGGATTCGCCGGACGAGTCCGCCTCGCTCGCCGATTACGTCTCGCGCATGAAGGAGGGCCAGGAGAAGATCTACTACGTCACCGCCGAGACCTTCACCGCCGCGAAGAACAGCCCGCATCTCGAAATCTTCCGCAAGAAGGGTATCGAGGTCCTGCTGCTCTCCGACCGCGTCGACGAATGGGTGACCGGCCATCTGACCGAATTCGACGGCAAACCGCTGCAATCGGTGGCCAAGGGCGGCCTCGACCTCGGCAAGCTGGAAGACGAGGCGGAAAAGAAGGAAGCCAGGGAGGCCGCCGACGAGTACAAGGATCTGATCGAAAAGATCAAGACTTCGCTCGGCGAGAAGGTGAAGGACGTGCGCATCACGCACCGCCTGACCGATTCGCCGTCGTGCATCGTCGCCGACGAGCACGACCTGGGCGGCAATCTGGCGCGCATCCTGAAAGCCGCCGGGCAGAAGGCGCCGGAGATGAAGCCGATCCTCGAGATCAATCCGAAGCATCCGGCCGTGCAGCGTCTGAAGTACGAGGAAACCCGCTTCGACGACTGGGCCAGCCTGCTGCTCGAACAGGCCACGCTGGCCGAAGGCGGCGCGCTCGACGACCCCGCCGGCTTCGTCAAGCGCATCAACGAACTGATGCTGGCGCTGTCGGGCAGCTGAGTGGGTGGAAAGGTTTTTTCCTCCGGTTCGGCATGGCGAGCGGGACACCCGCGCTCCATTGCTCCTTCACGCGAAAAACGGGGAGCGCGGGCGTCTCGCCCGCTTCATGTTTTTTGCGGGCGGGTGATCACGGGCATGTGCCCGGAATGACCGAAGTTCGTTACGAATCGAGAAGCGTTTCAAACCATGCTCACCGGCTTGCCCCCCATCCTCGACGCCGAGGTCGAAACGCTGATCCTGGGCAGTTTCCCGTCGCCCGCCTCGCTCGCCGCGCAGCAATACTATGCGCACCGGCAGAACCAGTTCTGGCGGGTGATGGCGGAGGTGCTTGGTGAGCCGCTGGTGGAATTCGATTACGCGGAAAAGCAAGGCCGCCTGTTGCGTCACCACATCGGCGTGTGGGATGTCTACCGCGCCTGCCAACGCGAAGGCGCGCTCGACTCGGCGATCCAAGCGGCGGAACCGAACGATCTTTCGCGGCTTGCGCAGGAAGCGCCGCGCCTTGCGCGCGTCTTTTTCAACGGCCAGACCTCGGGCCGCTTCGCGCGCTGGTTCGCCGACCGGGGCTACGCGACGCGCATCCTGCCCTCGACCAGCCCGGCCTACACCCTGGCCTTCGCGCGCAAGGCCGCGACATGGCGCGAAGCCTTCGGGGCCGGCGGGTGAAACCACTTCCTTCCAGGATCACCGACAGTTCGCCGCCGTGCCCGCGAACGCGTCGCGGAATACCTGCGCGCCCAAGGCGATCGAGCCATTCCGCGCTCCGGTTTGCCGGCCGGGGCCATGCGGCGCGCATTCCATCTTCGGCCTTCGGCCGGATAAGGCACCGATGATCCGCTCAGACCGTCGATCCCGGCTCGTCTCCATGAGGCCATGGATAGATATGGATCGAAAAACTCAGCGGCTCAATTTTTCGAGCGCCTCCTCTATTTTCCTGTCGGTTTTGTACTGGCCCAAGGCGTAGACGGCCCATAGGGTCGCCGGCAACCAGCCAATCAGGGTGATCTGAAGAATCAGGCAAATCACTCCGGCAATCGGTCTGCCGATAGTGAAAAACGTGAGCCACGGCAGAATCAAGGCGATCAGCAAGCGCATTCCAATTCCTTTCGTCGAAGTCCAGTATACGGATACGGATTCTTTTTCATTTCATCGACCCCGAAATTCCTTGTGGAAGCGCCGAACAGTTCGTGGTTCCGGCGAAGGAAAACATAACTCATTGATTTTAGTGGATTCCATCTGATCGAGGAATGACGAATCTTGACTTGATCAGCGTCTCCTCATTTCTTCCGGGGTTTCAGATAATTGCTGACGCACTGATCGAAGCTTTTGCCCTTCTTGCCCTTGCAAGCCGCGTGCGCCCGGCGTTTCTGTTCCTGGCGCGCGATGCAGCGTTTGACGTTCTTCGCCTTGGCGCAGGCGGCGGGAATCTTGGGCGGCGGCGCGGGCCGGGCTTTCTCCGCGGGACGCGGAACTTCGGACGGGGATGGAGCCGGCTGAGGCCGGCCTTGTTCCGGAATCGGTTGAACCTGCTCCTGCTTCCACTCCGGTTCCGGCTCCGGATCCGGCGCCAACCCCGGCGCGCCGGGAACTCCGGCCGGACCCAGTTGCGCAAAAGCCGGCAGCGCGAGGCACAGGGAAGCGAGATACGGGACAAGAAAAAGCGCGGTTCTCATCGATGTTCCCGCCGTTTCGGGCGGAACGAGTTGGAATGAGAGGAGATTGTAAACGCTCTTTTTACTCCAAGTCACGCGAAAAATATTTACATCGAATGTTTTCGGGCTTTTTCCGCCAACTCATGCGATCGTTACAACACCCATGCGCACGATGATGTTGGAAAAGCGCCGCTGCTCGCCGGTCGTCACCACGGCGTAGGCGCGGCGGGCACGCTCGTAGAATTCCGGCTTCCCAAGCTTGAGGAAAGGCTTGTCGCCATCCTTTTGCGTGGCAAGGAGCGCCGTGAAGTCCGCCCATATCTCCGGCGTCAGTTTCACCGAATCGGGCGGCATCATCAGGATGCCGGAGAAGTCCACGGCGTAGTCCAGCGGCATGAGCGTGAGCACGCTTCGCAGCACGCCGACGAGCGGGTGGCCGTTGCAGTGGACGAGCCGCTGGGCGTGGGAAGCGGCGGGGAAATTGGCGTCGGAAAAGACGATCTCGTCGCCGTGCCCCATGCCCATCAGCACGTTCATGAGCGGCGGCGAGATCAGCGGGTCTATGCCTTTCAGCATGTGCGCATCCTGTCAATCAAACACAACGAAAACTTTCGTCGGCGCGGGCTTTCGGCCCTGGAGCGGCGTGGCGACACAAGGACCGCGAAAAATCATCGTGGCTGGTTCGAGTCAAGCCAGCGTTCGAATCGTTCAGAAAATCCGGCTTTTGGCGCGATTCTCGTAATAATCGGCCGAATCGCCCAGCTTTTTCCAGACAGGGAGGCTGGCCGCGTCGATGCGCGCCATGATCCCGTCGCTCAGACTCGCGTCTGCCGCGGAGAGGTTCGCGTCAAGCTGCGCGAGGTTCCGGCAGCCCGCCAGCGTCGAGGTCATGAAGGGCTTCTGCAGAATCCACGCCAACGAAATCTGCGCGCAGGAAAGCTCCGTCTCGGCGCTGATCGCTTTCACGCAATCCACCGCCTCGAAAAGCTCCTGCTCGGCGCCTTCTTCAAAATGGCGCGACTCCTTGCCACCACGTTTCTGAGCGAAATGCCGGGAGTGCGCCTGGGGCGGCGGCACATCCCCGGGTTTGGCGTATTTTCCGGTGAGCAATCCCTGCTGCAGTCCGACCGAACCGATCACGGCGATCTGGTGCGCCACGCAATAGGGGGTGATTTCTGTTTCGATGGCGCGCGAGACGATGTTGTAGGGAAGCTGGTTGCTGTCTGCGCGAACCCCGGTGGCCAGGACTTCCGCCATCTGCCGCACGCCGAAATTGGAAAGACCGATCGAGCGGATCAGGCCCTCCTTCCGCAGGGCCTCGAACTGATGGAAGACGTCCGCGACCCGCGGCGGCTCGACCTTCTGGCCGCCCGCGAAGTGCGCGATGGCTGCGGCGTTGATCGGCCAATGCAGGATGTACAGGTCGAGGTAGTCGGTCCCCAGCCTCGAGAGGCTCTGCTCCAGGTACTTCCTCACCTCACCCGCGTGCGCGGTGCTGATCTTGGAGGCAAGCACCACTTTGTCCCGGCGGCCTTTCAGTGCGAGGCCCAGCGAACGCTCGCTCTCGCCGTCGTTATATACCTCCGCCGTGTCGAAGAAGTTGACGCCCCGCTCGATGGCTGCCGCGACGACGTTGTCAACGTCCCGCTGCGATTGCGGCCCCCAGTACGCTCCGCCACCGAACGACCAGCAGCCCAGTCCGATGACGCTCACCTCAATGCCCGAGACGCCCAGTTCCTTGTACTTCATGTCGATCCTTCATCCGAAAGAATAATAGCGGGGAATTCCCGAAGCCAGTTCCGGCACGAAAATGACCAACAGCAGCACCACGATTTCCGCCAGCATGAACCACCACACGTAGCGGTTCATTTCCATGTAGGAGGCCTTGGCAATGCTGGAGGTGATGAACAGCAGGGGCGCGGTCGGCGGCGAGACGGAGCCGATCTGGTTGCACATCACCATGACGATGCCCATCTGGAACGGGTCGATGCCGTAGGATCTGCAGACTTCGATGGCCGCGGGAGCAAATACCAGCAGCACGGCCAGCGAGTCGACGAAAGTCCCCAGGACGATCATGATGACCGCGAAGACCGTCAGGATGATCGTCGGGTTCTCCGAAAGCGAGCGGGAGAAACGCAGAACCCCTTCGTTGAATTCCAGGAAATTCAGCAACCAGCCGGAAGCGCCCGCGACGGCGATGACGCCCGAGACCATGGTGGTCATGACGACGGACTCGACGAGAATCTTGGGCAGGTCGCGCACCTTGATCTTGCCGTTGGCAAAACCGAGGATGAGCGCGTAAAGGCAGGCGATCGCGCCGGCCTCGGTGGCCGTGAATATCCCGCTCAGGATGCCGCCGACGATGATCACCGGCCCCATCAGCGCCGGCCAGACGTCGAGGATCGATTTCACCAGGGCGAACAGGCTGAATTTCCCGTAGGTGACCCGCAGTTCGGGATAATCCGGCAGCATGGAATAGATCTTGGTGGTCGTCATCAGCGAGAGGCCGACCAGGATTCCCGGAATGATCCCGGCGAGGAACAGGCCGCCGATCGAGACTTGCGCGATGGAACCATAGACGACCATGGTCATGCTGGGCGGAATGATCGCCCCGATCGTTCCGGAGGTGGCGATGAGCGAAGCGCAGAAGCCCGCCTTGTAGCCTTCTTCCTTCATCGTCGGAATGATGATCGAGGCAATGGCCGCGGCGTCGGCGGTGCTCGATCCGGACACGCCGGCAAAGACCATGCTGGCCACGACGGAAGCGTGCGCCAGCCCGGCACGCAGGTGGCCGACCAGGTGGTTGGCGAAATCGACGAGCTTCTTGCTCATGCCGCTGGCCGAGAAAAGCGCTCCCGCCAGGATGAAGTAGGGCATCGCCAGCAGCGAGAACGAATCGAGGTAGGCGAACATCTTCTGGGCGAACATCGGCAGGACGATGCCCGGCGTCGCCGCGATACCGATGTAGCCGACCAGCGCGATGGCCAGCAGGATCGGAATGCCGATCAGCATGGTGCCGAGCATGACGGCGAACAATAGCCAGATCATGATGCGACCCTCCAGGTACCGCCGAAGACGCGGCGAAGGGTGACGAACAGCGTATAGACGCCGCCGATCACCAACCCGTAGTAGGGATAGCTCATCGGGATCTCGAGGCCTGGCGACTCCTGCAGGTGCGCCACCTGCGCCACTTGCCAGCCCAGAATGATCAGCGCCAGCGCGAAAGCGCCCCACATCAGCTCGACCATCAGATTGAAGGCGGCATGCAGGCGCGGCGGGAACTTGTCGCAGAAGGTTTCGATATAGAGATGCGAATTCCTGCGATAGGCGATGGGGATGCCCAGAAAGGCGATCCACACGTGGCCGAAAATCTGCAACTCCTCGCTCCAGGAAAGCGAGATGTTCAGAACGTAACGGTTGAACACCTGCAGAAGCCCGACGAGGAGAATGACCGCAAGGACCGCGCCGGCCAGGTATTCGACGCCGCGATCGATCGTGGAGAAGAAACGACTCCGTTCATCCATTTGAAACCCCGCTCCAGTTTGAAATGACGGGACGCCCTTGGCCTTTGCTTTCCCCATGCGAAATCCGGCACCTTTGGGAGGCCGCGGTTTCGTGCACGATTCCGCGGAAGGCGGGAAAGCCTTCCGCGTTCGTCCATTCCCGTCGGCGGGCGGGAAGGCCCCGCCCGGCAGTTACTGCACCGCCCGGATCTTGGCGAGCAGCGATTCGGTGCCTGTCTCCTTGGCCAGATCGTCCTGCGCCTTGGCGACGGCGTCCTTGAGCGAGCTCAAATCGATCTCATGGAACTTCATGCCGTTTTTCTTCAGCAACTCTATGAACTCATTTTCTTTCTGCGGTGCCTGTTCGAGAACGTAAGTCGCCGCGGCCTTGGCTCCCTTCAGCATGACGTCCTGTTCCTCCGCATTGAATTTCTTCCATTCCGGCAGAGAGAACGCGAGCATCGTCGGATCCATGAGGTGACGCGTCAGGGCCGTGCAGCAGGCGACTTCGTAGAATTTGAACGACGCGGTCGTCGCCGGCGTATGCTCATAGCCGTCCAGAACGCCCGATTGCAGGGAGGTATAGACCTCGCCGAAATTCATCGGCGTGGCGTTGGCGCCCAGGGTGTTGATCACCGCGAGGAAAACCTTGTTCGGAATCGTGCGGATTTTCAGGCCCTTCAAATCTTCGACCTTGGTGACTTCCTTCTTGGCGGTGACGACGCTCCGGAAGCCCCAACTCACCGACCAGGCCAGCACCTTGAAGCCGGCCTTTTCCATGTCGCCGTTCAATTCGGCGCCGACTTCTCCGTTCAACACCTTGATCGCGTGGTTGTAATCCTTCCAGACGAAGGGCAGGCCGAGGACGCCCAGCCGCTTGACGAAGGACAGGTATTCACCGGGACCGCCCGTCGTGGCGGAAGCGCCGGAGCCGAGCCGCATGGCCTCGATCACTTCGCGCGATTGCCCAAGCTGGCTGTTGGGGAAAACCTTGACTTCGACGGTCTTGGAATTGGCATTGACGTAATCCGCGAATTTCATGGCCAGCGCGGTCTGATCGACGTTGGGATCCGCCGGCCCGGCCGTGTGAATCCGCACCTGCTTTTTCTCCTGCGCCTGCCCAACGGCGGGAACGACGAATACCAGCGCGAGAAGAGACGCGATGATTGCCCGAGTCGCTGCTTTCATGATGGCCTCCTGTTTGAAAATATATGAATGGAACCTCCGACAAGGGAATCCAGTGTAAAAACTTCCCTCTCGCCTGCGCAAGTATTTTGTGTGGATAAAATCAAAAAATAGCAAAAAATAGTAAGAATATTTCGATATATTGCATTTATTTGCATATTGTTGCCGTGACTGTTCCGGGAACGTATCATATCCTCGTCATGTGGGAGGCCGCCATGTCGGAACGTCTTTCGGCAGTGGAATGTCATCGTTTTCAGAGTGCGCGCTTCGTGAACGCGCTTTCCCCGACGCCAGGGAAACGGCACATCCTTTTCTTTCCCCTGGGCAACGCCGGGGTGGTCTGGCACAACAGCAACTGGCACGACATCCTGCCCAACCGCCTTTTCTGCATTGAGGCGGAGACGGAGTTTTCCGTGCGTTGCGGCGATGGGCCGGTAGACTGCTTCGCCATTCGTTTCGAGTCCGGCGACTTCAGCCACGCCGCCGTGAATGACTACCTCATTATCCGGCAGGACACACGCGCGGAGTTCGTCGCCATGAACGTCGAACTGGCGACGGCGTGCATCCACGCCGACCGGGAGCGTTCCTTCCGCGCACTCCAGCGCATCCTGCAGGCAATCGATCGGATGAACATGGCCAATCGCATCGCCTTCGCCATCCGGCACGTGGGGCCTTGCATCGACGTCCCCGATCATTTCCATTCGAACGAGTACCAGATCGAATACTTTGTCGCCGGCGTCGGGGGAATCCGCCTGGGCCAGCACTGGATGGAATTCGGCCCGGGCAGTTTCTGCTTCATCCCGCCCATGGTGCGCCACGAGATCGTCTATGCGCAAGCGCCGGACACGGACAACTACAGCGTCAAATTCCAGTTCTCCGAGGACCCGCGGGCCAGAAATCCATCGCGTTCTCCTTTCATGGTGGACGTAGCCGAGGAAAAACAGGCCGAGGTGCTGGGCATCCTCAAGAAGATCGTGGGCGAATACACGATGGATCTGCCGATCTCCCCGGAAACCCTCGATCGCCTGATCGCGCTGATTCACGAGATCGAGGCGTGCGAAGGCGAAGGCGGGGGGGAAGATTCCCTGATCGGCCGCGTCAAGCGCATCGTGCGTTCGGATTGCGCCGAACCGCTGCGGGTGTCGGCGATCGCCGTCCAGGTGGGGGTCAGCCCCGGACACCTGAGCCGAAAGTTCCGCAAGGCCACGGGCAGGACCCTGGCCGAATACATCACCGCCTGCCGGCTCGGTTCGGCGCTGACCATGCTGCAGAACACTTCTCTCCCCATCAAGCAGATCGCCGCCGACTGCGGCTTCCGCAGCGTCCATTACTTCTCCAACCGTTTCCGCAAGCACTATGCCTGCGCCCCCGGCGAAATGCGCCGGCGGAGGCTTTCCGGGGAAGGGGAAGCGGCGAAGGGAAGGTCCGGGTAATTTTCCCGCATCAGTTGGACGCCAGGGACGCGCCCGGACAAAAAGTACGGCGCCGGGATGCACTGATGGAATGTTTCGACCTCCAACCACGGGTTTCCGGTGCTTCCGGATATACCGGAACATCCCCGTGACGTGCGGAATCAGTACCTCGCCGCGCCCGGATAGACTTTGAATGCCTGCCGTCCAGGCGCTTCCACGCGGATGCGGGCGGGCACTCGATCCTCTGCGCCATGGAGAGGCCCTTCGCCCCGGACACGCCTTCCAGCATTGTCTCCGGATTTTCCTCAAGGCGGGTGTTTTCTGAGCGCTTCCAGCGCCGAGTCTGCGTCATGATCCTGCTCTCCTTTCCGGAATGAAGACGGACTGCGCAGGATGACCGTCCTCCCTGACAAAGGGTTGCGAGAATCATTGCTTTCTTTACAAATAATAATGATTATCATTATAATTCTTGAAAATATTCCGAAGAAGGGTTTCACGGATCGGTCTTCAAGAACCACCCGCGCGTTTTTCAGGAAAAGGAAATGGCCACGCGAAAGAAATCCTGCTCATCCATCTCGGCCTCGCTTTCATGAGTCCGGGCTTCGGCGTGACTGCTCGGGATGAGCGTCCCTCGCGGGCGCCGGGGCGCAGATGGGTCAGGGACTGGAATAGCACGTTGATTTTACGGGTGTTTATTTTTGACTTGTCAAAGTCTGGCCAACGAAAGGAGAAACGAATGCTGACCGTATTGAAAACACTCTTTTACCCGCAACCGTCGACGCCGGGAGAGAAGCGAATGCGGGACGAGATGGCGGTGTACTGCCATCGGGAAATGATGCAGCGGCTGCGGTGGCTGAAATCGGTGCTGGAAGAACAGGCGTCGTGGCAGGGGGCGAAGCCGGATCACCTGTTGCGAACCGTGCAGCTATTTCTGTGGAACGCGGGAGAAACGCCGCTGTTTCAGGAAGCGGAAATGCCGCGGACCGGCAGCAAACCGATGCCGGAATCATCCCGGGAACTGTCGCCGGAGGAAGAGGAGCGGCAGCGCCCGACGCTGGTCAAGGAGATGGCGTAGTTACGGGAACAGCGCGTGGAGAAGGGGCCAATTCCAATTCACGATAAAGATGGCAGGAATCCGGATCGCCCCGGCGCGTATCGCCAGCGATGATGGCGCAAGCGCGAGACCAGATAGGCGCCGCTTCGCTCCGTGCGATGGCGCCGGAGGGGGCTCGTCGAGGATCGCGCTTTCGTGAAGTTATCTGCCCACACCTCCCAAGTGCCAATCCGCCCCCGAACAGGCGCCGGCGCGAGCTCGTCGGCGCCGTCCCGCGAATCCACCAGAGGAGGCGACGGAGTCGCCTCCTCGATCCGGCGTCATCGTCAGATCTTGAACAGCCGGCGGATTTCGATCATGCCCGCGGAAAGCATGGCCAGGTCCTGCGGCGCGTTGCGCTTCAATTCCTCGATCACGCCGCGCGCGGCGGCCAGATCCGTCGCGTCGATCGCGTCGCGCTGCAACAGAGCCTGCCGCAGGGCGCGCAGATCGCCGGCCAGTTGCGCCCTGGCGCGCGCCTGCCAGCGATTGCCGGCGGGCAGGTTGCCGATGGCGCCGCCGAACCAGGGAAGGTCGAAGCCGGCGTCGAGTCTGGCGCAGGCGGCCGCCACCTGTTCGAGCGGACGATGGCTGCTGCGCGCGAAGTCGACCAGTTCGAACACGCGGGTGATGGCCGGCCGGGCGTCGTCGAGCAGCGCGGCGATCGAATCCGCGCCCGACAGACCGGCGCGGGCGGTCTCCATGGCCTGGGTGACGGCGTGGCGATAGGCGCCGACGATCTCGTCGATCTCCGCTCCGGCCATCTGCGAGGCCAGGATTTGCCGCGTGGCGGCGCTGACCAGCTCGCGCAGGGCCATCATCAGGGCCATCTGGCGCGCGGAAGGAATCTTGAGGTCGAGGGCCTCGAGCTCTTTCCATAGTCCCTCGGCGCCCAACAGTTCGCTGGCGGCGAACCAGGCCGGGACGATCTGTCCGAGCTCGGCTCCGGTTTCGTCGCCGATCTGCTGGATGAAGGTCGTGCCCATGCGGTTGAGCAGCCGGCTGACGATCGTCGTCGTGGTGATTTCCCGGCGCAACGGATGCGCAGGGATCTGCGCGGCGCATTTCCGGGCGATCGCCTCGGGGAAGTAATGAACCAGCAGCTTCTGGAAGACGGGCTCATCCGGCAGCCGGGTTTCCAGCAGCGCCTGTTTGGTGGCGATCTTGGCATAGGCCAGGAGGACGGCGATTTCCGGCGCGGTCAGCCCGCGGCCCATCTGCGCGCGTTCGGTGAGGCGCTTCTCGTCCGGCAGGAATTCGACGGCACGGTCGAGCCCGCCATGGACTTCCAGGTAGCGCATGAGCTGCGCGTGCGCGTTGAGCAATTCCTTGCCATACGCCGTTTCCAGCGATACGGCCTGCGTCTGCTGGTAGTTGTCGACCAGCACCCGCAGGCCGATGTCGTCGGTCACCGAGGCGAGCAGCTCGTCGCGCTGCTTCATCGTCATGTCGCCGCTGTGGATCAGGCCGGAGACCAGGATCTTGATGTTGACCTCATGGTCGGAAGTGTCGACGCCGGCCGAATTGTCGATGGCGTCGGTGTAATTCAGGCCGCCGTTCAGGGCGTACTCGACGCGTCCCAACTGCGTGAAGCCCAGGTTGCCGCCTTCGCCGACGACCCGGGCGCGCAGTTCGGTGGCGTCGATGCGGATGGCGTCGTTGGCGCGGTCGTTGGCGTCCTGATGGCTCTGCGCGCTGGCCTTGACGTAGGTGCCGATGCCGCCGTTGTAGAAGAGGTCGACGGGCGCCCTGAGGATGGCGCCGATCAGTTCGTTCGGCGTCATCTGTTCGGCCGCGACGTCGAGCCGGGCCCGCGCCTCCCTGGACAACGGGATGCTCTTCGCGCCGCGCGGCCAGACGCCGCCGCCTTCGGAAATCAGCGACTTGTTGTAATCGTCCCACGACGAGCGCGGCAGACCGAACAGACGCTGCCGCTCGCCGAAGCTCATCTCGGGGTCCGGGTTCGGATCGAGGAAGATATGGCGGTGGTCGAAGGCGGCGACCAGCAGGATCTTGTTGGAACGCAGCAAGCCGTTGCCAAAGACGTCGCCGGACATGTCACCGATGCCGATCGCCGTGAACGGCTGCGTCTGCGTGTCGTGCCCGAGCTCGCGGAAGTGGCGCTTGACGGCTTCCCACGCGCCGCGCGAGGTGATCCCCATTTTCTTGTGGTCGTAGCCGGCCGAGCCGCCCGAGGCGAAGGCGTCGCCAAGCCAGAAGCCGTATTCGCTGGCGATGGCGTTGGCGATGTCCGAGAAGGTCGCGGTACCCTTGTCGGCGGCGACGACGAGGTAGGGGTCGTCGCCGTCGTGACGGCGGACCCCGGCCGGCGGGACGAGCCTGCCGCCGACGAGGTTGTCGGTGATGTCGAGCAGGCCGCGGATGTAGGTTTTATAGCAGGCAATGCCTTCGGCCAGCCAGGCATCGCGGTCGCTTGCCGGCGGCAGTTGCTTGCCGATGAAGCAGCCCTTGGCGCCCAGGGGAACGCCGACGACGTTCTTGACCATCTGCGCCTTCATCAGCGCCAGGCCCTCGGCGCGGTAGTCCTCCATGCGGTCGGACCAGCGCAGGCCGCCGCGCGCCACGGAGGAGCCGCGCAGATGGATGCCTTCCACGCGCTGGTCGTAGACGAAGATTTCGAAAAGCGGCAGCGGTTTGGGCAGGAAGGGAACGAGCTTCGACGAAATCTTGAAGGAGAGGTGTCCCTTCGGCTGGCCGTCGGCGTCCTTCTGCCAGGCGTTGGTGCGCACCGTCGCGAGGATGACGGCACGATAGCCGGAGAGGATGCGGTCGTCGTCGACGTTGGCGACCTGCGCCAGCGCGGCCACGAGTTCGCGGTCGGTTTCTTCCGCCTCGCCATCGGTGGCGTCGAGAGCAAAACGGGCCTCGAAGAGCCTGGACAGCAGGCGGGCGATGCGCGGATGGGCCGCCAGGCTGCGCTCGATGTACACCTGGCTGAACGGCAGCCCGGCCTGGCGCAGGTAGCGCGCATAGGCGCGCAGGACGTTCACGCGCGCGGCGTCGAGTCCGGCCAGCAGGGTCAGGCGGTTGAAACCGTCGTTTTCGGCCTGGTCGCGCAGCAGTCTGCCCAGCAGTTCGACGAACGCGCCGCGCGTCGTCTCATTCTCCAGCGCTTCCGCGCAGGGCAACCGCACGGCGAAGTCGGCGATGGAAAGATCCATGCCGGCGAGTCTGAACGGCTGTTCGGAGAGGACGGTGAGCCCCAGGTTCTCGAACACCGGCAGCACGGACGACAAGGGACGCGGACTGCCCTGGACGAACAGCTTGATGTGCTGGTGCGAACCATCCTCGCCGTAGGGCGCGCTGACCTTGAGCTCGACCTGGCCGCTGTTTTCCGCCATTTCCAGGTGTTCGAGGTCGGAGACCGCGGAACTCGGCGGCACCTGGTCCTGATAGGCGAGCGGCAGCGCCGCGGCGTAGCGGCGCAGCAGGGCGTTGCCGCGCTCCTCGCCGGCGTGCTCGATCAGGTTGTGCTGGAGTTCTTCCTGCCAGCCGCGGACGATGCGCGCGACGTCGGCCTCGATCGCCTTGGCGTCGTATTGATAATCGGCGACCTCGGGCGTGCGCGCGATCAGGTGCAGGCGCGCCAGGCGCGATTCGTTGTTGACGTCGATGGAGAAATCGATGCTGCCCGCGCGCAGGGTATTGCGCAGGAGGTCCATGATGCGCAGGCGCAGGGTCGTCTCGAAGCGGTCGCGCGGGACGTAGATCAGCGCCGAGACGTAACGTTTCCAGCGGTCGTTGCGCAGGAAGACCCGTACCCGCTGGTGCTCGTGCAGCATGACGATGCCGTAGCCGATGCGCTGCAGGTCGTCGGCGTCGATCTCGATCAGTTCGTCGCGCGGATAGGATTCGAGGAGGTTGCGCAGGGTCTTGTCGTTGTGACCGCCCGAAACGAATCCGCTGGCCGCGCGCACGGCGGCGACCTTGCGCCGCACGACCGGGATTTCGGTCGTGGAAATGTGATAGACGTGGGCGGCGTACAGGCCGACGAAGACATGCTCGCCGACGATCCTGCCGCCGGCGTCGCGCTCGCGCACGCTGATGTAGTCCAGATAGCCGGAGCGATGCACGATCGAGCGCGCGTCCGCCTTGGTCAGGGTCAGCGTCGAGGGAAGTTTTTCCAGCTCGGCGATCCGGTTCGGCATGCCGGTGCGGCAATGCCCGAAGCGCGGATGGTTGGCGCGGCGCAGGAGGCCCAGGCCGCCGTCCGGCTCGCGCGCCAGCGCGTCGCCGCCGGCGTCGGCGTGATAGTGCGCGTAGCCCAGGAAGACGAAGTTTTCGCCGGCCGCCCAGCGCAGGAATTCGGCGATTTCCTCATGGTCGGGGGATGGGAAGTTGCCCAGACTGCCGACGGCCGTCTCGACGCGCCGGCGCATTTCGGCGAAATCCTCGACGGCGGCGCGGATGTCGGCGAGGACGTCGGCAATCTCGGCGCGCAGCGCTTCGATGACGTTGTGGCCGCCGATCCGGTCGATTTCGAGGTGAATCCACGATTCGGGCCGCACGCCGGCGGCGTCGCGCGCGGCGCTGCGCAGGAAGACGCCGGAAGCGTCGCGCTCGATGCCCAGGACCGGGTGGATGATGCGGTGGATCGCCAGGCCGCGGTTGTAGATGACCATGGTGACCGAATCGACGAGGAAGGGCATGTCGTCGGTGACGATGTCGATGACGGTGTGCGGGGAATGCCAGCCGTGCCGGTCGAAATCGGGCGTGTAGAGTTCGACGAGGGCCTGCCTGTCCCGGCGCGACCTGCCGATCCGGGTGTGGGTGATGGCGGCGCCGTGCAGTTCCTCCAGGTTGGCGTCGAGGAAATTGCCGACGCCGATCGTGGAAAAATAACGTTCCAGATGGTCGGCGAGGGCCGGGGACAGCTTCTGTTTTTCCGATATCTCGCGCAGGGCGCGCCGGAGCGCATTGCTGGTACCTGTGTCGTTCATGTCTTCTCCTCCCCGTCCCGGGACGGGCGCCGGCATGGCGGGCCAGAGCGTTTCTCGCTGGACGGTATCGTTATGAAACGGGCTTGAATTCGAGGGGGGGGTTCCACCACTGTTCAATCACATTCGTTCGACGGAACGATGGCGTATTTTTTCCCCGTTTCCATGAAATTGCAAACGTTGTATATTCAGTAAATCGTTCGGTTTTGGAAGAATCATGCGAAGAAAGATTCCAGGAACGGATTTGCTCGTCGCTTTCGAAACGGCCGCGAGGCACCAGAGTTTCACGCGCGCGGCGGAAGAGCTGTCGCTCACGCAAAGCGCGGTGTGTCGCAAGATATCGGCGCTGGAAGACTATCTGGGCATACAGTTGTTCAACCGCGTCAAGAAGCGGGTATCGCTCTCCGGTTCCGGACAGATCTACGCCCGGCAGGTCCGCGAGAACCTGAAGCGCATCGAACACGACACCCTGTCGCTGATGGCTCATCGGAACGCGGACCGGGTGCTGGAGCTGGCGGTCATCCCCACCTTCGCCACCCGCTGGCTGATTCCGCGCCTGGCGGATTTCCAGCTGCGCCATCCGGAAATCACCCTTGACCTCACGACGCGCAACGAGCCGTTCATGTTCATCGACACGCCGTTCGACGCGGCGATCCATTTCGGCGATCCGATATGGCCCGGCGCCGTCACCGAGTATCTCTTCGGAGAGGAAATGGTGCCGGTGTGCAAACCCTCGCTGCTCGGCGGGAAATCCGCGGTGGAGCCTGCGGAGCTCGAGAAAATGCCCTTGCTGCACCAATCCTCGCGTCCCGACGCCTGGCGGGAATGGTTCGAAATCGTGGGTATGCCCAACGTCAACGCGATGGGCGGCTCGCGCTACGAAATCTTCGCGATGCTGGTCGAGGCCGCCAAGGCCGGTCTCGGCGTGGCCCTGATGCCGAAGTTTTTCGTGTTGAACGAGATCGCCTCGGGCGATCTGGTGGTGCCGTGTCCCTACGTGCTGCACAACCAGCGCAGCTATTATCTCGTCTATCCGGAGGACAGGCAGCGGTCGGACTCGCTGCAGGTTTTCTGCGGCTGGCTCCGCGCGCAGGCGAAGACCTATCTGGAAACGATGATGGGCGAGTGAAGAGCGGGGCGAAGTCTTCAGAAGGCCGTATCTCCGGATGGTTCAGGCATAATGGATATGGAATGCGTTGAACTCCTGCGGGCGCGAAGCGCCCGGTAATTGACTGTCCTCTGTCTTCTGAAAACGATGAGTCTCGAATACATCGGCGCCTTGCTGGAGGAAGCGGTTTCCAGCGCCTCCCTCCTGGAAATCCGGGGGCGGGTGGTACAGGTGGTGGGGACCATCATCCGGGCGGTCGTGCCGGGCGTGCGGGTGGGCGAAATCTGCGTGCTGAAGAATCCGCGCGGCACCTGGGAATTGAAGGCCGAAGTGGTGGGCTTCGCGCGCAGGGAGGCGATCCTGACGCCGCTGGGCAATCTGCAGGGCATCGCGCCGGACACGGAAGTGATTCCCACCGGCGAAATTCATGCCATCGCGGTGTGCGACGATCTCCTGGGCCGCATCCTGGACGGGCTGGGCAGCCCCATCGACGGCGGGCCGCCGCTGATGACCCGGAAGTTCTACCCGGTCTATGCCGACCCGCCCAATCCCATGACGAGGAAGCTGATCGACCAGCCCCTGCCGCTCGGCCTGCGCGCCCTGGACGGCATCCTGACCTGCGGCGAGGGGCAGCGCATGGGCATTTTCGCGGCGGCGGGCGGGGGAAAAAGCACGCTGCTTTCCTCCATCATCAAGGGCGCGGCGGCGGACGTCTGCGTCCTCGCCCTGATCGGCGAGCGCGGGCGCGAGGTGCGCGAGTTCATCGAGCACGACCTGGGGCCGGAAGGGCGCAAGAAGGCCGTGCTGGTCGTTTCCACCTCCGATCGCGCGTCGATGGAACGCCTGAAGGCCGCCTATACCGCGACGGCCATCGCCGAGTATTTCCGCGACCAGGGGAAGAGGGTCCTGCTGCTCATGGATTCCGTCACCCGTTTCGGGCGGGCGCAGCGGGAAATCGGCCTCGCCGCCGGGGAGCCGCCGACCCGACGCGGTTTTCCGCCCTCCGTCTTTTCCACCCTGCCGCGTCTCATGGAACGGGCGGGCAATTCCGACAGGGGTTCCATCACGGCGCTCTATACCGTGCTCGTCGAAGGCGACGACATGACCGAACCCATCGCCGACGAGACGCGTTCCATCCTGGACGGCCACATCGTTCTTTCCAGGAAGCTCGCCGCCGCCAACCATTATCCGGCCATCGACGTGCTGGCGAGTGTCAGCCGGGTCATGGGGGCGATCACCACGAAAGCGCACCGCGAGGCCGCGCAGAAGCTGCGCGCCATCCTCGCCAAATACGCCGAGATCGAACTCCTGGTGCAGATCGGCGAATACCAGAAGGGCAACGACGCCGAGGCCGACCGGGCGCTGGAGAAGATCGGCGCGGTCAATGCCTTCCTGCGCCAGGGTCTCAATGAGTTTTCCGGTTTCGACGATACCCTGAACGCATTGCTCCGTACCGTGAATTAACGAATCGACATGCGCTATCCCCTGGCTGGCCTGATGAAGATCCGCGACTTCCGGGTCGACGCGGCCAGCAAGGCGGTGCGGACGGCGGAAGCCCGGCTGCGCGCGGCGCGGGCGGAACGGCTGGCAAAGGAAAGGGAATGGGAACGCTACAAGGTCTGGCGCAGGGAGGAAGTCGAGCGCCGCTACCAGTCCATCCTGGGCCGGACCATGAGCCAGGGGGAAATCGACGCCTTCAAGGCCGGCCTTTCCGCCCTGGGCGATGAGGAATTGGCCAGGGAAGAAGCCTTGCGTGAAGCCGACCGCGCGCTGGAGGAAGCGCGGAAAAACGCGCAAATCGCCCGCGACCATTGGCTTCTGGCCAACCAGGAACGCGAAAAGATCCGCCATCACCACGCCAGTTGGGAAAAAATCGAGGCCAGGGAAGAAAATCGCCGCGAGGATCTGGAACAGGAGGAATTCAAACCTCTGCTGTTCGAAGCCGCGGGCGACGATCACTCTTCATGAGGCCGCTCGCGGCCGGGCTGGAGCGAGGAGAGCTTCCGGTGGACATTGCGCGGCGATGGGAAGTGAGCCGGATGATTTCCAGCTTTTGCACAATGCATACGACGTCCTGTCGCCACCAGGGCCATTTCCAGGAGCAAGAAGCCGCGGAGGATTGGACCGTATAGGGGGGTCATGCTCGCGGTTTTGTCCTCTACAGCGGCGAATCATGAGATCGCGCTGACTTTTGCAAGAGGCTCATCTGGAACTGAAACAAGGCGCGGAATTTCCACAGGTGGCATGTCGCGGAGCCTTATGTCCGGCAAGGCATAAGCAATTCAGAAAACATTCGTTGGATTCGTCGGCGCGGCTCGGCATACTGCCTTCCGCCTACCGATCAATACCCGATGCCGAAAGGATGAAAAGCGATGACAACGATGTCCAAATTCTCAAGCCATGTTCTGTTTGCCGCGCTGTTCGCGCTGGGCGCCTTCACGCCGGGCGCGGCGAATGCCCAATCCGCCCAATCGCTGCTCAACGTCTCCTATGACCCGACGCGCGAATTGTACCGCGCGGTGAATGAGGCATTCATCAAGCAGTACCAGGCCCGGACCGGCGTCAAGCTGGAAATCAGGCAGTCGCACGGCGGCTCCGGCAGCCAGGCGCGCAAGGTCATCGACGGGCTGGAGGCCGACGTGGTCACCCTGGCCCTGGCCTACGACATCGACGCCATCGCCGGGAAGGGACTCCTCCCGGCGGACTGGCAGAAGCGCCTGCCGCTCAACAGTTCGCCCTACACCTCGACCATCGTCTTCCTGGTGCGCAAGGGCAATCCCAAGGGTCTCAAGGACTGGGGCGATCTCATCAAGCCCGGCGTGCAGATCATCACCCCCAACCCCAAGACTTCGGGCGGCGCCCGCTGGAACTACCTGGCGGCCTGGGCCTGGTCGCTGCAGAACGAAGGCAATGACGAAGCCACGGCCAGGGAATTCGTGAAGAAGCTGTTCGCCAACGTGCCGGTGCTCGATTCCGGCGCGCGCGGCTCGACCACCACCTTCGTCGAGCGCGGCGTGGGCGACGTGCTGCTGGCTTGGGAGAACGAGGCCTTCCTGGCCCTGGTGGAACTGGGCCCGGACAAGTTCGACATCGTCGTGCCGCCCTTGTCCATCCTGGCCGAACCGCCGGTGACGGTGGTCGACAAGGTGGTCGATAAGAAGGGCACCCGCGCGCTGGCCGAAACCTATCTCCAGTACCTGTACACCCCGGAAGCGCAAGAGATCATCGCCGCCAACTTCTACCGTCCCTCCGACAAGGACGTGGCGACCAGATACGCGGCCAAGTTCCCGCAGGTGAAGCTCGTCACCATCGACGATCCCGTTTTCGGCGGCTGGCAGGCCGCGCAGAAAAAGCACTTTGCCGACGGCGGCGTGTTCGACCAGATCTATCAACCGAAAAAGTAAGAGATGGACGTGACGAAACGATCCGGCGCCGAGGCTTCCGGGGCCGTCAGGCCGCGCAAACGACGGCCCGGCGTGCTGCCGGGTTTCGGCCTTTCGCTGGGCATCACGCTGACCTACCTTGGCCTGCTGGTGCTGCTGCCGCTGGTATCGCTGCCATTGAAAAGCATGAGCCTGGGATGGGAAGGCTTCTGGAGGATCGTCACCGCGCCGCGCGTGCTGGCTTCCTACCAGGTCACTTTCGGCGCCTCGCTGGCGGCGGCGCTCATCAACCTGGTGTTCGGCGCCATCGTGGCCTGGGTGCTGGCGCGTTATTCCTTTCCCGGCAGGAAGATCCTCGACGCGCTGGTGGATCTTCCCTTCGCGCTGCCCACCGCCGTCGCGGGCATCGCGCTCACGGCCATTTACGCGCAGAACGGCTGGCTGGGCAAACCCCTCGAGAAATGGTTCGGCCTGAAGGTGGCCTATACGCCGCTGGGCATCGCCATCGCGCTCGTCTTCATCGGCCTGCCTTTCGTTGTGCGCACGGTGCAGCCGGTGCTGGAAGACATCGAGCGCGAGATCGAAGAAGCGGCAGCCAGCCTGGGGGCGGACCGCTGGCAGACCGTGCGCCGGGTATTGCTGCCGGCGCTCCTGCCCGCGCTGCTGACGGGCTTCGCGCTGGCCTTCGCGCGGGCGGTGGGCGAATACGGCTCGGTGGTGTTCATCGCGGGCAACATGCCCATGATCTCCGAAATCACGCCGCTGCTCATCATTTCGCGGCTGGAGGAATACGACTACGCCGGCGCGGCGGCCATCGCCATCGTGATGCTGGCGCTGGCCTTCGTCCTGCTGCTCGCCATCAACCTGATCCAGGGCTGGAACGCGCGGCGCGGGGAAAGAAGCTGATGACCCCCCATCGTTCCGGGCATCTCACCGAGCCGCGCTGGGTGCGCGGAATCCTGCTTGCGCTGGCGCTCGGTTTCCTCGCGCTGTTCCTGCTGGTGCCGCTGGCCACCGTGTTCAGCGAAGCCCTGCGCAAGGGCTGGAAGCTGTACCTCGCGGCCATCACCGAGACGGACGCCGTCGAGGCCATCAAGCTCACGCTGCTGGTGGCGGCCATCGCCCTGCCGGTGAACCTGAGCTTCGGCGTGGCGGCGGCCTGGCTCATCACGCGCTTCCAGTTCCGCGGCAAGCAGTTCCTCATCACCCTGATCGACCTGCCGTTCTCGATATCCCCCGTGGTGGCCGGCCTGATCTTCGTGCTGATGTTCGGCACGCAAGGCTGGTTCGGCGGCTGGCTGCAGGATCACGATCTGAAGATCGTCTTCGCCATCCCCGGCGTCATCCTGGCGACGCTGTTCGTGACCTTCCCCTTCGTGGCGCGCGAGCTGATCCCGCTCATGCAGGCGCAGGGCAGCGAGGAGGAGCAGGCCGCGCTGACGCTGGGCGCCTCCGGCTGGCGAATCTTCCAGCGCGTGACCCTGCCCAACATCCAGTGGGGACTGCTCTACGGCGCCATCCTGGCCAATGCGCGCGCGATGGGCGAATTCGGCGCGGTGTCGGTGGTCTCCGGCCACGTGCGCGGCGAAACCAACACCATGACCCTGCACGTCGAAATCCTGTACAACGAATACCAGTTCTCGGCGGCCTTCGCCGTGGCTTCGCTGCTGGCCCTGCTGGCGCTGGTCACGCTGGCCGTCAAGAATTTCATCGCCTGGCGCGGCGCGCGCCCGGCGGCGCGGGAGGCTTCTTCGCGGGTGGTTCCGGCGGAGCCGCCCTCTTCCGCCAACTCGCCCTCTCCCCTCCTTCAGCCTACCCAGTCGAGGTAATCCATGAGCATCGAAGTCAGAAACCTTTCCAAATATTTCGGCCAGTTCCGCGCGCTCGACGACGTGTCACTTTCCATCGAAACCGGCGAGCTGGTGGCCTTGCTGGGCCCGTCGGGCTGCGGCAAGACCACGCTCCTGCGCATCATCGCCGGTCTGGAGTCGCCCGACGCCGGCAGCGTGCTCTTCGCCGGCGAGGACGCCACCGGCGTCGACGTGCGCCGCCGCCAGGTGGGCTTCGTCTTCCAGCACTACGCGCTGTTCCATCACATGACGGTATTCGAGAACGTGGCTTTCGGGCTGCGCGTCAAACCGCGCGCGCAGCGGCCTTCCGAGGAAGAGATCCGGGCCAGGGTGCATGATCTGTTGAGCCTGGTGCAGCTCGATTGGGTGGCCGAGCGCTATCCCTCGCAACTCTCGGGCGGCCAGCGCCAGCGCATCGCGCTCGCCCGGGCGCTGGCGGTGGAGCCGCGCGTATTGCTGCTCGACGAGCCTTTCGGCGCGCTCGATGCCAAGGTGCGCAAGGAATTGCGCCGCTGGCTGCGCCGCCTGCACGACGATCTGCACATCGCCAGCGTATTCGTCACGCACGACCAGGAAGAAGCGCTGGAAGTCTCCGATCGGGTGGTGCTGATGAATGCCGGACGCATCGAGCAGATCGGCGAGCCGCGCGAGCTCTGGGAACACCCGGCGACTCCTTTCGTTTTCGATTTCCTGGGCAGCGTCAATGCGTTGAGGGGTCACGCCGCGCGCGGCGTGTGGCATGCCGACGGTGTCACGCTGCCCGCGCCCGAAATGACCCAGGACGACAAACTGCATGCCGTCGCCTACGTGCGGCCGCACGAAATCGATCTGGCGCGCGACAAGTCGGGCGCCAACGGCATACGGGTGCGCCTGGATCACGCCTATCTCGCCGGCCCTTCCGCCTACCTGGAACTGCGGCGCCTGGACAGGGACGCCCTGATCGAAGCCCAGTTGCCCGAAACCCGATATCGCGAGCTCGGCCTCAAGGTGGGCGACGTGCTGGTGGCCAACCCGCTCCGCGCGCGGGTGTTCGCGGCGGCCTGAAAGCGCGCCATGACGCTCCCCGCCCTGGCGCCGCCAGTGGACTCCGGCCGGGCCGCCGAACGCTGGCGCGCGCTCCGGTTCCGTCTGGCCGGCATCGCCGAACGCCATCCCGACGCGGCGCTGGCTTCGTCCCTGTCCGCCGAGGACATGCTGTTGACGCACGCCATCTTCCGCGCGCATCTGCCCCTGCGGGTATTCACCCTGAATACCGGCCGCCTGCACGCGGAGACCCTGGAGCTCCTGGAACGCATCGAATCCGCCTATGGACGCCCGCTGGAAATCTATCATCCCGACGAACGAGCCGTACGGGACTACACGGCCGCCCACGGCGCCCATGCCTTTTACGACAGCGTCGAACTGCGCCGGGCCTGCTGCCGGATACGCAAGGTCGAGCCGCTCGCGCGCGCGCTCGCCGGGTGTTCGGCCTGGATCACCGGACAGCGCCGCGCCCAGGCTGCCACCCGCGAGGACCTGCCCGAGGAAGAGCGCGACGGGACCTTCGGCCTTGCCAAATACAACCCCCTCGCCGCCTGGAACGACGAGGAAATCTGGCAGGTCATCCGCGCGCGGGACATCCCCTACAACCCGCTGCACGACCGCGGCTATCCCTCCATCGGCTGCGAGCCCTGCACGCGCGCCGTCCGTCCCGGCGAGGACGCGCGCGCCGGACGCTGGTGGTGGGAGTCGTCGGACTCGAAGGAATGCGGATTGCATACCGGCCACAAATAGAGCAAGCGCTTCCGACACAGAGAACGCGAAGACATGGAGAACACGGAGCGGGATTCGGTTTCTGGAGAAGATGGATTGAATGATGACCATATATTTGCACTGTCATTGTCCGGGCCGCGCGACGCGGCGGGCCAGAGGGCAGACAGAAGACAGAAATACAACCCGTCCCGCGTCATTGTTCGGGCTGCGCGACGTGGCAATCCCTGCGGCGGTTCCGCTACCCGAAACGCCAAGGCAAGCGGAAAGGCGTCTGGATTGCCGTGGATCTCTGGCCCTCGCCATGACGAAGCTTCCTGTTCCCCTCGCCCCCCGCAGGGGGGAGAGGGTGGCCGAAGGCCGGGAGAGGGGGGAGCCAAGCCTCCGGCGCGAAGCGCCGCTGATTCTTTCGCGGTGGAGAGTGGGCGGGCGTCCCGTTCCTTCGTCCTTTGATCAGCGGCGCTCTCGCGCCGGAGGAAAGGACTCCCTCTCCCGCCCCTGCGGGGCACCCTCCCCCGCCCAGCGGGGGAGGGGAATCCATCGGAAGAATCCGGCGCAGCCGCAAACTGACTGTCTTCTGTCCTCCGGATTGCCGCGGACCTTCGAGCCTCGCTTTTGACGAGTCCGTGTCCCCGGCAAATTTTTGCGCCGCAGTTCCCGAGAAAACGGCAAGGTCAAGAACGAACCCCTGGGCTATCTCTCGCATCTTCCCGAATCGCTGATCGACATCATTCGCCGTTCGCTCAAGGGCGAACGTTTCGTTCCGGTAGGGGAAGCCTTCGAGATCGTCCCCTCGCTGCCGCGGGGGCACGTACAGGCAGTACGCTCGGCGATGAAGCGGCTGGACATGGCCTCCCTGCCGGGTGGCAAGCCCTCGCGCAAACGTGATCTGCTCTTGGCGATGGGGTGGCATTGCGCCTCGTCATGCCATTGTCGAAACTGGCGATGGCGCGTGGATGGCAGAGCACGACCTTGGCCGCTGACTCCGGGGCGGCGGATGCAGATGAAGACGATCTGTGCGCGGCGATGGACTGGCTGCTGGCGCGTCAGGGGG
>JAITIQ010000153.1 GCA_031279425.1 Accumulibacter sp.
GCGCCACCGTCGCGCGCACGTCGGAAAAATGCCGGGTATAAACCTTGAATATCGGCATCCCCGATTCATCCAGCGCAACCACCTTGACCGTCGTCGAGCCGATGTCGATGCCGATGCGATATGAATTTTTGTTCATGTTCCTGCTCGCTTTGCAAAAAAAAGTTTCAAACGGCAACCCCGTTGGAAGTCCGAAAGCAAGGCCGGTTCTGTCGACACGAGCGAAAAGGCGGCCTTGTTTTCTCGTCGTACCATAAACACCGTTCAATTTCTGCCCGGGAAAGCCGCCGCGGAAGAAATGGCGCCTGCTTCCAAGCGGATTTCCCGGTATGTCCAAGATCCGGTTTCCGGAGAAATTGAACAGTGTTCAGCAAAAGATAGCATGAAATTAAACAATGTTCAATAGTTCATGCCTGGTCTTGGGAAACGCTGATCAAGCCAGGATCCGTCATTCTCGAGAAAGCTGGAATCCAGGAAAATCAATGAGTTCCATTTGGTCCTTCACCGGGATGACGGCCTGCTCAGCGTTTTTTCTTGATCGGAATCCAGGTTCAGCTTACGGGCGCAATGGACGATCATGGTGGCAAGCACCAGCCGCGCGGTGAGGAAAGAGGCGGCGTATGCGAGCCTCCGGCTACAAAAAAACGGGGAGCGCGGGCGTCTTTGCCGCCCGAATGACCGAAGTTCGTCACTCATCCAGTAGTTTGTTAGACTGGCGCAACCTGAATCGGGAACCCTCATGGCACGCAGAAGTGAACACAGCCGTGACGAAATTCGCCGCATGGCGCTCGATGCGGCGGAACGCATCGTCGCCGCCAAGGGCTACGGCGGCCTTTCCGCAAGAAAAGTGGCCACGGCCATCGGCTACACGGTTGGCACGCTCTATCTGGTGTTCGAGAACCTGGACGATCTGGTCTTGCGGATCAACGGGCGCACGCTGGACCAACTGCACGCCCGCCTCGAAGCGACAACGCCTCCGAACGACCGGCGCGATCCCGAGAGGACGTTGCTCGCGCTGGCCGACGCCTACATCGCTTATGCCGAAGCCGAATCCCCGCGCTGGAACATGCTTTTCGAATACGTCGCAGGAAAGGGCGGCCCCCTGCCCGAATGGTACCTTCACAAACTGGGGCGCGTCTTCGGCCTCGTGGAGACCGCCCTGCGCCCGCTCGCATGCGACGACCACGAAGCTCGACGCACCGCTCGCGTCCTGTGGGCTGGCGTGCAGGGCATCTGCACGCTGAAAATCCACCAACGCATGGACCTGGCGGGCGGGCAGCGCGCCGAGGAAATGGCGGACACGCTCATAAGGAATTTCCTGCGCGGTCTCGCGACGGAACGTCCGCCCGGCGCGCGCGGACGCGGCGTTCCCGCAAACCGGAACCCCGCGACGTGATTTGATGAAGAAGAGGATGTCCGCTGACCAAGGGCAGCGGAGCAGCGGTTTTTTGCGCAACGCCTACGCCAGCAGCAGCGCCCCGTAGCACCCCACGCCCGTCACGATGCACCACAGCAGCGAGCGGGTCCGCAAGGCCACGACTGCCACGGGCGCAGCGGCGATCCAGGGAATGAAGGCGCGCCAGTCGGCCGCCCGGAACGCTCCGACGTCGAACAGATCGTTCGCCACCAGAGCGGCGAAGGCCGCCGGGGGAATGGCGTCGAGCGCCGCCGCAAGGCGCGGCGGCAAGGAGCGGCCCTTGAGCAGAAAGAGCGGCGCGACGCGGCTCGCGAATATGGTGACGGCGCACAGGCCCGCCACCCACGCGAATTGCCCCCAGCTCACGACACTTCTCCGCCGCGCGTCAACAGGGAGGCGACGATGCCCAGCAGGGCTCCCGCCAGGATCGCCGGCCCCGTCCACCCGAGCAGTTTGCACAGACAGACCCCGGCGGCGGCGGAAAGCGCCGCCGCCCGGGCGGGACGGTCGAAGCGCTGGATGCACAGGAGACAGATGAAAATGCTTGTCATCGCGAACGAAGCCAGCGCCGTCGGCACCGGTAGCACCGCGCCCAGCGCCGCCCCGGCGACGTTCGCCAGAACCCAGGCGCCCTGCGCAAACAGATTCACCAACGTCGCCTCGCGCACGCTCCACGGTTCGCCGGAGGTGAAACGCGCGAGATTCACTCCGAAACTTTCGTCGGTCAGGGTCGCCGCGAAAAGCGTGGACAGCCGCCGTCCCGTCCGCCGGCAAAAACGCGCCATCGCGGCGGCATAAAGCGTCTGCCGGGAATTGACGAGCGAAACGGAGAGCACGATGGAGGCCATGGGCGAGGCGGCCAGCCACATGCTGGCGATCAGGTATTGTCCCGCGCCGGAATATAACAGCAGGCTCATCAAGGCGATCTGCGCCGCGCTCATTCCCGCCTGGGTTCCGAGGATGCCGCAGGGAATGCCCAGCACGACGTACCCGGCCATCACGGGCAGCGCGGCCGGAAAAGCCTGCTTTACGGCGGAATCGCGGGTTCGCATGGGGAGGCTTTTTACCACAACCGCCGCGCCCGGCCAAACCCGCCATGCACGCCACGGAAAGGTCACGCGGCCATCGAAGAGGCGACGGTACGCGAGCCTCCGGCTCGCATTGCGGGCGGACGATCACGAACTGTGCCTGGAATGACTGAAGTTCGCTGCTAATCCAATCGACTTTGGGGAGAAGGCAGCCTCTCCACCTTCAGCATCTCGGGATGGGCCAGCTTTTCGAGGTAATCCGGCGCGAATTCGAGGACGAAATTCCAGAACGCGGCGAGCGCCGGTGTCAGCCGTTTGTGCTTGTGGCGCACGATGAACCAGCGGCGCATCACCGAGGCGCCTTCGATCTGCAACACGGCCAGCCGCCCGACGGAAAGTTCCAGCCCGAGCGTATGCTGCGAAAGGAAACTGATCCCCAATCCGGCGACGACGGCCTGCTTGATCGCTTCGTTGCTGCCCATCTCCATGACGATGTTCGGTTCGATGGCGCGCAGCCGGAAAAACTCCTCCATCGCCGAACGCGTGCCGGAACCGATCTCGCGCACGATCATCGGTTCCTTGACGATGTCGCTGACGATCAGCCCGCTCTTTCCGTTGAGGACATGACCCGCGCAGCAGACGATGGCGAATGGATGCGGCGCGAAGTTCACCGCCTCGGCGTCCATGTCCACCGGAGGGCGTCCCATGATCGCCATGTCGACTTCGTTTGCCTCCAGTAGCCGGGCGACCTCCCCGCGGTTGTCGACCAGCAGGCGGACCCACACGTCGGGAAGCCTCTTGCGGAATTCGGCCAGCAAACCGGGCGCGAAGTATTCCGCCGTACTCGTGACGGCCACCGACACGCGTCCACCCTTCAATCCCTTCAGGGCCGTCAGCGATTCATCCGCGTCAATGAGCAGGGCGAGGATCCTGCGCGCGTGGCCGAGCAGCACTTCGCCCGCGTCGGTGAGGTAGACACGCTTGCCGATACGGTCGAAAAGCGCCGAATTTGAAACTTCCTCCAGTTGTTTGATTTGCAGCGAAATGGCGGCATGAGTCAGATGCAGTTCCTCGGCGGCGCGGGCAAAGGAAAGATGCGTCGCCGCCACCGAGAAAATCTGGAGTTGACGAATGGTGATGTTCTTCATGGACCAACGATCGTTAATGACGAGACTGAGATAAATCCACCAAGAAAAACCAGATAAATGGGATTGGCCAGGATCAGATGTGATCAGATGGCTTTTTCAGGTGTCCCGGAACGGCATCAAGGATAGCCCTTTCGTCGTCGGGCGCAAGTTCTGTGCTCTTTCCGGATCGGCGAACAGGCCGCGCCGGGCGTCTTCTTCGTGCCAAACTCGTGATGCGGCATCGCGTTGCGCCGTCTTGCCGAGGTCATAGGCAGAAAGCCGGATTCACGTCCAGCGGAGCGCGAGTAATTTCTCCGGTACGCCGGTTTACGAATTCGACCTCGCGTTTAACAGGTCGCTCCGTGACGATGCGGCCCTCTTCCTTGCGTTTTCCATTACTCGTGATGCGGCAGCGGCAGCGATCATCCTGGAAACCGCGGTTGGATGTGCCCGCGGGTGCTGTTCCGGAGTGGGCTGGCAAGACGCGACGACATGGCAAGCTTCCTGCCTGCAAGGAGGAGGAGGAGCAACACCGCCGGCACGCTGCGGGGCGGCGCTCATGGGTGCGTCACGAGATCACTCCACAGCACCACCCGCGGCTCGCGCCGGGAGGATGGGGCGCCCCCATCTATTCCATTTCGATGCTTCCTCACCCCGCAAGGGAGACAGGCTGCGCTTCGCTTGACTCCTGCCGGCTTTCCAGCAAACGATCGACGCCGCTCAACAGCGCGCGGATCGAAGCGGTGACGATGTTGGTATCCATTCCCACGCCATAGCATTCCCGCTCGCTGTCCGATAGCATCACTTCCATGAAGGCGCAGGCCTTGGCGTCCTCGCCCTTGCCCATGGACTTTTCCTCGTAGCTGCGCACCTGCACGGCGATACCCAGGATGGAGAGCGCATGCACGGCGGCGTCGATCGGTCCATTGCCGGCGCCGGTCAGGGTATGCGGCTCGCCGTCTTTTTCCACGGTCAGGCGGATGCCCTGTTGCGCGCCCTTCTCGAACAACTGGTGTCGGAGGTAGCGGATCGGCCGCTCGCTGGCGAGATAGGTTTGCGAGAATATGGCCCAGATGTCGGCCGCCTCCATCTCGCCGCCGCTCTCGTCGGTATGCCGCTGCACCACGCCGGAGAATTCCACCTGCAGGCGGCGCGGCATGGCGATGCCGTATTCGGTTTCCAGCAGATAGGATATGCCGCCCTTGCCGGACTGGCTGTTGATGCGGATCACCGATTCGTAGCTGCGCCCCAGGTCGGCCGGATCGATCGGCAGATAGGGCAGGGTCCAGGTTGCGTCGGCCCGTTGGTGCGCGAAACCTTTCTTGATCGCGTCCTGGTGCGAACCGGAGAAGGCGGTGAACACCAGGTCGCCGACGTACGGGTGGCGCGGATGGATCGGCAACTGGGTGCAGTGCTCATAGTCGCGCGCCACGGCGTTGATGTCCGAAAAATCGAGCTCCGGCCAGATGCCCTGCGTATAGAGATTGAGCGCCAGGGTGACGAGGTCAACGTTGCCGGTGCGCTCGCCGTTGCCGAACAGACAGCCTTCGACGCGGTCGGCGCCGGCCATCAGGCCGAGCTCGGCGGCGGCCACCGCCGTGCCGCGGTCGTTGTGCGGATGCAGGCTGAGGATGCTGGCATCCCGCCGGGCCAGATGCCGGTGCATCCATTCGATCTGGTCGGCATAGACGTTCGGCGTGGTGACTTCCACGGTCGTCGGCAGGTTGAGGATGATCTTCCTCTCGGGCGTGGCGCCCCAGGCCTCGGACACTTCGTTGCAGATCTCCAGGGCGAAATCGAGTTCGGTGGCGGTGAAGGTTTCCGGACTGTACTCCAGCACCCACTCGGTTTCCGGATGATCCTCGCAGAAGCGCCGCACGAGGCGCACGGCTGAGACGGCCAGGTCGATGACCTCGGGCCGGTCCATGCCGAAGACGATTTCCCGGAAGGGACGCGAAGTGGCGTTGTAGACATGCACGATGGCCCGGCGGACGCCCCGCAGCGCCTCGAAGGTGCGGTGGATCAGATCCTCGCGCGCCGGAGCGAGCGCCTCGATGGTCACGTCGTTGGGGATGTGTCCCCCTTCGATCAGCTTCCTCACGAAGTCGAAATCGGTCTGCGACGCCGACGGAAACGCCACCTCGATTTCCTTCACCCCGATGGCGGTGAGGCGCTTGAACATGCGCATCTTGCGCTCGCCGTTCATCGGCTCGAAAAGCGCCTGGTTGCCGTCGCGCAGATCGGTGCTCATCCAGATCGGCGCGCGGGTGATCGCGCGTCCCGGCCATTGCCGGTCATCGAGTCGGACCGGGGGGAAAGCGGCGTATTTCGTGGCGGGATTCTTGAGCATCATGGCTTCCTCGAACAGGTGACAGGTCGGTAATTATAGAGGGAAAAACGAGACAGAGACTTGCGTTGTTCTATTAAAAAATTGTATATTTTGGAAAATCATCGAAGATTTTCATGAAAATTGGCAATGAACATCGTAATTTAACCGAACGAAAGCAATTTATGGAATATGATCGATACGATCGCCAGATTCTTCGCATTCTTCAACAGGAAGGGCGCATCAGCAATCAGGATCTCGCCAATCGCATCGGCCTGTCGCCTTCACCCTGCCTGCGCCGCGTGCGCGCGCTGGAAGAAGCCGGGGTGGTCAGGGGCTACCACGCGCTGCTCGACCCCAAGGCGGTGGGCTATTCGCTGATGGCGTTGATCTACATCTCGATGGACATGCATACGCCGGAGCGCTTCGACAATTTCGAACGGGAAATCCGCGCCCTGCCCGAAGTGCTCGAATGCCTGATGATCACCGGCCAGGATGCCGACTATCAGCTCAAGGTCGTGGTGAGAGACATGGATGCCTTCCAGGAACTCCTGCTCAACCGCATCACGCGCATCCATGGTGTCACCGGCGTGCATTCGAGCTTCGTCATGCGCGGCGTGGTCGACACCACGGTCCTGCCGGTGTGAGCATGGTGAGCAGAAATGTCAGTATTGACGTGGAAATGGAATGACGCTTTGCAAGTTCCGCCCGGACAGGGGCTGCATTCCCATCTTTATCGTGAATTGGATTACTCACCCCGCGCCCACCTGCAATTCGCCAAGCAATGGCGCCGGCTCGCGGGACGGCGCTCAGCGGCCGACCCCGGCGATCCTGTCGTTTCGCTTTTCGCCGCCTGTCGTGCTCCTCGCGCCCGTTGTGGGTAAACTGCCTTTTTCCCGATGAATTCGTGATCCCGATGAAAACGCGCTGCCCGAAATGCCACACCATTTTCCGCATCACTCAGGAACAGATCGGCGCGCATGCCGGAAAGGTTCGTTGCGGACAGTGCCGCGCGGTATTCAATGCGCTCGACGATCTGATCGGGGAGCGTTTTCCGACCGCCGCTGGACCGGAGCCGGAGCCCATGTTCGTAGACGATTCGCCGCAGACCATCACGGAATTCGTGAGCCCTCCCCAGGCTTTCTCACCGAAAAAGCAGGCGCCCGCGAGTCCGCCGGACTCGCGGCTCGGCGACGATCCTGGCGAGGACATCGAATTCGATCGCTTCGAACCACGGGTGGGGTTCGTGACGGAAGACATCCGGATCGAGCCGGCCGCGCCGGAAGAAGGGAAATCCGCCGACTCCCCGGATGAAGCTGAAGCGCCCGATCCGGAAACCGGCTACGACGAGTGGCTCGCGGGCAGCTTTTTGGCGGAAACCTCCGCAGGCGGCTCCGGGAGGCCGCGCTGGCCATTCCGGCTGGCCGCGGCTGTGCTGACGGCGCTCCTCGCCGGCCAGTCTCTGTTTCACTTCCGGGGTGAATTGGCGATCTCCATGCCCGGCCTGCGCCCGACTCTCGAAACCCTTTCGCTCGCCCTGGGCGACCCGCTGCCTCTACCGAGGCATGCCGATTTCGTCAGCATCGAAGCTTCCGATCTGCAGGCCGACCCGGCGCGCGGCAACCTGCTCATGCTGAACGCTACCCTGCGCAACAAGGCGCGTTACGGGCAAGCCTGGCCATCGCTGGAACTGTCGCTGACCGATACGCAGGATACGGTGATCGCTCGCCGGATTTTCACGCCGCAGGATTACCTGCCGGCAAAAAACGCCGTCGACTCCGTCTTTTCCGGAAACTCCGATTTCGCCGTGCGGCTATGGATCGAAACAGTAGACCTCGGTGCGGCGGGATACCGGTTGTTCGTCTTTTATCCTGAAACCGCAGTTAGTTCCAATTCTTGATCCATGGAAGTGGACCGCCGGCTGGGTTTGGCGAAGGCGCTGCACGATTCGCAGGGTCAGGAAGCGATCAACCATTCGCTGCGGGAACCGATGACAGAAGACAGTCAATTACTGTCCTCTGTCCTCTGGAGATGGCGGATGGACAAAACGCCTGCCGCGCCATCGTCCTAAATGTCGAGCCTGTTGAAGAGCCATGCCGGGAGGCACCGGAGGATCATCATGATCAGTCGCCATTTTCCCGGAACATAGGCGGTGGTCTTGCCCTGTTCGATCGCGCGGACGATTGATCCGGCCACGTTTTCGACCGCCGCCAGTTTCATGCCCTGGCCCTTGAGATGGGCGGTCATCGGAGTGTCGGTCGGCCCCGGTTTGATGAGGACGACCTTGACGCCGCTTCCCGCGAAACGATGCCGCAATCCTTGGGCATAGCGGCTGAGCAGCCCTTTGGCCGCGCCGTAGACATAATTGGATTTGCGTCCCCGGTCGCCCGCGACCGAGCCGATCAGTGCAAGGGTTCCGTGCCGGGACTGGGCCATGCGGCACGCGAACGCTTCGGCGTACAGCGCGGGCGACAGGCCGTTGATTTCCAGCGCCGCGCGGCATGTCTTCAAGTCATTCTGACAATCCGCCTGTTCCGGCAGGCTGCCGTGGGCAATCAGGACAATGTCCGGTTCTCCTCGGGCAAGCGCTTCGTCTACGACTGCGCCGATGGCCTCCGGGTCGAGGAAATCCGCTTTCACGACATGAAAATCGGAATCCGGGCTACGCGCTTTCAGGTCCGCCGCGACCCGCTCGATCCGCCGGGTATCACGCCCGATCAATGTCAGGCTCGCCGGCGCTGCTTGCAGCCATATTCTGGCGCAGTGTTCGGCAATGGACGAGGTCGCGCCGACGATCACGATTCTTTTCTTGTGGGGCATCATGACTCCAGCAAACGACGCGACAGCGCGGAACGGATACCCGGATCGCGGTACGGCAGGAATTCGCCGAGGCGCGGATAGCCCGCCTCGAAAAGATCGCGCGGCATACGGGCGTCCTTGGCCGGATACAGGGCGCCGCCCGCTTCGCGCACGATGGCGTCCAGACTTCGGAAAAGCCTGTGCGTCCGTTCTCCGTGGTTTGGAAAATCCAGCGCCAGCGTAACGCCGGGCCTGGGAAAACTCAACATGCCCTCTGCCTGTCGGTTGCCAAAGGTTTTCAGCACCGCGAGAAAGGAACCGTCGCCGGAGCGGGCGATTTCTTTCAGCATGGCATGAATGGCTTCCCTCCCGCATTCTCGCGGCACGACGCTCTGGTACTGGAAAAAAGCCGCGCGGCCCGTACATGCGGTTCCATGCGAGCAGGTTGTCCAGCGGGTAGAAGAACGGTTCATAATGCGCAATCGCCCGTCCGGACCGCCATTTTCCCAAGTGATAATACGCGGTATTGAAAAGGCGCAATGACCATCGGTTGACCAGGGAGATGGGCGGCACGAAGGGTACGGTCCATTTGCGGCTTCGGGGTTCGGGTCGCCCATTCGTATGCGCGTGGGCGGGATTTCCCCGCATGAAAATGCCGCGCCCGCCGCCGCCAGAAATGCAGTCAATCCAGGAAACCGTGTGCTCCCAGTCGGATTCGGAATCTTCCGATAGCTGAAAAAAATCGTCCAGATTGGCAAAGGGCAACGTCTCGGCTTCCAGCCACGGGCCGTTTGTCCGGCGCAGTTGAATCTCGGCTTCGACCATGACGCCGGTCAAGCCGAGTCCGCCCACGGTGGCGGCAAACCACGCCGGGTTTTGCTGCGGACCGCATTCGATGATCCCGCCATCGCTGCGAACCAGGCGGATGCACAGGACGTGATTGCCGAAAGCGCCGAGCGCATGGTGGCTCTTGCCGTGCACGTCATTGGCGATGGCGCCGCCTACCGTGACGAACTGTGTTCCCGGCGTGACGGGCAAAATCCAGCCGCGCGGGATGGCAAGCCGCTGGATGTCCCGCAACAGCACGCCGGCTTCGCAGACCAGACGGCCGGTATTGTCATCGAAAGCGACGAAATGATCCAGCCCCGCCGTCATCCAGAGTATGCCTTCCGGGTTGAGGCAGACGTCCCCGTAACTGCGGCCCATGCCATGGGCCAGCCCAGGTTCGGCATGGTGACGCAACAGGGCAGCGACGTGCCCGGGGTCGTCCAGGGCAACGACCCGGTGCGGATGCGCGCTCAAGCGCCCCCAGGAGGAAACAGGTCTCATGGCAGGCTTCATGGCGCCGGATTCAGACGAAAAACGTAGCGCTTATCCAGATGGTATTTCATCAGGTAGCCGATGGACAAACCGATGACGGCGCCCAGGTAGCGCATTTCCCGGGAGGCGAAAAGGTAGTGGAAGGTGACTTCAAACCCCCAGAAAACCAGTGTGGTGACCAGGCCCATGAGGGTATAGCGCAGAAAAACGTGACCATCATGCAGGGCATTGCAAGGATGAAAGCGGAAAATATAGCGTTTATCGAGGATGTATTTGACGACAAGCCCCACGCCGGTTCCCGTGATGATGGAAAGCCACAGGCTGAAAGTTCCGTCGTGGAGGCGGATCACGGCATCCTGCGCGCCGATGTTTGCGACAGTCGCAATTAGTGCGAAAATCAGGTACGCGGTCGCCAGTTTTATTGCGGTCAACATTCCTCCAGCCAACGAGGTTGCCGAGAACGTATTATGCATGATACCACAACATCCCATGACTTCCGGGCGCGCGTCTCGGGAGTCATCAGGCTGACACGGCCAAGACAATGGATAAAAAACGCTTTTGTCCTGGCCCCGCTTTTTTTTACCCTGGAATTCTTCAATCCGTCTTCTGTCTATCTGGCCTTGCAGGCGGTCGTGTTGTGCTGTCTGGCTTCTTCCGCCGTCTATATCGTAAACGATTTGCGCGACATCGAGCACGATCGCCGTCATCCGAAGAAATCCAGGGAGCGTCCTCTGGCTTCCGGCGTCGTGTCGGTGCCTGTCGCGCTGGTTCTGCTGGTGGCGCTTTATGCGCTCTTGGTCTGCGGCTGGTTTGTCGCGCCGGGCGTTGTTGCGGTGCTTGCGATCTATCTGGCGCTTAATCTGGCGTATTCTTTCATTTTGAAGTATCAGCCGGTGGTGGATATTTTTACGATTGCCATCGGATTCGTGCTGCGTGTTTACGCGGGCGCTGTGGCGCTCGATGTTCCGGTTTCCGCCTGGATGTTCATTACCACGCTGTGCCTGGCGTTGTACATGGCGGCGATCAAACGGCGGCAGGAATTGAGACACAGCGGCACAGGCGGGCGCAGGGTGCTGAAAAAATATTCCGTGGCGCTGATCGACCGGTACGCGGAAATGTCGGCTACCGGAGCCTTGCTTTTCTACAGCATGTACGTGCTCTCGGAGCCTGAAAAGCAGCGACTTGTCGTGACCATTCCCCTGGTATTGTTCGGGCTGTTTCGTTTCTGGTACATCGTTGAAGTGCTCGACAAGGGCGAATCGCCCACGGATGTGGTATTGGCGGACTGGCCCCTGCTTCTTGCGGTCCTCCTGTGGATTGCGGCCTGCGCCTGGGCGCTGTGGCCAGTCTCCGGTTGAGGAACGGTTTCGTTCATGACCATGGAAAACCCCGGTATCATAATGATGGAAAATCATCTGAGGAAACGCGATCAAGTCAAAACTCGTCATTCCCGCGAAGACGGTAATCCGGGAAAATTATATTTTTCCTTCGCCGGAATGACGGGTTATTCACCGTTCCCTTGTCATTCATGCGCGCGTACTCGCGATGACTGGAAACGATGTCATCGACGCTTTTCCGGGAAAATATTTCTTGCCGCGAGTTCCCGGCAAGCGTTGCGGCTCGAATCTTGGCAGTAGAACGCAAGGATGGGACGGATGACTGACCATAAGGCATCGGGGCTGAAAACAGATTGCATGTCCATTCTCAACGCATCCGCTTCTTCGTATTTTCCCAGTATGTACAGATATGCAATCCTCCGGGCATCGGTGAATGTGACAAACTCTGCTTTCTCCAGCGCGGATGCGGCAGCAAAATACCAACGCGCAATTTCAACGAGTTCAAGGGCTTTTTCCGGGTCGTTTCCAAAAAGAAGCACGGCCTCCGAATAAGAAGCATAGGCGTAGCCGACCAATCCAAATGGAAGAGCGGACGCCCGCAACAATTCTGCGGCATTTTCCTGTTTGTGTAACTGAAATTGACGAACTGAATGGATAATGCCTTCCAGATAATTCAAACCTTCCGCGTCTCTCTTCCGCATGAGAACGTCGCCATAAAGGACCTGAAACTCGACATCCAGACTGCCATTTTTTTCCTCAAGGGCTTTCAGTTTTTCTTCTGCCTGATCCACAAGCCCCCCAAAAAGCATCGAAGAGAAATATTGATACTGAGTGTATGCGTCATCTGGATACAAGGAATAAGCTCGGCGCCAGAGCGCGAGATCGTTCTTCCAGTCGGGAATGTGCAGGAAGGTGGTAAAGATCAAGAGCAGAATCCACCAGGCGGCCAGCAGCCATGCCAGACTCCGCGCTGAAGGAACGCGCCGGGAAGAAAAAAAATGGCGCAGACGCGGCGAATCGATGATTGCATCATATCTTGCCATGGCGATGGCGATGGCCCAAAAAGCCAGGGGTGTCGCCAGGAATCGCTCGTGCCCCAGGTTTTCTCCTATGAAAATAGGGATGATATGCAATACCAGGAGCAGGTATGCAAATCCGGAAAGGAAAATCCAGGCCGATCGGGAATGTTTGCGCACCGCAAAAACAACGACAGTCGCCATGATCAGCAGCGTGGCGATATTTCCCAGGATATCGGCCATGCTCCAAGGGGATACGGCGTAAGAGACGGGATGCTGCGCGCTGATGCCATGGAAAGGAAAAAAAGCCTGGCGCAGGTAGAATTTTATGGTCTCCAGCGCCAGAAAACTTTTTTCATAAAGATAGGTCAGATTGAATCTGTCAAATTTCTGGAAATACGCGTCTCCCTGCGCCTGCAATCTCAGAGCGATATAGACAAGAAATACGGTCATGAGCGCGGAAAGCAGCACCGCGTTTTCGCGCAGAATTTCCAGATAGAAAGTTTTTCCTCGTTCCGCGTCGGATGGCGTATGCAGTGCGGCTCCGACACATAATATGGCGACGGGAAACAGGGCGCCGGTTTCCTTGCACAGAAGCGCCAGGAACGTCAGCAGTGAGACCAGCGTTACTTTCAGCCATTTTCCATGCAAACTGATGTAAGCCCATGTTGCGCTCAGGATGAAAAACGTGGCCAACAGATCGAATCGCCCGGAAATCCATGCGGCGGTTTCCGTCATGGCGGGGTGTACGGCGTAGATCAGGGCAGCAAGGAACGGCGGATAAATCGAAGGTGCGCGGCCGATCCTGTCCAGGATGCGTTGGCAGACAACCAACACCAAAAGCGAGTTCAGGATATGCAAAACAAGATTGACGCCGTGCGAGAATTCCGGATTGTAACCCGCAATGTAAACATCCATGAAGAATGTCAGTATTGCGAGCGGACGGAAATACCCTATATTCTGCAAAAAGGGACGGCCCAGTTCCGCGAAATCCAGAGGGTTTTGGGTAGTATTAAGCCGTGGTCCGAAAATGATATTATCATCCCAGACGTAATCGAACGAAAGAACCTGTCCATAAAGCAGCAGGATGACGAGGATGACCCACCCCATGAGCCAGGCTGGGCGCGAAAAATAATACAGCAGTTTTTCTTTCATCGTGAAACTCCAATCATGATCCAGGGGGCGTCTGTGGCTGTAAACAAAAAACGCGTGTCTCCTGGGCACCTGTCCGGACTGTCCTTGCGGGATGCGCGCCAGGCTGCGACGGAGCGCGCGCTGTTGGCCCAGGGCATCAATCCGCGCGCATATCGCAAGCGGCAGGCCGTCCGCATGACCGGCGAGAACGTCCTTGAAGCGGTGTTCAACAGTTGGATCCAACGCCACAAGCGAGACGTCGAGACCGGCAAAGTACGCATTCCAGGATTCTACACACATTCGTCAGGGATGTCCCCTGCCCATTTGGGGAAGGGATCGATCCACGGAATCAACAATCCTTTTTCTGTTCATGGACGAATTGCCGGCATTGCTGCAAGCCTTGCGCCATTCCGTCCGGCGATGCGAAGCAATTGCAACGCAAGATGCATGAGACAAATGAAGGAGTCATGCCACGGGGTGCTGAGACGCATGATCTGCCGAAGATCGCTGAGCGGCTGGCGGACCCGCGAACAGTCGGCGTGTGGGAGCGGATCGGTCAGTACGAGGAGAGAGTCTGAAGGAACGGAAGAGAGAGAAAACCGCGACTGGTTCGCGCCGCCCGATCGCGCCGGGCAGGTGCTACACTGCGCAGCTCGAACCATAATGAGGAGAGATCAATGAAAATCGTCGGCGCCGATGTCATCGTCTGTTGTCCCGGGAGGAATTTCGTGACCCTGAAAATCACCACGGACGAAGGGGTGACCGGCCTGGGGGATGCCACGCTGAACGGCCGCGAACTGTCGGTGGCCTCGTATCTGAAGGATCATGTCTGCCCCGTGCTGATCGGGCGCGATCCGCAGAGGATCGAGGACACCTGGCAATACCTGTATCGCGGCGCCTACTGGCGGCGTGGCCCGGTGACCATGTCGGCCATCGGCGCCGTCGACATGGCGTTGTGGGACATCAAGGGCAAGCTGGCCGGGCTACCGGTCTATCAGCTGCTCGGCGGCGCCTCGCGCGAAGGCGTGATGGCCTACAGCCACGCGACCGGACGCGACATTCCGGAAACGCTCGAAGCCTTTGCCGAACACAGGGAAAAGGGCTTCAGGGCCATCCGCGTGCAGTGCGGCGTGCCGGGCATGAAGTCGGTCTATGGCGTGAGCAAGAAGAAGGGCGCCGCCTACGAGCCGGCGACCAAGGGCTGGCCGGAAGAGCAGTCGTGGTCGACCGAGAAATACCTCGATTACGTTCCCAGGCTGTTCGAGGCCGTGCGCGAAAAATTCGGTTTCGACATTCACCTCTTGCACGACGCGCATCATCGCCTGAGCCCGATCGAAGCCGCGCGGCTCGGCAAGTCGGTCGAGGATTATCGCCTGTTCTGGCTGGAGGACCTGACGCCGGCCGAAAACCAGGAGGCTTTCCGCCTGATCCGCCGGCACACGGTCACGCCGATCGCCGTCGGCGAGGTATTGAATACCATCTGGGACTGCAAGAACCTGATCGAAGAGCAGTTGATCGACTACATCCGCATGACCGTGACCCATGCTGGAGGCATCACGCATCTGAAGCGCGTCTTCGATTTCGCCTCTCTGTACCAGGTGCGTTCCGGCAGCCACGGGCCGTCCGACCTGTCGCCGGTGTGCCTGGGCGCCGCGCTGCACCTCGATCTGGCGATCCCGAATTTCGGAGTGCAGGAATACATGGGATATCACGAACAGACGATGGAGGTTTTCCGCTGCGCCTGGCGCTACGAGGACGGTTTCATGCATCCGGGAGAAAAACCTGGCCTGGGTGTGGAGATCGACGAGGCGTTGGCGGCGAAATACCCGTACGAACCCGCCTTCCTGCCGGTCGCGCGGCTGGAGGACGGGACGATGTGGAACTGGTAGAGGAATGCGGGCAGCCGCTCGCGATCCGTCGGGCAGGTTCGTTACCAGACAAGAATTGCTTTTTCGAGATAAATGTGTCGTTCTCGCGAAGCTCCCATGCCCACCATCGTCACTCACGCCGCTCCCGTTCTGGTACTGGGATCGGCGCTCGGCTTTCGCCGC
>JAITIQ010000189.1 GCA_031279425.1 Accumulibacter sp.
GGGAGGGTGGCCCGCAGGGCCGGGAGAGGGTGTCGTTCCCTCCGGCGCGAGAGCGCCGCTGATCAAAAAGAGGAGGAATGAACGAACGCTCATCCACCACTCTTCACCGCCGAGAAATCAGAGCTGCGCTGCGCATGCCTGGCCCCCTCTCCCTGGCCCTCTCCCCCCTGCGGGGGCGAGGGGAATCATGGGGAGAACTCGTCATTGCCCCGGGCCATGCGCCGTGGCAATCCAGTTCGTTCTGCCCGGCGCGAAGCGCCGCTGCCGAGGTGTGTAGATACCTATGCTCTCAGGGCAGGGGCTTGAACGTTGGTCAGCCTGGAATCAGCTTCAACAGCAGCGGCCCCGATCATGGCGGTTTGCAGGACTCCCACGCTGACCACCCACTTGAACAGATCGGCTTTCGTTTCGGCGATTTCTCTCTGTACGTCTACGATGTCTTGTTTGGTTGCCAAATTGGTTTGAACACTCGCCTGCACATCCAGACCCTTTTTTTCCCTACGATTCACCTTCCACGTCCGAATGAATACGTATCCCCCTCACTTTTGCAAACCGCCCCGGATGGATTCACTGCTCGATCCAACTTTGATTCCTTGCGGATGGCGCGTGCGATGACTTTACATAATACAAATTATGCGATGTTTGGGCGAAGACTAAAGAAACGATTTTTGGAGTCTTGCACGATATTCTTCCAGACGATTTTCGGCATACCTGTTGCGCGGATTAGCCATCTTGTTGAGCAGCGAATCCGCCCGGAGGGTGGTTGGCAAATGAGAGGTTGCGTATAATCCAAGCGTGGGTGGAGATCGGAAGGGAAAGGAAATGGACCAAACGATTGACCGAGAACAAATCGGACGGAAAATCGACGTGGAGATCGCCAAACTTCTGGCGGAAACCGCAAAGATTCACGAAGAAACACGGTGGTACCCTTTCATCGCAGGAGCCGGCGCAGGAGCCGCATTGCTGGCGGCCGCCATCGGACTGATCAAACTGTTCGCTTCATAACCGCATGTATTTAATCACCAAAAAAGCCCGGTTTTCCGGGCTTTTGCATTTCCGGAACCACCCCGCCTACCTTCCCCGCCGGCCGCCGCCAAGAGCTGGGGAACAACCTCCAGCTTGCTCAGATCAGGAACTACCAAACGACGGCCGGTAGATTGCAACGATCGCCTGGCGATTTCCGGGGAACCAAGTCAAGGATCACGCTGTACATCCAACACCAACTGCGACCGACTCCCCTCATGACTCACCCCCCGCATCCATCTGGCAAAAAAACAAGCCAGAGCCACAGTCCCCTGCAACTCTATCAACAAGACCTTGCTCCACTCTCCGAGCGACCAGGGGCAAGCCCCTGGACCCCAAAACCCAAAAGCTTTTCCTGCGCGGGGTATCATCGGGACCTCGCCAACGAATTCTCCAAGGAACGGTGATGCGCCTGTTGCTCGTCGAGGATGATCCGATGATCGGGGCCGGCGTCCAGCGCGGTCTCAGGCAGGACGGACATACCGTCGACTGGGCGCGCGACGGCGAAGCCGCCGAACTGGCGCTGGCCAACGGTGTGTATGAACTGGTTCTTCTCGATCTCGGCCTGCCGAAGAAGAGCGGAGAGGAGCTTCTGGCCGGCTGGCGCCGCCGGGGCGTCGCCCTGCCGGTGCTGGTGATCACGGCGCGCGATTCCGTCGCCGACCGGGTCAAGGGGCTGGATGCCGGCGCGGACGATTACCTCGTCAAGCCTTTCGACCTCGACGAATTGTCGGCGCGCGTGCGCGCGCTGATGCGGCGCAAGGACGGCCGCGCGGTGCCGGTGATCGAAGTCGGCGCGTTGTCGCTCGATCCGGCGGCGCACGCGGTGGCGCTCGACGGCCGCTCGGTGGCGCTTTCCAAGCGCGAGTTTTCATTGCTGCATGCCTTGATGAAGCAGCCGGGCGTGCCGCTCTCGCGCGAGAAGATCGAGGAATCCCTCTACGGCTGGAACGAGGAGATCGAGAGCAACGCCGTCGAGGTATACATCCATTCGCTGCGCCGCAAGCTGGGCGCCGGGCGCATCCGCAATGTGCGCGGGGTCGGCTATATGGTTCCGCACGAGCCGTGAATTCGATCCGCCGCCATTTGCTGATCGCGCTGCTCGGCACCCTGTGCGCGGCCATGCTGCTGGGGGGCTGGGCGACGTACCGGGCGGCGCGCGACGAGGCGGGCGAACTGTTCGACTACCACCTGCAGCAGATCGCCCTGTCGCTGCGCGACCAGCGTTTCGAAGGCTCGGCGGAAGCCCTGGCGCGCGATGAGCGGCTCGATTACGTGATCCGCGTGTGGGATCGGAGCGGCCTGACCCTTTTCTATTCGCGCCCGCACGGCGTCCTGCCGGAACCAACCCGGCTGGGCTACTCGACGACCGAGACCGTAAACGGCGCCTGGCGCCTGTACGCCGTCCAGTATCACGGCCAGACGATCGCGGTGGCGCAGCCGATGCGCGTGCGCGAGCGCAAGGCCGCCGAGGCCGCATGGCGCACGCTCGAGCCTTTTCTCGTCGTTCTGCCGATGCTCGGCCTGCTGATCTGGTGGCTGGTCGGCTGGGGCCTGCGGCCGCTGGGCCGCCTGGCCAAGCTGGTCGAGGCGCGCTCGCCGGATCTGCTCGATCCGCTGCCCGCCGCGGGCGTGCCGCAGGAAGTGAGACCGCTGGTCGATTCCTTGAACGATCTGCTCGATCGCCTGAAGGCGGCGCGCGACATCCAGCGCGCTTTCGTCGCCGACGCCGCGCACGAACTGCGCACACCGCTCACCGCGCTGCAACTGCAGGCGCAACTGGTGGAACGCGCGCAATCGGACGAGGAGCGGAACGCCGCGCTCGGCGACCTCAAGGAAGGTCTGCGCCGCGCCGCGCACGGGGTCCGGCAACTGCTTACCCTGGCCCGGCAGGAACCGGGAGCCACCGAAGCGCCGTTCGCGCCGGTACCCCTGGCGCCGCTCATCCGCCAGTCGGTGGCCGAGCACGCCGCGCTGGCCGAAGCGCGCCGTATCGACCTGGGGGTGTCGCACGCCGAGGAAAACCTTGCGGTCCTGGGCGATGCCGGCGCGCTCAGGATCCTGCTCGCCAATCTGATCGCCAATGCCTTGCGGTATGCGCCGGAAGGCGGATGCGTCGACGTTTCCTGCGGTATCCGCGATGGCGGGACGTACCTGGAGGTCGCCGACGACGGGCCGGGCATTCCGCTGGAGGAACGCGAGCGCGTGTTCGACCGCTTTTATCGCCGCGGCGAATCGGGTTCCGGGCTGGGGCTCGCCATTGTCAAGACGATCGCCCAGCGCCATGGCGCGACGGTGCGGCTGCTCGACGCGAAGTCCGGCGGCCTGGCTGCGCAAGTGAATTTCCGGAACAAAAGATGACTTCTTCTGGGGGATCGGCGCCGGTTCTGGCGGACTGGTTCGGGAAATTTGACATGGATCAATCCATGCCCGACCGGGTGTTGTAAATACGGTTCATTCCGGTCCGATGCCGGGCCTCGAATTCGACATATATCAATTTTTTTCGGGGGAAAGGGATACAATCTCTCCGTGTTTTTTTCATGGTTTGTCTGGATGGATATCCAACCCATCCCACCCAAAGGAGGAAAAGATGCAACACTCACTGAAACTCATCGCCCTCGGACTCGGCCTTTGCGCCGGTTTCCCGGTTCTCGCGCAACAGGAAGGCAGCTGGCTGGTACGCGGCCGCGCCGTCTATCTCGATTTCGACAACGGCCAGAGTTCCACCCTCAAGCGCAACCTGGCGGGAACCAAGGTCGAAGCGGACAGCCGCTGGATTCCGGAAGTCGACATCAGCTATTTTTTCACCCGCAACATCGCGGCCGAACTCGTGTTGACCTATCCGCAAAAAATCCACATCGACGTCGGCGGCCAGCGGGCCGGGACGATCAAGGCGTTGCCGCCGTCCCTGCTGGCGCAATACCATTTCACCAATTTCGGCGCGTTCAAGCCGTACGTCGGCGCCGGCCTGAACTACACCATCTTCTCCAGGCGCAGCAACATTCTCGGGCACGCGGCGTCGGTGTCGAAGAACAGTTTCGGCTTGGTGGGACAAGTCGGCTTCGACTACGCATTCTCCAGGAACTGGTCGTTCAACGTCGATGCCAAATACGTCCAGATGGATACCGACGTGAAGGTCCTTGGACAAAAAGTCGGCAGCATCGACCTCAATCCGTGGCTCATCGGGATCGGCGTCGGATACCGCTTCTGAGAGCCGCTCCGGGGAACCGCTTTGGGGAACCGCTTTTGGCAACGACTCCGGTTCCCCGGTCGATTCGCCGAATATGTTGAGACCCTGGGCGTGGAGCGCCGCGGATCGGAAGTAGCGGCGCTCCACTGCGGCGAAGTCTGCCTCCCTGCGGGCCATTCCCGCTTCCCGCTACCATCCGCGGCATGGAACCGAGTATTGGAAATCTGAGAACCTGCACCGCGTGGCGCAACAACTCCGATTGCCTGGCCTGCGACGGCCGCGAGAATTCCTTTTTCGCCGGCCTGTCGCCGGAGGTCATCGCCACGCTGCACGTGGACGTCGACAATACCGGCGCGCCCGACGGCACGGTTCTCTACCAGCCGGGAAATCGGGCCGAGTATCTGTGGGTGCTGCGTACCGGTTTCGTCAAGCTGATCGCTTCCTCACGGAACGGCGAGACGCGCATCGTGCGCATTCTCAGGCCAGGCGACGTGGCGGGCCTCGAAGGCTTGCTCGCGGGCAGCTACGCGCATACGGCGGTGACCATCGGCACGGCGCATGCCTGCCGGACGCCGATCCGCGCCATCCGGCAGATTTGTCTCGAGCACGCGGGTTTCCAGTGGAGCCTGATGCAGAAATGGCAGGCGGCCCTGCGGGAAACCGAACAATGGCTGGTAGACATGACCAGCATCGGCGCCACGGCCCGCGTGCGCATGGCCTGCCTGCTGCTCCATCTGCGCGACGGCGAGAGCAGCCGCATCCACAACTTCAGCCGCGAGGATCTCGGCCTGATGCTTGGCACCACCGTCGAAACCGCCAGCCGGGTCATCGCGGCTTTCCTGCGCGAACGCTTGCTGTTCCGGCGCGAGGCCGGACAGCGGTATTACGACGCGGATATCGTGCGTCTGGAAATGGTCGCGCAGGGGGCGCAGCGCTGAGGGCGGCCGGGCACAAGAAAAATTCTGAAGGAGCGCGGACGTCCCGCCCGCAAACGAAACCGGCAGAATAACGAGCGCCCTGCCCTCTTCGGCTGCGGCGGCCAAAGTCCCGATGCGATCGCCCCGCAGGCGGGGGCTTCACCGATCGTTTCTCGACGCGCCGGAATCCAGTAGAATTCGTGGTCCTCGTTCCGCGGCCGCGATCCTCGCGGCCGGTTTCCCTATTTTCCACGGATGAAAAAAATGAAAAAACTTTTTCTCTTGGCCGTATCCCTGCTGGTTTCCACTTTCCTGCTCCAGGCTCCGGCGCTTGCGGCGCCCGCCATCGTGATCGGCCTGGACGATCATTTCCCGCCGATGGGTTTTCGCGACGACAAAAATGAAATCGTCGGCTTCGACGTCGATCTCGCCAGGGAGGCCGGCAAACGCCTGGGTCTCGAGGTGAGCTTCAAGCCGATCGACTGGAGCGCCAAGGAGGCCGAACTCAACGGCAAGCGCATCGACGTGCTGTGGAACGGTCTCACGATCACCGAGGAACGCCGGGCGAACATCCTGTTTACCAGACCGTACCTGGAAAACCGCCAGATCATCATGGTGCCGGCGGGCTCGCCGATCCAGGTCAAGGCCGATCTCGCCGGCAAGATCGTCGGCGTGCAGGACGGCAGCAGCGCCGTCGATGCGGTCCTCAAGGATGCCGGAACGGCCAGCTCGCTCAAGGACCTCAAGAAATTCTCGGACAACGTCACCGCGCTGATGGATCTTTCCGCCGGGCGGCTGGACGCGATCGTCGTCGATGAGATCGTCGGCCGCTACTACGTAAGCAAGAAAGCCAACGAATACCGCATCCTCGCGGATCATTTCGGCACCGAGGAATACGGCGTCGGCGTGCGCCGGGGCGATACCGAACTCGCCGGCAGGCTCGACAAGGCGCTCGACGACATGAAAGCCGACGGCACCGGCAGGGACATTTCGCTCAAGTGGTTCGGCGCGGACATCCTCAAGCGGTGAAACAACCCCACGGACTTCGTCGCTCCGGCGCCCCTTGACGCCGCGGATTGATCCGTCCGCCGCCTGAAAGCCCTCATGGGCTACGTATTCGACATTCTGCCGGCGCTCTTGCAGGGAACCTGGGTCACCCTGCAAGTCTTCTTCATCACGCTCGCGCTTTCCGTGCCGCTCGGCCTGGCGCTGGCCCTGCTGCGCGTCTCCCGCTTCCGCTTTTTGAGCGGGCTCACCAACGGCTACATCTGGCTGATGCGCGGCACGCCGCTGATGCTGCAGATGCTGTTCATCTACTTCGCCCTGCCCTTCCTCCCGGTGATCGGCATCCGGCTGCCCGATTTTCCCGCGGCGATCGTCGCCTTCGTGCTCAACTACGCCGCCTATTTCGCCGAGATCTTCCGCGCCGGCATCCAGTCGATCGGCCGGGGACAGTACGAGGGCGCGCGGGTGCTGGGCTTTTCCTACGCGCAGACCATGCGGCGCATCGTCCTGCCGCAGGTCGTCAAGCGCATCCTGCCGCCGATTTCCAACGAGACGATCACGCTGGTCAAGGATACCTCGCTGATCTACGTGCTGGCCATGAACGATCTTCTGCGCGCGGCGCGCGGCATCGTCCAGCGCGACTTTTCGACGACGCCGTTCATCGTCGCCGGCGCCTTCTACCTCTTCATGACGCTGGTGCTGACCTGGGGCTTCCAGCGCCTGGAAAGGAGATACGCCGTCTATGACGAATGAACCGATGATCCGCGCCGCCGGCGTATGCAAGCGATTCGGCCCGGCGGAAGTGCTGAGGGGCGTCTCGCTGGAAGTCGGCAGGGGCGAGGTGATCGCCGTCATCGGCCCGTCGGGTTCGGGCAAGAGTACCTTCCTGCGCTGCCTCATCCATCTCGAAACCGTCGATCGCGGGCGCATCGAGATCGAGGGCGAGACGCTGGTCGAAACGGACGCCGCCGGCCGCTGCCGCTACGCGCCGGAGTCGGAGATCCGGCGCATGCGCGGCAGGATGGGCATGGTCTTCCAGCATTTCAATCTGTTCCCGCATTTCACCGTGCTGCGCAACGTCGTCGAGGCGCCGGTGGTCGTGCGGGGGGGCTCCCGCGAGGACATCCTGCCGAAGGCGGAAATCCTGCTGAAGAAGGTCGGTCTCTGGGACAAGCGCGACAGCTACCCCTCGCGCCTTTCCGGCGGACAGAAGCAGCGCGTGGCGATCGCCCGCGCGCTGGCCATGGAGCCGGACATCATGCTGTTCGACGAGCCGACCTCGGCGCTCGATCCCGAACTGACCGGCGAAGTGCTGCGCACCATGCGCGGCCTGGCCGAGGAGCGCATGACCATGATCGTCGTCACGCACGAAATGGCTTTCGCGCGGGAAGTCGCCAGCCGCGTGATCTTCATGGACGACGGCAACCTCCTCGAAGCGCGTCCGGCGCGGGAACTGTTCGCCGCGCCGGAGCATCCGCGCACCCGGGCGTTCCTGGAAAGCATGCTGTAGGCGCGGGAAAATCCCGATCAGGCGCTGGTGGAGGTTTCCTCCTTCGCTTCCCGCCTCGAACTCCGTTTCCCGATCCTCTTCCAGTAACCATGCCTGAGCCAAGCGGCCAAGCCCCGATTCAGCCAGCGGATGAGGACGTAGGCAAGCCAGAGCGCCCAGGCCAGCATGAGCAGGCGATACACCCAGATCGGCAGGCTGATCACCTGAACGACGGGCAGTCGCGCCGCGCTCTGATCCGCAAACCAGCGCAGGCGGCCGGCGCTCGATTCATGCCCGGCGATGCCCATGTCGGGCACGCCGAGCAGGCCGGACGAGACCGACGAGAAGAGCATTGCCAGCATCACGATGGTCAGCGCGACGATGCCGGCCTGCATGGCATCGAATTTCACCGCCGGCCATCCGGAGCACGATTCGGCGCGCACGCGCCAGTCGATGACGAGCAGCCAGAGCACGACGACGAGCAAGGTCGTCCACGAAAAGGTGGAGAAGCCCAGCACGAGCAGGAAGCATTCCCAGCGGCGGATCGACGGCAGACCGCTGCGCGCGAGCAGCCAGGCGACGACGAGCGCGACCACCAGTTCTCCCCAGTACAGCACGGCCGGACCGGTGGTCGGGCCCGCGGCGGCGAGAATCCAGCGTCGTTCGCCCAGGATCGTCTGCAGCTCGACGTTGGCCGCGGGCAGGCCCAGGTCGATGGACGGGCTGGCCGACGAGATTTCGATGTCTTTCTGCCGGCGCAGCCCGAGCACGTAGTTCTGCGTTCCCGGCGACACCGGCAGGCTCAGGCGGCCCTCGCGCGGCTGGAGATTGAGGCGCGCGCCGTCGCGCTGCACGTCGAGCACTTCCAGTTCCGGCGGCAGGATGATCGCATGCTCGCCGCCCTGGCTCGCGCGCAGGCCAAATTCGAGCGTGACCTCGCTGGCGTGCTGCCCGACGCGGTTCGTCAGCCGCACGCGATCGATGGCGCGCAGATGGCCCTCGATCTGGGCCGGTTGGGTCAGGGTCAGGGTCAGCCTTTCGCCCGGCAGGGGATGAAATTCGAAAATGGCCTGCTCCTGCCCGGCGCCGGACAGCGTCGCCGGCACGCCGCTCCACTCCAGATGCCAGGAAGGACTGACGGCGACGCGCCAGATTTCCGCGCGATCCGTGAGGGGCGGCGCGACGAGCTCGACGCGCTCCGCCCGGTCGAGCCGGGCCGACCAGGCGGCGGTTCCGGCGTTCGCGGCGAACACCGCCAGCGCGCGTCCGTCCTGCACCTTCACTTCGGGCGTGGTGACGTGCTCGCCGGGCAGCAGCGACACCGGCAGCGTGAAACCGCCTTCGACCGGCGCGATCCGCCGGACTTCGGTACGCACGCTCCAGTCCAGGTCGAAATCGAAATGGCGCCACACCTGCGCGAAGGGTGGAAACTGCTGCGCCGCGCGTTCCGGCGTTTCCCCGGCGGCCGCTTTTTCGTCGAGCGAGAAATTCAGCGTCTCGCCCAGCAGGCGGTCCTCGTCGATGCCTTCGGCCCGCCAGCCGGCGCCGGAGAATTCGATGCGCGCCGGGCGGATCGGGAAGGTGAGCGAAGCGGTCTCGCCGGCAAGGTCGTATTCGAGCCGGACCTGATGGATGCCGCGCGACAGGGTGAGGTAATTGAGTTCCTGGAAACGCAGCACCGGGCGGACTTCACCGTCGACCTCCGCCGCGCGCAGGCTGGCGTATTCGCCCGGCTCCGGCAGGGCCAGCGACGCAGCGGCCTCGACCTGCGCCGTGAGCGCGGCGCGCAGGGTACGCGCGCCAGCGTCGAGGCGCGCGTCGGACACGTCGACGCAGGCCGGCGCGCACTTGGGCGCTTCGAGCAGGCGTTCCCGTAGCCGTTCCAGCAGGGGATCGGGCGGGAAGGCGGGTTCGGCGGCGGCCGGCGCCGGCAAAGCGGACGCGGCGAACAGGACGGCAAGGCACAGGCCGGATGCCGTAGACGCCAGCAGGCTTGGCGCGGCGCGGCCCTTGAGCCAGGCCGAGGGGGAGGCGCCCGCCGGAAAGGCCAGGCGGGCCAGGCGCCAGACGAGCCAGGCCAGGAGCGCGACCATCAGCACGCGCAGCGAGCGCGTGAGCCAGGGCGGACTGACCAGCAGACGCACGTTCTGCGCCTCGGCGACCGGCCCCGACCAGTGCAGGTGGTATTCATTCCCCAGCCGCCAGGCCGGTTCCCCGCCGCCGGTCTGCGTCACGGTCGATTGGGCGTAACGCGCCCGGCTGAGGGACGCGTCCGCTTGGACAAGGGACGCGACCCTGTCGCCGCTCACCATGAGCTCGCGTTCGTTCCTGTCGGACCGGCGCGCGATTCTGCCCGTCGACAGAGACGGCGCCGGCGCCGCCATCACCGTGGCGGGCTTCGATGGCGGCGCCATCCTCGCCGCGCTTTCCCGGCGCGCTTCCGGGGTCACGATGCTTGTTTTCGCAACGTATTCGATTTCGGTACCGCCGGTTTCGAGCTGCGGATAGAGCGCGCAGCGGATTTGCACCGGAATGAAGATGAGCGCCATGAGCGCGAGGCACAGCAGGGCGATGCGTTCGCCCGCCGAGAGCAGCCCGCGCAGGCGCCCCGCGGGAACGGCCTCGCGCAACAGGGACAGGACGAGCACGGTGGCGAGGGAGAACACCGGCGCGGAAGGCTCCGGCATGGCCAGCGCCAGATAGACGGCCGCGGCGAGTCCGCCCAGCCTGCCGAACCGTTTCCAGGCGAGCAGCGTGAAGAAGGCGGCGAGGAAAATGTTGAGGATCGTCCAGCGTTCCACCCAGACGTTGGGCGAGACCTCGTCCGCGCCCGGCGCGGCGATCAGCCGGTACGCGTAAGGCAGGTACAGGACGGCATCGACCCGGTCGAAGGATTGCTGCCAGCCGGTGACCGGCAGCAGACCGGAAGGCCCCGCCGCCAGACGCACGCCGGCGTCGAGCGCGACCCTGGGCTCGCGCCATTCCACGCCGGTCAGGCGCTCGTCGGCGCCTCGCGTGACCAGCAGCGGTGAGGGACTGCCGGCGCGTTCCAGCGTGTAGGGTCGGGCCACGTCGAAGCGCCAGCCCCGCCGCATCTCGCCCTCGATGTGGTCGCGCGCGAAAAATCCCTCGCCGGAAAAATCGAGCCACATTTCGCGCCGCAGCGTCAAGCGCTGGGCCTCGGCCTCGCTCTGCCCGCGCGAACGTTCCTCGACCCGGATGCGCGCGCCTCCGCCGACCGCGAAGGCGGGCAGCGACAGCCAGTCTCCGGGGACGCCCGCCTGCTTCGGATCGACGGCGAGCAGGCCGTCGCCGGGCGGCACCGTGGTGACGCGCAGGTCGGGCGCGGCCTGGTAGCTCCAGACTTCCTGCGGGCGTTCCGGCGGCAGCACGGGGGCGACCTCCGTCAACGGCTCGGCCAGGCGCGCCTCGATTTCGACCGTCGCCAGTCCCGGCGCCGCCTGCGCCCGCAGATGGCCGTCCGGGTCCAGCCGCGCCATCCAGGGCGAGACGACACGTACCGGTACGAAATGCGCCGGCAGGATCTCCGCCACGCTCAATTCACGCGCCTTGCCGGAGACCTTGAAAGACACGCGGGTGGTCAGCGTCGCCGGCACGCCGTCAGCGAGCTTGCGATGGATCGTGAGATCGACGCTGTCCCCTTCGCGCGCTCCCGCCGCGGCCTCCCTGCCGCCCAGCGACAGCGCGGCGCCCCGCCGTTCCAGCGGCAGTACCGGCTTGCCGTCCAGCGCGAGCGAGACGAGCGCCACGCCCTCCGGGACGTTCAGGGTCTGCGGGCGCGCCGGCCACGGGATCTCGCCGCGCAGCGCATGCGCGCCCGGCCCGAGCCACACCACCGGCACACCACGCCGATCCAGCACGGGCAGCGCCCGGCCGTCGACCGTCACTTCCCGCGGCCAGTGCCTGCGGCTGCCGGGCAGGGGCACGGCGCTTTCGCGCAGCACTTCCCAGGACTGATCGAACGAGGCGCCGTCCGGCCGCGCGTCGAGCCTCAGTTCTCCCGGCCAGGCGCAGAATTCGCGCGCATGCCTGCCCGCCACCTGCGGACAGAGCCGGGCGTCCTGGCCGTGCAGCACCCAGTCCCGCCAGGGCGCGAGGGCATCGGGAACGCTGGCGGCCGCAAGCGCGCCCGTGGCGCCCGCAGAGCACGCCAGCACGGCCGCCAGCGACAGGTATCCGAACAATCTTGTTTTTCGCGCAGAAAGATTCTTCATGATCGGCTCGCGATGGGTCGGACAGGAAAGCACGATTATAGGGGCTGATTCGGATCGGTAGGTTCGGGAAGAGGTTCGGGCCGCTGAGTCAGCGACCTTGGGTGCGGACGCGCTTCAGTGGCTTCGGGCTTAATGTGAAATCTAATCTTGCCAACTGGAATCTGAATTGGTTATCTGAATTGGTTGTTTGATTATGACGTTTTGAATGTGAAAGAGAATCTATATGGCATCAAGGACATGGCTGAAACCATGCGTCCTACTGAATTCCTTGAGGCTTTCATGAAAAAGCCTTATCAGCACACTTCCTTGTATGATCGGCGAGGACGGCATCCCGCGCCCTGTCTCGCAGGAGAAGCGCAAGGCGCTCCAGATCACGCGCCAGAATTCCAATGTGATCGCGTTTCCAAAGAAGAAGGGGTGACCTCATTCCTTCCCCTCTTCGAACTGATCTATCGCGGAACCATGAAGGAACGCGCCGCCCTTTCCCTGAATCACGACGTGGTCGTGGTCGGCCCGCAAATTGCCGGCGCTGCTGATTTCTGTTTCACTGGCTCGGCTTCTTGATATAATCCGTCTCGATCGTCACGGCGTTCTCGCCGCCACGATCAAATCACAAGCAATGGGTGCCCGCGCCGCCTCTGGCGGCAGGGTTAACGGGAACAGGGTGCGTGTTCGCGCAAAGCCCTGACTGCCCCCGCAACGGTAAGCAAGCGTAGGCGTGCCGGGTCCGTTTCTCTGAAACGGACCCGCCACTGGATCGACAGGGTATGACGTTTTCGACGTCGTGCCGGCGGTTCGGGAAGGCGGCGCGTTTCGGCATTTCGATGCCGGCTTGCGAGTCCGGATACCGGCCTGTTGTTGGAACACTCGCGTGGTAAATTCCCTGCCGCGCGGGTCATTGCAACAGACCGTCCGCGGGGAAGCGGGCGTCGGCAATCGTCATCGCGGCGTTCTTTTGCGATCCCTGGCTGTCGTTCGCATGTGGACGGTCTCGACTGGAGCATGCCGTGAGACACCAATCATTTCCCTTATCATTTCCTTTCAAATCCCTGAAACTGATCCCTTCCACCCTGTTGTTGCTGGGCGGAGCCTGCCCGCTGTGGGCGCAGACCGCCCTTCCCACGCTCGGCGAAGTGGTGGTGACCGCCAGCCCCGAAACGGCGACGCTGGGCCTGTCGACGCCGACGCAGACCGGCAGCCGGACCGGCCTTGCCGCGAAAGAACTCCCGGCCAGTCTGGAAAGCATCGACAGCCAGACGGTCGCCGAGCGCGGCGATACGCAGATCATTGATGCGATCACGCGGACGACGGGTCTCTCGGTCAGGCCCTCGCCCGGAAATGGCGGGCTGTCGTTTTCGAGCCGCGGTTTTTCCGGCGTGCAATCGGTCGCCGTCGCCGAAGACGGCGTGCGCATTCAGACCGCGTCGGGAACGATCAACTACCCTTCGAGCACGTGGGGATACGAGCGTTTCGACGTGGTGCGCGGCCCGGCGTCCGTCGTCCTGGGTTCCGGCACGGTCGGCGCGACGATCAACGCGATCCGCAAGCAGCCGACCCGCGAATCGCAGCAGGAGATCATGCTGGGTCTCGGCACGGACGGCTACAAGCGCATGGGCGTCGGCGCGGGCGGCGCGCTGGGCGCGATAGCGAGTTACCGCGTCGACGCGCTGGGCTTTCATAACGAAGGCTGGCACGATCTGGGCGAATCGCGCGGCGGAAAACTGATGAGCACCTTCCGCATTCAGCCGAACAGCGATCTGAAATTCGACCTGATCGCCGATTACAGCCTTGATCGCCCGGACCGCTACTACGGTATCCCCTGGGGCGCCAACCAGCATATCGACAAATCGTTGAAAAAAGAAAGCTACAACGCGCGCGACGCGGTCATCCGCTATGAAGAGATTCGTCTGCGCGCGAAAGCCGACTGGCGTGTAAACGACTGGCTGAACGTCAACAACGAGCTGTATTACCTCGAATCCAAGCGGACGTGGAAAAACATCGAGGCATATAATTTCGGCACGCTGCCCAATACGGTGGCTCGCAGTGATTACCTGTACATTCGGCACGATCTGGAACAGACCGGCAACCGACTTGAAGGCATTGTCGAGGTGGCGAACCACCGCGCCGTCTTCGGGTGGGAGACCGCGCGGATTGATTTCAAGCATACGAACAATTCGCCCTGGGGTGGCAACTCGATCGTTTCGGCGACCAATCCAGACCACGGGTACTACTGGACCAGTTCCACCACGCCATTGAATGCGGTGGAGCCGAAATGGGAGACCGCGTCGACCTTCAACGCTTTCTATGCCGAAGACGCGTGGAAATTCCATGATCGCTGGCAACTCCTGGCTGGAATTCGCCGCGATTTTTCCAAGGTCTCGCGTGACAACCTCCTTTCTCCCGGAGGCGCTGACGATTACAGCGATCGCAAGGTCAACGGCACCGCGTGGCGCGTCGGCCTCACGCATTTCCTGACGCGCGACACCAGCCTCTACGCGCAGTACAGCGCGGGGCACGACCCCGTGGCGGATCTGATCACCGCGAACTTGACCAACGCGCGCTTTCATCTGACGAAGGGACGCCAGGTCGAGGCCGGGATCAAACAGACTCTTCCCGGCGGCCTTGGCGAATGGACAGCCGCCGTATTCCGCATCGAGAAGAAGGACATCATTACTCGCGATCCGGTCAATTCAGCCCTGTCTGTCCAGGGTGGGAAACAGCATTCGCAGGGCGTCGAACTGGCCGCCGCGATTTCGCCGACGAAAAACTGGCGTTTTGAAGGAAACTACACCCTGCTCCAAGCGCGTTTCGATGAATTGATCGAAGCCGGGGGCGTCTCGCGCGATGGCAACCGGCCGCAACTCGTTCCGCGCCATACCGCGAACCTCTGGGGGCACTACCGCCTGGCCGATTGGCAAGGCTCGCTGGGACTGCGTTATGTCGGGAAGCGTTTCACCTCCAACGCGAACACCACCGAAATCCCGGCCTATACGGTCGCCGACGCGAGCCTCGCATGGCACTACGACCGCAGGACGACTTTCCGGCTGATCGCGCGCAACCTGACGAACAAGGTCTATGCGGCATCGTCTTACAACAGCCAGTTCATCCTGGGCGAACCGCGGCGTTTCGAGCTCGTGGCGGAACTGAAGTTCTGAGGCGGGACGCCTCTGGCCGGGCCTACGCGGGCGGGCCGGCCGCTTCATCCGGGAGGAAATGAATGCCCGGCTTGCGCGTCACGGGATGCAGGGCGACTTCGGCGCGGACGCGATACACGGCCCGGATGATTCCGGGCGTCAGGACTTCCACCGGAGGGCCATGCGCGACCAGCCTGCCGGCGTCGATCAGGTATAGCCGGTCGCAGTAATGCGCGGCGAGATTCAGCTCGTGCAGCGCGGCGATGACGCTCACCTTCAGGCCGCGAATCAACGTCATGATTTCAAACTGATGGTAAACGTCCAGATGATTGGTCGGCTCGTCGAGCACCAGGACGCGGGCCTCCTGGGCGAGGGCGCGCGCGATCAGGACGCGCTGTTTTTCGCCGCCGGAAAGCGTCAGAAAGGAACGTTCCGCCAGATGCGCCACGCCGACGCGCAGGAGAGCCGCGGCTACCGCCTGGCGGTCCTCGGCGTGTTCCTGGGCCAAGAAGGCCTGGTGCGGCGTGCGCCCCATCGAAACCATCTCGCGGACGCTGAAATCGAATTCGCCGTCGTTTTCCTGCGCGAGCACCGCCATGCGCCGAGCATTTTCACGCGCCGACAGACGCCACACCGACTGCCCGTCCAGCGCGACCCAACCGGCGCTGGGACGCAGCACGCGATAGATCATGCGCAGCAACGAGGATTTGCCACTGCCGTTGGGGCCGATCAGCCCGACGAATTCTCCAGGGGCCACATGCAGCGAAACCTCGTCGACGATACGCCGGGCGGCCTTTTCCCAGCGGAGGCCATCGGTTTCCAGCCTCATGCCCGCATCCCCGGCGTCCGCCCATGACGGCAAAGCAGCCAGACAAAGAACGGCCCGCCCAAGAGAGCCGTGATCACGCCGACCGGGACTTCGACGGGCTGGAACGCGATGCGGGCAACGACATCGACCCAGATGAGGAAGATCGCGCCAACCAGGGCGCTGACCGGCAACACCCGGCGATGCCCGGAACCGATCAGCATCCGCGCGGCATGGGGCACCATCAGGCCGATGAAGCCGATCGCGCCGCTGACCGCCACCATGATTCCGGTCAGGAAAGACGCGATCAGAAACAGGGCGCGGCGAATCCGGACGGCGTCCACGCCCAGCGTGGCGGCCGTTTCATCGCCCAACAACAGCGCGTCCAGGGCGCGGGACTGCGAAAACAGCCCGAGCGCGCAGACCAGCAAGGCCAGGGACGGCAGGCCCAGATGGCTCCATTGCGCACCCGCCACGCTTCCCAGCATCCAGGAAAGCGCCGATCGCGCCAGTTCGCGCTGATCGGAGGTCAGCGTCATCAGGCTGGTCAGGCCGGAAAGGAAATAGCCCACGGCCACACCGCCCAGAATCAGGCGCGCGGCCGACAGATGGCCGTGTATCCCGGCCACCCGATACACCAGCGCGCAAGCGAGCGCCGCGCCGAGGAAAGCGCCCAGGGATAAGGCATGGCCGCCGGCGAAGGCAAACGCGCCCCAGGCCAGCACGCTGACCGCGCCGACCGAGGCGCCAGAGGAGACGCCCAGCAGGTAGGGGTCGGCGAGCGGATTGCGCACCATCGCCTGCATGGTCACGCCCACCACGGCCAGGGCGCTTCCCACCAGCGCGGCCAGCAATACCCGGGGAAAGCGAATCCGCCAGACGATGTTGTACTGGGCCACCGTCCATTCCCCGACGGGCGAATCGAGGCCGAAAAGGCGCAGCGCCTCGGAATACGCGATCCGCCATGTGGTGGCGCTGGAAATCTCGACCGGCCCCAGCGTGATGGCAAGATTGATCGAGGCCAGCAGCAGGAGGCACAGGAACATCAGCAACAGGACGAGACGGCGGGACGGCATGGCAGGGAATCAGCGGAACGCTTCGGGATGCAGGGCTTTTGCCAGCGCGCGGACACTTTCGACATTGCGCGGTCCCGGCGTGGCGGCGGCGTAGTCGAGCACGACGAAGCGGCGTTCCCGGATCGCCGTCACCTGCGCAAGTTCCTGCCTGGCGAGCAGGAAAGCGATCTTGCCCGCCGCGTTGGGCTGCCCGTAGTCGACGATGACGATCCACTCCGGGTCGCGGTGGATGACGTCTTCCCAGTTGGCCCGCATCCAGCTGTTGCCCAGATCGGCAAAAATGTTCGCGCCACCCGCCAGTTCGATCATCGCGTGCGGCATGGCGAAGCGGCCGGTGGTCAGCGGGATGGCTTCGCCGCTATCGTAGACGAAGACGCGCGGGCGGGTCTTCACGTCAGAGAGCGCCGCGCCGATTTCCGCCAGTTCGGCCCGCTGGCGGTCGACAAAAGCGCGGGCACGCGCTTCAACCCGGAAAATGCGGCCCATATTGAGGAGGTCGTCGAAGGTGTCTTCCAGCGAAACCTTCCGCCGCATACCGACACGAATGCAGGACTCGCCCAGGATGTAGGACTGAATGCCGAACCGCGCCAGCGTTTCGGGCGTGACTTCACCGGGCTGAAAGCCATAGCCCCAGCCCCCGAAAACGAAATCCGCGCCCGCGCCGACGAGGGCTTCCAGGCTCAGGCCCTTGTCCGACAGCAGGGGCAGCCTTTTCAGTTGGGCGCGATACTCCGGCGCGACGGTCTTGGAGGAACGGATCCCGCTGTAGCCTGCCATCCGATCCCCCAGATCGAGCGCCAGAAACATCTCGGTGATGTTGACGTCATGCGTGACCGCGCGCCTGGGCGGCGCGTCGAAACGCACCGGCGCGCCGCAAACCTGTACCGTGACCGGTTGATACGCGGCAGGCGGCTGTCCGCCGCTCTGTTCGCCGCCGAACGCCGCTGCCGCGAGGCCCCACGCCAGATCCGCGAGCGCCAGACCGACGCCGCCCCGGAGGCTCACGGGGTCGGCCCGCGCATGGGCAGATCGGCTTGCGAACGCGCGGCCCAGGACGAGGCAAATGGGCGCGGTGAAAAATCAGGAGCGGGAAATTGCCAGTCTTGCATGGTCGTCTCCGGTTTGCACCGTCCACGCCCGATCAGCGACAAATCCTGTCATTCATGACAAATGATGGCGATTGCCGCCGTCCAGTTCCCCGTAGACGGTCTGTTGCAACGAGTTCCCCCGGTGGGAGGAACAGCGAAAGACACAACAGGCCGGTTTCCGGACTGACAAGTCAACACCACGATGATGTTGGAGCGCGCCGCCTTCCCGGACACGCGACATGTGATGCCACACATGCCGAAATCCAGTGACTGGCTGTTTCCTTGATCCACAGCCGTAACGCGCCTGCACTTGTTTACCGTTGCGGGGGCAGTCAGGGCCTTGTGGAAAAACCACGCACCCTGTTCCCGTTTCATCCGGCCGCTGACGCGGCACGGATACCTGTTGCGTTCCCTGCATCCCGAACATGAACCCGCCGAGACACAGAGAGCAGTGAAATATAGCACGGCATGCCGATGCGCAGGGCCATCGCCTTTGGATTTTGCAAGGAAACGGACAAGGCGATCACGTCCTGGAGTATTTTGCTGAATTTCGGCGCGGGAAAGGACCGCCTGAACTTCGAACCGAAGATTCGTCTACCGCCCGTCACACCGGCGATCGCCCGGATACGACATTTGCGTATGCGATCGCCCTGCTCAAGGGCAGATGCCGGAAATGCTGCGGGGAGGGTTCGATGGCCTGTGTTATCATTTGAAATTCACTTTCC